>JACQGL010000188.1 GCA_016199525.1 Armatimonadota bacterium
AGGGGCTTCACAGGATCCGGAAGGGGTGTAGAACCAGCCTGCGCCGCCACTGACCACGGTACGGCTGCCCCAGCGCACGATGGCAGAAGCCGCTGCCGCGTTGCGGTCGAACCGTGGCAAACGTGTGGAACCGATCACACAACCGAGGCCCCATGCCGGGCTGGTTGCCGTGCGCCTGGAGGATAGACGCCCAGGCCTGTTCGAGCAAGGAGGTGCTCAGGTGACAAAACTGCAGGCCATACCCAAGCCCGAGTTCGAGCAGCGGTGGCGAACGCTGCAGCAGAAGATGGCCGAGCAAGATCTCGATGTGCTGATCGCCCATGGAGACGAGGCGGATCCCGCCAACGTTCGATATCTCTCCGATTACTGGCCTCTTTTTGAGACGGGAGGCGTGGCGATCGGGCGCACTGGCGACCCCGTGCTGCTGATCGGGCCCGAAAGCCTCACCTTTGCCCGGACCCGGAGCGCGATTCCCGCCATCCGCCAGATTCTGGAATACCGCGAATCCGCCGAGCCCGCCTACCCGGGCATGGCCCTGTCTTCCCTGGAAACGGTGTTGGGGGAACTGGCTCACAAGCGACCGATCCGGCGCATCGGCATCGCGGGGCTCTCGGTCATGCCGGTGACCGTCTACCAGACGATCGACCGGGCGAAGGGCCAGGCGGAGCTGGTGCGCGCGGACGACGTGCTGGCCGAGATGCGCGCCATCAAGAGCCCCCACGAGATTGAGCTGATGCGAGAGGCCTTCCGCATCAGCGAGATCGCCACCGAAGAGGTACTCAAGCAGATGAAGCCGGGGATGACCGAGCAGGAGGGGGTCGGCATCGCCCAGGCGGCGATGTACGCCAACGGCGCCGAGTACGAGGGCCACCCCACTTACGTGCTTTCCGGCGTTCACAGCACGCACGCTATCGGGCGCCCCAGCCCCAAGCCCCTGGAACGAGGGGAGCTCATTCAGCTCAATATCGGGGCCCGCGTAGGCGGCTACTCATCCAGCGTCGGGAGGCCTGTTTGCTTCGGACCGATGCCCAGGCTCATGCGGGAGCTGGTGCAATTCGGCCTGGATGCGCACCACAAGACGATGGAGCTGATGCAGGCGGGCGCGCCCGCTCGCGACGTGGTGCTGAAGTTCGAGGAGTTCGTCAAAGCCAATGGGTATGGCGACTACCTCCTCTACGGCCCGTGCCACGCCATTGGCTTAATGGAGGTGGAACGGCCGTGGATGGAATCCACTTCCGACTACCTGCTCGACGAGAACATGACCTTCCAGGTCGATACTTTCCTCTACACCGACACTTTCGGACTGCGCTGGGAGGACGGCGTTCGGGTTACCAGGAGCGGGGTGGAGATGCTGTCTCAGCGGCGGCTGGAGGTCCTGGAGCTGTGAGATGGGGAGGCAGTCGATGGAGGGGTTGATAGTCGTTTTTGGTCTCGATATGGAGACCGACTGCGGTAGCTGGTCGCCCTTTTACGAAGGGGTGAAGCACGGGACGCCGAAGCTGCTGGAGCTGCTCGGCAGGAAGGATGCGCCGGCCACCTTCTTCTTCACCGGCGATGCGGCGTGCCAGTTCCCGGAAGTCGTAAAATCCGTGGTGCGCAGCGGCCACGAGGTGGGATGCCACTCCCTTTACCACGAGACGGTTGGCGACCCCATCTTCGAGATTCCGGGCATCAAGCCGCTGTTGCCGGAGGAGGTGCCGCTCCGCCTCCGGCGGGCGACCGAGTACGTGGCGGACAGCCTCGGCGAGGCGCCGGTCTCGTTCCGATGCCCGCGTCTGTGGGGCAGCACGGCGGTGGTGAACGCCCTGGAGGAGCTCGGCTACGTCGCGGACGCTTCCTACCCGCTCTACTTCTACCGCGAGCGGCTCGTGCCCTACCATCCCAGCCGGAAAGACTGGACGCAGCCAGGCGATTCCGCGGTGCTCGAGATCCCCAACTTCGCGGATATGACCATCGAGAGCCAGGATCCGTACGGTCGCGACCGCGACCAGTGGCCCCTGTTCCGCACCGCGAGCGCGCGCCAGCTGATGAAGCATATCGACGGCTTTATCGGCTACACGGCGCGCCGCGGTTTGCCCGCGGTGCTCTGCTTCTACTTCCATCCGTGGGAGTTCGTGGACATGCCGGAGCGCTTCAGCTTCGGCGAAGGCACCGTGGTGCCGGATCCTTTCCTCGTTAGGAACTGCGGCGACTACGCGCTGGCGCAGCTTGAGGCGCTCATCGACGCTCTGAAGGAGCGGGAAGCGCGTTTCTTCACGGCGAAGGGCCTGGCCGCGGCGTGGGACCGCTGACGGCGCGGCGCGCAGCAGCGCACGGAGGGTGCGAACGGTGAGCGCAGGAGAAGGAAGGAAAACCTGGATCTTCCCGGACGGCGACCTGCCGCCGCCGGGCGAGCCGGGGCTGCCGCTGGAGGGACATGAATCCCTGATCGTGCTGAACACCGGCGACGAGGAAGCCGCCCTCGAGATCGATGTCTATTTCGGCAACCGCGAGCCGGAGACCGGGCTGCAGGTGAGCGTGCCCGGGCGGCGGGTGAGCTGCTTCCGCCTGGACAAACCGCTGGGCGACCGCCGCTTCCAGATCCCCTACGGCCAGTACGCCCTGCGGCTCCGCTCGAGTGTGCCAGTGGTGGCCCAGATCGGCCGGGCCGACGTCCGGCAGCCCAACCTGGCCTACTACACGACTCCCGGCTTCTCCATCGACTGAGGATGAAAACGGAGGCGACCATGCATCAGCCGAAGTGGTGCCTCTTCTACGACGTGCATACCATGCCGGCCTGCCCGGATGTGGGCGCCGCGTTTGACGCAGACGCTTTCACCGACCGCATTAAGGCGTGTGGGGTGGACTATATCGTCTTCCACGCCCGGTGCAACCTGGGCATGGCCTACTACGACACGAAGGTCGGCATCCGCCACCCGTCTTTGCAGTACGACCTCTTCGGGCGGCTGGCAGAGGCCTGCCAGGCCAGGGGGATTGCCCTCACGGCCTACGTCAACGTCGGCCTGAGCCACGAAGAGGCTCTGCTGCACCGCGACTGGACCGTGCTGACGCCGGAAGGCTATACCTACCGCCCGGATCGGCTGGACCACTTCTTCCGGATGATGTGCTACAATACTAGTTACGCTGAGCACCTCCTCGCCATGGTGCGGGAGATCGTCTCGGGCTACCCGGTCGCCGGGCTGTTCCTCGACTGCATGCACCAGCACCCCTGCGTGGGCGTCGAGTGCGTCCGCGAGATGAAGGAGCGGGGCATCGACTGGGCCGACGCCGCTCAACGGGCGGAATTCGCCAATCTGTCGCGCGTCCGGATCGCCCGCCGCATCGCCGAGGCAGCAAGAGCGGTCAAGCCCGACCTCCTGTTCTACTTCAACGGGGTCGGCTATGAGGACCAGCAGGAGATCGGCACGTACCTGGAGTACGAGTGTCTCCCAACCGGCGGCTGGGGATACGAGGCGCTGCCGCTGTACGGCCGCTATATGCGCACTCTGGGGAAGCCGCTGCTGAACATGACCGGCCGCTTCCACCGCTCCTGGGGCGACTTCGGCGGGATCCGCACCGAGGCCAGCCTGGAGTACGACTGCCTGCACGGCCTGGCCCTCGGCATGCGCACCACCATCGGTGACCACTTCCACCCCCGCGGAGACATCAACCATGCCGTGTTCGATCTGATTGAGCGCGTCTACACCCGGCTTCAGAAGCTGGAGCCGTGGCTTGAGGACGCACAGCCCCAGGCCGAAATCGGCGTGGTGGCCCCCGCGCCGGGGTTCAGCTGGGTCCACGAACAGGCCTTCGCCCGCAGCCAGGCGGCGCTGAAGGGTGCCACCCGGCTGCTGTGCGAGCTGAAGCAGCAGTTCGACGTCCTCTCCGATAAGGCCGCGTGGGAGGGCTACCGGCTGCTGATTCTGCCGGACGACGTCTTGCTGGACGAGACGGCGGCCGCGAAGGTGCGGGCGCATCTCGCCTGTGGGGGGGCCGTGCTTTCGTCCGGCTGGTCGGGCGCGACCCCGGACAGGACGGGGTTCGCTCTCCCTGAATGGGGCCTCCGCCTCGAGGGGGAGGATCCCTGCGATCCGGCGTACTTCGTGGCGGGGCCCCGATTGTCCGAGGGGATGCCGGACATGCCGGTCACGCTCTACGACCGCGGCACGGCGATCGCGCCGCTGGATGGAACCGAGGTGCTGGCCGAGATCTGGGCGCCCTACTACAGCCGGCACTGGGATGGCGAGCACGGCTATGTCTACCTGCCGCCTGACAGGGCGACGGGACGAGCCGCGGTGACGATGCACGGCCCCATCGCCCACATCAGCCATCCGGTTTTCACCTCGTATCACCACCATGCACAGGTGCCGGTGAGGCGGCTGGTAGCCAATCTGCTGGCGAAGCTGCTGCCGGCACCGATGGTGCAGGCGGAGGACCTGCCTTCCTTTGCGCGCGTGATGGTCACCCGCCAGCCGGAGCGGCGGATCGTGCACCTCCTTTCCTACGTGCCGGAGCGCCGCGGGGCCAGCATCGATATGATCGAGGAGCCAATCGAGCTGCGCCGCGTTTCCGTGGCGCTGCGCGGGGACGGCCGCGAGCCGGCGCGCGTCTACCTGGCCCCATCGCGCCAGGAGCTGCCGTTCGAGGCGGCGGGCGGCTACATCAAGACCACTGTGCCTGCTGTTCCGGGGTATGCGATGCTCGTCTTCGAGGAACGCCGCTGAGAGGCTCCGCTCCGTGCGGCAGAACACCGGACAGAACCACCCCCCTGAACGCTTACGACGCGGGCTTCCAGTTACCGAACGCGAGCCAGGAATGCACGGCACCTGGGACACCGGCATTTCGGGCGCTCGCAGAACCAGAATTGGGAGGGCAGAGTCCAGGCTCCCGACTACGTGAACCGCCAATCCTGGTTGTCACGAGAGCCATTCCGCATCCTCATCCCTGGACGCCGGCCTGCCTTAGAAGCTCTGCTATACGATCTCTGCGCTTCTCATCAACCCATTCTGGCGGCACACTTGCCATCACCAGTTCTGCGGCAGACCTGCCATCATCAGTCCTTGCAGTCGGGTCCGCCCCTCTGTTGAGCAGCAACCGTACGAGCTGCTCACGTCCCCTGGCAATGGCCGCGATGAGTGGGGTCCGACCACCTACCATCCGGGTGTCGATCCGAGCACCACCTGCAATAATTTTGTCCGCCAGCAACACACTCGTCGGTTCATCTACCAGGTTCGCAACGTATGAAAGCGCAGTACCACCAAAGCAGTCACTGACGCCTACGTCTGCACCGTGCTCCATGAGAAGAAGGGCAACTGATCCGCCACGCCCGCCACGCCCATAGTATAGCGCTGTCATCAGAGGCGTCATGCCCTCGGCATTCCGCGCATTGATGTCGGCACCTCTGCTGAGTAGCAGGCGCGCCATCTCCTGGTCTGCGTAGTAGCCTGCCCAGTGAAGAGCCGTGCCGGAGATAGGGGTCGCAGCTGTGCCCGCGGCATCCACGTTCGCTCCCGCATCTAGCAGTGCTGTGGCTATAGCAATGTCCCCCACTCGAGCTGCGAAGATCAGCGCGGTTTCCCCAGTGGGTAGTGAGGCGTTCACGTCCGCTCCTGCCGCAATCAGGGAGTTCACCGCAGCGGTGTTACGGCGGAATGCGGCCCCCATAAGGGCAGTGTGGCCGCTAGGTGACCGAGTATTCGGGTCTGCGCCAGCCTGTAGTAACCGCAGCACAGCAGCCGTTCGGTTGCGTTCTACAGCCCTCAGCATTTTTAGTCCCAGATCGTGCCGCATGATCGTAGGTCCCCGGCCCTTCTACTCGTGAGCGGCAACTCACTCGCCAGAGAACCGTTGCGGTGGTGCACCCCTTCTCATCGGACACACATCAGTGCGTTATCCCGGCGGCGATGAGCCGTTCGTCAGCGATAGGCGTTCAGCTCCCCCGTAGCCCGAATTCCGCCCCGCCAACTATGGCCTGGCGAGCACCCCGAATCCAGGCCGTCCCGGCTGCCGTGCCCTCCGGCGCGGGTTGAGTAACTGGAAGCGCGTCTCGCCCGTTCCCGGAAGCCTTCGGGACACTGGCCCTCCCTGTAGACCTTCGTCCGCGAGGGCGGGATGGAGCCCAACAACGCTGCGGAGCGATCCCTGCGCCCTGGGCCAGCCCGATAACCGCGTGGGTATCCAGAACGAAGGAACTCCTCTCGATCCCGTCGGCCACCACCTTCTCCCGGCGCGGCTTACCGAGCGGTGACTGGGCTTCGACTATCTACTGAGTCAGCCAGAGGTAAGGGTTCTCCACATATTCGCGCACCGTGTTGAGGAAGCGGGCGGCCGGTCCTCCATCTACCACCCGATGGTCAAATGTGAGGCTAAGCGCCATCATTTGGCGCGGAACGACCTGATCGTTGTGAACGGCTGGCTTGCTGATCATCCGCCCCACACCGAGAATGGCGCACTGCGGCAAGTTGATGATCGGTGTGAACGCGTCGATGCCGTACATCCCCAGATTGGTGATGGTGAAGGTGCCGCCCTGCAGGTCATCCGGGCCCAGTGTGCGCATCCGGGCCTTCTCGGCCAGGGCCGCGGACTCTGTGGCGATCTGCTGCAGGGTCTTGGCGGACACATCGCGGATGACCGGAACCATTAACCCCGCCTCGGTGTCCACGGCTATGCCCAGATGAATGCCGGAATGAATGATGATCCCCTCTTCTTGCCAGGAAGCGTTCAGTAGGGGATGTTCTCCCAGGGCGACCGCGGTGAGCTTGATCATCAGATCGTTATAGGTAGGGGCAGTTCTCCCGAGCGGTGTAAGAGTTGACTTGAGCCTGTTGTGCAGAGCCGCTAACTCAGAGGCATCAGCCTCGGTAGTCAGGGTAACGGCGGCAGTCGTGTGAACACTCTCGGAAAGACGCTGGGCAATCAGGCGTCGGACCGGGGTGATCGGCCTGGTTTCGCCCACCCGCGGGAGGGGCGCTGGCCGTGGGGTGATCGTGGTGCGAGCCGCAATAGCCGCTTCCACGTCCTCGCGCTGAAGCGTGGCACCTGGCTTTGAGGCGGCCAGGGCCGTCAGATCGAGTCCCGCCTCTTCGGCCAGTCGTCGCGCCAGGGGTGACGCCTTGATGCGGGCCAGCGGCTCTGCCGTCTGGGCCGCCAGCGTCGACGCTTCTGGTGCAGCGGCTGCCATTTGCGTCGCCGCAGCCCGGACATCGCGCTCGACGATACGTCCGGTCCGACCACTGCCGGCGAGTCCGGTCCATTCGACGCCCAATTCGGCGGCAACGCGGCGAGCTCGTGGACTGATCGTCGATGCAGCTTGCCGGACAGCTTCTACCGACCTGGGGGGCGGTCCCGACGGGACATGAGCCGTAGTCCCCCGACCCACTCCAGCCGTGACGGACGCCCCTGGCTCCCCAGGCACAGCCAACCGTTCAAATGGAACCGGCTCCCCGGGCTCAACCACATAGGCTAACAACGTCCCCACCGGCACCTTGGCGCCTGGCGGTGGCGAATCGGGGGGAATGCGTAAAGTACCCGTTTCAAAGGACTGAACCTCGTTCAAGGCTTTGTCCGTCTCAACCGTGAACAGGATCTCGCCGGCCTCGACCCGATCACCGTCCTGCTTCAACCACTCGACCAGGGCACCTTCTTCCATCGTCCACCCCAGCCGGGGCATGACAATCCTGCCAGCCATCGTTTCCTCTTCTCCAGGATTCGCAACCGTTTCAGAGAGCCTCGGTGGCCAGGCTGTCCCAGCCCGCCTGTGGCTTACTCGGCCATCAGGTCACGGATGGCCTGGGCAATCGTGTGCGGCTGAGGGGTCACAGCCGCCTCCAATGGAGGGCTATAAGGCACCGGCGTATGAGCACCGTTCAGACGGCGCACGGGCGCATCCAGGTCATCAAACGCCAGGTCCAGCACCTGGGCCGCGATCTCGGCCCCAATGCCGTACGGGGCGTAGGTCTCATCCACGATCAGCAGCCGGCCCGTCTTGTGGACGGACCCCAGGATGGTGTCCATATCGAGAGGGACCACGGTCCGTGGATCAATCACCTCCACGGCGATGCCTTCTTGCGCCAACAGATCGCATACCTCCAGTGTCCTTTTCACCATGAGGGCAAGCGCAACCACAGTGACATCCCGCCCTTGCCGGCAGATGATCGCCTGGCCAAATGGAATGGTATACTCCTCTTCGGGCACGGGTCCCTTGGTACTCAACAGCGACTTGTGCTCCAGGAAGAGCACGGGATCATCACTGCGAAGCGAGGTCTTGAGCAACCCCTTGGCATCGTACGGCGTCGTCGGCAGCGCGATCCTGAAGCCCGGCAGATGGGCAAAAATAGGATAGTAGTTGCCGGAGTGGTGCGTAGCGGACGAATTGCCGATGCCGATACAGCCACGCAGGACGAGCGGCATTCTCAGGCGCCCGCTACTCATATACTGTATTTTGGCAATCTGATTGACCAGTTCCCCGAAAGCGTCTAGGATGAAGTCGACAAACATAAAGTCCACGACCGGACGCGAGCCGGTCATCGCCGCCCCAGCACATAACCCCACAAAGCCCCTTTCGCAGATGGGCGTGTCACGCAGACGCTCCGGCCCATACAGTTCGTAGAGGCCCGTCGTGGTGTTGAAATTGCCGCCTCGGGCGCCAATCCCCTCTCCGAGAACGAAGATCGTCGGATCTTTCGCCATTTCTTCGGCCAGGGCCTCGCGGGCCGCGGCGGTAAACGTCAGCTCACGCATCGCGTTTCACTTTCCTGCACTGTAAATATGGTCCAGGACTGTAGCCGGATCTGGCCAGGGGCTGCGAGCGGCAAAATCCAACCCATCTTCGATGATCGCATTGACCTCGGTCTCGATCTGCCCGAATTCATCCGTGGTGACGATCCCCATGCCCAGCAATCGTTCCCTGAAGCACGTGATCGGATCGCGCGCCTTCCAGGCTTCGATCTCCTCCGCCGCCCGATAGCCCGCATCACGCATCCCTTCGGCGTGCGGCCGGGTACGATAAGTTTTGCATTCCAACAGGGTTGGCCCGCCGCCCGCACGGGCTCGGGCGACCGCCTCACCCGCGGCCTCATACACCGCCAGAACATCGTTGCCATCTACAGCGATGCCGGGTAAGCCATAACCTGCGGCTCGCTCGGCGACATTCTGGTTTCTGGTAGCATACGCGAAGGGAACTTCGGTCGCGTACATGTTGTTTTCACAAACAAACAGCATCGGCAGCTGCCAGATAGCAGCCAGATTAAGCCCTTCGTGGAAGGCGCCATTGTTGACCGCACCATCGCCGAAGAAGGCGACGCCAATCCGGTCGGCCTTGAGTAGCTGGAAGGTGTAGCCTGCACCAACCGCCTGCAGGATGCAAGGGCCAACGATACCACTCGTGCCCATCAGCCCTACCTCGGGCGCAAAGAGGTGCATGCTGCCGCCCCGCCCGAAGGAACACCCGGTGACCCGCCCAAACAGCTCAGCGATGACCTGGCGCACGCTGACCCCTTTGGCCAGTGCGTGACCGTGCCCACGGTGGGTACTGAATACGGCATCGTCTGGTCGCAGATGCGCGCACACGCCCGTGGCAACCGCCTCCTGGCCGACAGAGGTATGGCAGGCGCCGTGGATGAGCCCCGCCTGGTAAGATTTCGCCAACTGCTCCTCACACCGTCTGATGAGCAGCATCTGGTGATACAACGAGAGCAGCTGTTGCTTACTTGGTTTGGGGTTCGGTTCCTCTACCATGCCAATCTCTCTCCTGCCTCGGAAGGAACATCCGATGGAAGGGGTGCGCGTCAGAGTTTTGCGTAAGGCTGGGCCCGACGGATCTTCCGCCGCCCCTCCAGGGCGAAATCCGCCTGATCACGCGTTCTCCTGCAGCGGCGCTGCTGCAGGCCCCGAAAGCTTTCGGGGCAGGCTACTCTCCGGCGCCCCTTCGGGGCGGAGCTTAGGCATGCGCAAACACGTGACGCACACCCCGGTGGAAGGCGCATGACAGTCGCCACAGTATTACGGGTGGATAACGGGCCAGGCTGGCCAATTCTCTCAGAAAGTGACGGTTGGCCCACCGGGGTAGGAACCGCCGGCGTTCATGGCCAGGTTGCCCCCGTCCATCGGCACCAG
>JACQGL010000174.1 GCA_016199525.1 Armatimonadota bacterium
GGTCCCGAAAGCTTTCGGGACGCCCACCCCCGGCGCTCCCACTCTCCACATCCGACGAACTGAAGAAGACAGTGCGCACCTTTATCTGGCACCTGGATGAAGAGCAGGCGGCGATTTACACGGAAGACCGGCGCCTGGCGCTCCGGCTGCTGGAACTGAAGACGTTTCCTATTCAGCACGAGAGCCAGTGGACCACCTACCGGAGGGAGAATGGGCGGGCGTTCGCCTGGCAGGCGGCATTTTCGGCGGCGCTGTGGCACCGGGTTGTGCGCCTGGTCGGGCGTCAGGCGCTGACGGTGATGGACGAGCCGCCGCATCGCCGGACATCCGAGGCGAGCGCCGCCTCCGCCCCTGGGCCGGCCGGGGCTGCTCGCTCCCCGAAGCGCGCCCGGCCCAGCATCCCGACTGCGTCGGGGCCCGCCGAAGCGCGTTCGCCCGCGGGGGAAGTCGCTGCCTCGGGACGGTCGTCGCGCCCCGTGTCCACCACCGGGGAGAAGCCCACTCCACGCTCCTCCACATGCAGAGAAGCGGCGCCACTAGCGGCGGAATCCGCTGCTCCGAAGCGGTCATCTCGCTCTCGTCCGGTTGCCGAAACGAAGCTCGCCACGGGCGCCCCCGTACCCCAGACGCCCGTGCGGCGGCGAGAAGAGAATGCGAGCGGGGACAGTACCCGATCCCGACGCGCCCGCGCTACGGAAGCGGTCAAGGCCAAGGGGGCCGGAGTCCGCGGTAAACGTCCGGCATCGGGCGGTTAAGGTTCTGGGTCAGAGGGTTGGCAAGTTTGGAACGTTGAGACGCGCCCCCGTGCCTGCCCCGAAAGCTTTCGGGGCCTGCCGCAGCCCTTATTACTCCGTCCCAGGCTGAATACGGTAGCGGGCGTACTTGCGGTCGAACTCGCTCTTCGTCAGGGAGGCCAGCGCCTGCTTTAAGCGCGCTGCACGCTCCCGGTAGTCCACGTGGGCGGGCAGATTGAACCGGAACACCCGCTGGTCATTGCCGTCGTGGAGCCAGAAAACGTGAACGTAGGAAGCCCCCACCGGCAGGCGTTCGTAACGGGGCTGGTAATAAGCGGCGGCTGATTGTTCCCCGGTCGGGGCCTCGCGAGTGGGGGAGGAGGGGGTGGGGCGAGCCAATCCGTTTCCGGAAGAGGAAGGCCGACGCGGGATGAGTTCCCGCCGTGGCGGCAGGCCCGCCAGGGCGAGCCATGCGTCCACGTCGCACCACCAATCGGGCAAATCTCCGCGACCGTTGGCCTGCCGGGCCAATTCCTCGGCGAAGCGGATGACGATGCTCCGCATGGGCACGATCCCCTGGCACATCGCCCCCAGGGTCGCCCCTTTGATCCCCACCACAGGCCCCGCGGTATCAGGGGAGTAACCCAGCCAATCCAGTGCAGATGCCACGGCCTGTCCGAACTCGGGAATGGTTGCAGCCATGTTATCGTCGCCTCCGTTGCAGCACGTCAGCCGGTCGGTAACAACCGGTTACTATCCCCAGGATGCGCACTTCCGGGCCGCAGCGGAGCGCGGCCCAATCTTCGTTATCTGGTACGAGTTCTGGAATGCCCGACCGCAGATCGAATCGTTTGAGAGTCACTTCGTCGCCGACGAGAGCGGCAACGATTTGCCCCGGTTCCGCGACATCTGCTCGCCGGATGACCACCATGTCTCCGTCGAGCAGGGTGGGGGACATGCTATTCCCGCGCACGCGCAGCACAAAGTCTCCGGCGGCTCTCGTCGCGGCGGGCAGCTCCACCCATTCGCCGGGGGCTTCGAGCGCCTCGTGGACTTCGCCGGCCTGAATCTGCCCGAGCAGCGGCAGCCGCACCGATGGCCGTACCTCGCCCGCGGGGGTGGCTGCCTCACCCGCCAGCGCACGCCGGATGGCCGCGAGCTCCTGCTCCACGCGGCTGAGTCGGTCCGCTACCCGGGCAGTTGGTAATTCCGTGGCGCTGCCGTAACCGGCGGCGATCAACGCCTCCTCCGGCGTTCCCAGAGCGGCCCCGATCCGACAGGCCATTTCATAAGAGGGTCGCGCGGCGCGGCCGGATCTGGCTTCGGGGTGCGCCAGCCGCCAGAGATAGGTGTAGTCGCACCCGGCCAGGCGAGCGATCTGGCTTAGGGTCAGGTGGCGATGCGCGACGGTGTCCCGCAACCAGACCCCAAATTGCTCCCCGGCATCGGCCATCGTGTGCCTAGTATACCACACGCTGGTTGCGCCGAGTCAAGCCAGCGGCGGACGTGGACGGGGCCACCGGTCAGCGGGCTTATGGCTCCCGGATCTGCGGCTGCCGATCCCGCAAACCGTTAGGGGGGTAAAATAGCGCTAGAATAGCATTGAGGGACGCGCGTTGGGCTTGGCCCCGGCGTGTCTAGCAACGGTGCGTAACGGAGGCTGGCATGCGCGTGGCACGATACCTGTTCCAGCGATTGAAAGAGCACGGCGTGGAGGTAACCTTTGGCATTCCGGGGGACTTCGCGCTGCCGCTGTTTGCCGCGCAGGAGGCCAGCGGGATGCGTACCGTAGTCATGACGCACGAGCCGTCCGTCGGCTACGCCGCGGATGTCTACGCCCGCCTGCGGGGGCTTGGCGTGGCCATCGTCACCTACGGCGCAGGGGCGCTGAACATGGTCAACGCGGTGGCCATGGCCTACGCGGAGGAATCTCCCATGCTGGTTCTCTCCGGCGCCCCTGAGGTGCGATCTCGCCGCCCGGAGGTGCTGTTCCATCACCGGGTCAAGAGCTACGAGTCGCAGCACCGCGTGTATCAGGAGGTCACCGAAGCTTCCGCTGTGCTTCAGGACCCGCGCACCGCCGCGTACGAGATCGACCGCGTGCTGGATACTGTCCGAACCCGCTCGCGGCCGGGCTACCTGGAGATCCCCCGCGATATGGTGAACGCCGCGCTCGATCCGCACGGCCCCGTTTTCGAGAGGCCGGAGCCAGATAAGTCCGGACTGGACGAAGCGCTGGCGGAAATCGCGGATCGCCTGCGTTGCAGTCGGAGCGCGGTGGTGTTTGCCGGCCAGGAAGTAGAGCGCTTCGGCTTGATGGACAGGCTGACCCAGCTGGCGGAGAAGCTAAACCTGCCGGTTGCCACCTCGCTGATCGGGAAGTCCGTCATCCCCGAGCACCACCCGTGCTTCATCGGTAACTACATGGGCCGCGTGAGTGACAACCAGGTCCGCCAGGTGATGGAGGAGGCGGACTGCATCCTGGCGCTGGGCATCTTTTTCAGCGACATGGATACCGGGGGCTTTTCGGCGCAGATTCAGCCCGCGCGCGTTATTCAGGCGACCTCATCCCACGTGCGGGTGAGCCACCATGTCTATCCCAACCTGACCCTGACGGATGTGCTGGAAGGGCTGCTCGCCCGCGCTGACCTCCCACGCCGCGAAGCGCTTCCTCGCGTTCACCCGGATCCCCGTCCGGCAGCGGGCGGGCCGCAACTGACGATGGACGGCATCTTCGAAGAACTGAACGCCTTCCTCCAACCGCACCACCTGGTGATCGC
Source organism: Armatimonadota bacterium (assembly GCA_016199525.1). GTDB lineage: Bacteria > Armatimonadota > SYMT01 > SYMT01 > JACQGL01 > JACQGL01. The sequence goes on from JACQGL010000174.1 coordinate 3,515, forward strand.
CGACGTGGGCGATCCGCTGTTCGGAGCGGTGGAGCTGCGGGCCAGCGTGTTCATCGGCGCGGGCTACTACGGCAGCATGGGTCTGGCCGTGCCGGGGGCCATCGGCGCGCAGCTGGCCGACCCTGCGCACCGCCCCGTCGTCCTGGTGGGAGACGGCGCGTTCAAGATGGACGGCGTGGAGATCGCCACGGCTGTGGACCTCGGCCTCAACCCAATTGTGGTCGTTGTAAACAACGGTACTTTTGCTACCCTGCGAGTTCTGGATCGCGACCGCGATTACTTGAAGGTTCGCCCGTGGGATTACGTCGGCCTGGCGAGGGCGCTGGGGGCGACCGGCGAGCGGGTGAGCACAAGAGCCGCGTTCGCGTGCGCGCTGCGCCGCGCAGAAACTGCCCCAGGAGTCTACCTGATTGACGCGGTGACCGGCGAGCAAGACGCCTCCCTGACGCTCAGGCGCATGGCGGACCAGTTCGGCCCCCGGATTCGCCAGATGATCGAGGCGTAGGCGGGTTGAGCGGGCGGTTGCGTGGCAGTTGCCCTGTTTACCGTGGGCTGGCAGCGAGGGAGGATGGAAAAACAGAGACGGAAGACGAGACACGGAGGAAGAAAGCCGAAAAAGGTAGTGGGGCGAGAGGACGGGCCCTGGCTTCCGCTACACAGGTCTTTTCTGGTTCACCTTGGGCTTTTCGGGGAGGCGGCGATGATTCGCTGGGCAGCGGTGTTCCTGTGTGTGGGCAGCGCGCTGGCCGTCCCGAAAGTCCCGATACCCTCGTCCCGAAAGCTTTCGGGACGGCTCTGTGCCGGAGCTTTCGGGAGCGCGACCCAGACACCGTCGCCATCCCTGTTCTCGGACGTGCCACTCTCTCACTGGGCCTATCGCACGGTCGATGAGCTGGAGCAGCGCGGCTATCAGACCGGTTTGCCTCCCGGATCGTTCCGCAGCGGCAAGCCACTCACGCGCTATGAGTTTGCCATCGCGGTGCTGGCGATGCTGCGGGAGATGGATCGCCGCCCGCTCCGGGACAAACAGGTGGAGTCCCGAAAGCTTTCGGAACTGCGCGAGGAGATGGGTCCGCCGCGGGGCAACTCTCCGCCGGAAGCGGAGGCGCGCTACCCCTCTCCGGACGGCCGCTACGTGGCCATCGTTCGCCCGCGAAAGTACGAAGGCACGACCATCGAATTGCGTTCGCAAGAGGGCGACCGGCCGGCGATGCGCTTTCGTCGCGGCTATAACTACGCCTGCGTGTGGTCCCCGGATGGACAGCGGCTGGCGTGGTTGTCGTATCGCCGCGGCAAAACCCGGCCGTGCTTCGTGGTACCCGGCGCCCGACCGATCCAGCTGGAAGCGGTGCCGGACGCCCCGCGGGGGACGCTGTCCTGGGCGATGAATGGCCGCGCGCTGGACGTGTGGTTCGCGGAGCGGCGGTTGCTCATCGTGTTGTCGTCCGGCGCGGTGGCGCAGAGGGAGTGAAACGTAGTGTGTAAGATGCAACTGCGTAGCCCGTTGGGGGAACACGGTAACCCATTGCCACCGTTTCTTACGCAGTGCCTCGCAGGCATCATGCTCCACGCTTCTCTCTCCTCGCCCCTTTACGGTTGCAGTACCGTTGCTGGCCAGGGACGGCGCGTTCCATCCTCCTGCCCGACGCGGGCGACGCTGGTAGAGTCGACCGGTTAGCACCGACTATCCGTACAGGCGGGCAAGCCGCTCGCCCGTCGCCGCGCCCTGGTTCCGCTGAAAGCCGCCATGCCCAAGAGCCGCACGCCGCTGCCCGTCCGTCGCCCGACCGCCCGCGCCGCCCCGACCCGTCGGGATCGCGGCCCGCGCGTTCGCCTAGACCCGCCTCGCACGATGAATCCTCGCCTGTGGTACGATCTGGCCGCGATCGCTATGGTAGTGGTGGGAGCGCTCCTCGGGCTGGCGTTATGGCGACCGGGCCTGGGCGGCCCCGCGGGGCGGCTGCTGGAAATGGGCGCACGCCTCCTGGTAGGCCACGTGGTGACCATCTTGCCGGCAGCGTTCTTCCTGGTGGCGGTCGCCCTGGTGATCGATTACCGGCGCACCACCAGCCGTGCGGCACTCGTGGGGGCAGCCGGGCTTCTGGCAACCGTCCTCGGCTGGCTGCACCTGATGCACTGGGCGCCGGGTGCCGGATTCGATACCGTCGGGCCGCGCCTGACGGTGCTCCTCGGCGGCACGGCGGACCCGAAGCAGGTCTACCTGGCGGACGGCGGCTTTCTGGGCGCGCTCCTGACCACGCTGCTCCAACCGTTTGGGTCCCTGGGAGCGCGCGTGGTCCTGGCGGCAGTAGGGCTGGCGTCGCTGTTGCTGATTACCGACCTGACGCTGGGTGAGATCGGCCGGCGGATCCGGGAACGCTCGCGCCAGGTGGCTGCCCGCGCGCGCGCGCGAAAGGCTGCCCTAGCGGCCCGCAAGCCGGAGCGGCCGGCGCTGTTCCTGGACGTAGGGAAACCGCACTCGCCGCCGGGGGGAGCGGGAGGATCGCCGACGCGGGCGCCGCGCCGGCCGGGAGCGCTGCGCCGTCTCCTGGGGCGGGCCGCCCCGGCAGCCAACGAGATTCCGGCTCTTCCCCCGCCCGTGCCGGAGACGCCTGCTGCGCCGCGCCGGCGGACACCGCCGCGTGTGACCACCGGCCAGGCGACGCCCGCCGTCCCGAAAGCTTTCGGGACGCCGCCTGCGGCCCCGGGCGAATACGTGCTGCCGCCCCTCGATCTGCTCGATCCGCCTGTGCCTCGCCCAAAGCGCATTGCCGCGGAAACGGAAGCCAACATCGCCATCCTCGAGAACACGCTCGCCCAGTTCCGCATCGAAGCGCAGGTGGTGGAAATCGCGGATGGGCCCACGGTAACTCGCTACGAAATCCGTCTGGGGGAGGGGATCAAGGTCAAAAAGATCCTGGACCTGGCAGACAATATCGCCATGTCGCTGGCGGCGATGTCCGTGCGCGTGGAGGCGCCCATCCCCGGAAAGAGCGCCATCGGGATTGAGGTTCCCAAGAAGCAGCCCGCGCTGGTTACTCTGCGGGAGTGTCTGGAGTCCGAAGAGGCGCAGCAGCAGACGAGTGCCCTGGCGTTCACTCTCGGCAAGGACGTGGCGGGCCGGGCGTGGTGGGCATCCCTGGCGCAGATGCCGCACCTGCTGGTGGCGGGGGCCACGAACGCGGGCAAGAGCGTGTGTCTCAACGCCCTCATCGCCAGCATCCTCTACCGCGCACGGCCGGAAGCAGTGAAGCTGCTGATGATCGATCCGAAGCGGGTGGAGCTGTCGCTGTTCGAGGGCATTCCCCACCTCTGCCATCCGGTGGTGCGCGATGTGAAGCAGGCGGCGGGCATCCTGCGCTGGGCGCTGAAGGAAATGGAGCGCCGCTACGACCTCTTTGCCCGCGTGATGACCCGCAACCTAGACGGCTACAATGAGAAGTTCGCGGACGAGCCGGACAAACGGCTGCCCTACATCGTGCTGGTGGTGGACGAGCTGGCCGACCTGATGATGACCGCGCCGGAGGAGATCGAGCGCCAATTGGTGCGTCTGGCCCAGATGTCCCGCGCCGTGGGGA
>JACQGL010000180.1 GCA_016199525.1 Armatimonadota bacterium
GTCGAGCCAAGCCTTACGCAAAACTCTGACGCGCACCCGGGGCTTTCGCTATTGCGCGGCAACGGGTTCGTACAGACGATGATTAGCCTTGTTCCGCTGCGCCGCCGGGGGTGGTCTCACGCCGTCCCAACCATACGATACGAATGTTGTCTCGGAACGGGTTGCCGGAAGTGTTTCATGCGAAACACCGGCGACCGGTTATGATCATGCACGCACCCCGGGGACCGAAACGGGTTAGATTTGTTGGGGTTCGGTAAGGGGTTGTGATGTCTGCTGACCCCTTCACGCCCAGCCAGCAGTCCGGCCGGGCGCCGAAGGGCGCGCGTGCGGGACCGGACAGCGAGGGAAGTCTCGCCCACGGGAGGCGGCGCGCCGCAGGAACCTTTCGGCGGGATGCGGCTGGCGGGGCGCCGCGAATACCACGCTCATTATGAAGGAAAAAGAACGAAGGGCGAAGCCGACCCGGTTGAACAATGCACTGACCAGGGGCGTGGCGGCAGCGATGGGGGTTGGCGAAGTAACCCGCTAGCTGGCCTCCACGCCCAACCTGACCCTCTGGCCCCCTTCCCGGCGAGGGAAGAGGGAGAGCCCGGGTGCCGAAGCCGTCCTCGTGCCCCGAACACTCCTCTTGGTGAAAAGGGTTCACGGACGCCGAGATACATCGCGTTATCTCGCCCATAGCCATTACTGCCGCGTTGCTTCGTTCCCTCGCCAGCTCGGTTGATCGCCCGTCTGTCCCTCGTTATGCGACCTGGAGGTTCAGGAATTCCTTCATCAGCAGGTAGAGCTGCTCACGATCCGCCGGATTAGCGGGCAGCAGACCGTAATGGTTGATAATCATGACCTGCTGACCTTTCCACTCGCTCCAGCAATCCGCGCAGACCTGAGTATGCACCGCCTCGCCGTACTTGCCGCGCATGGGGGGATCCTGCATCTGTTCCACGGTACGGCCGCAGCGCGCGCAGGTAATCTGGGCCATCAGCGTTCCTCCCTTCCGATGTCATGATAACGCAGGCGCCCCGAGGTCGCCGGGTGGACGTGGGAGAGCAGCAACTGTTCCGGCTACCGGGCCGGGGGCCGCACAGGCAAGAGGACGTTCCTCCGCCAAGGACGCGAGAGCACTGGCGGCCGCCGGAGAGGGGCGGCAGGGGACCAGCTCGTGTGGTGTGCGGGACGGGAGGCGGGCATCGCGGGCCCCCCCGTACGGGAGAGTGCGGGAGAGTGCGGGAGGTGGAGACTGAATTCCCCTCTCCTTTAACGGCGCGGTCTCCATGGCCAGCGAGAACGGTAGATACTGATGGCCGGTCCAGCCCTCAGGCGCGGCAGAATGGCACCGGCTCTCCTGTGCGAGGTGGTAGTTGGAGAGCAGGAGCGCGGCGTGCTCTATCTCTGCCGACGTTCAGGCATTAAGGCGCGGGCGCGCACGTCCCCCCCGACACGCATTACCCTCGGGCAACTGGCTGCCAGGGGACGGGAGGGCTTTCCCTAACCGTGCCGGCAGAAGGAAGAGGACCCGACGGACCTGCCCCGTCCGTAACCGAGTTAGCGATGCTGAGGAGCGTGTGGTCCGGGAGATCGGCTGATGAGAGGAAAAGCCAGGTATCGGGCGTCGCCCATGCAATTCGCCGTTCGCCCATCTCGCCATCAAGAATGTAGGCTACCCCGCCATGGACGCGGGTCGTCGCCTCCAGCGTGCGGCGAATGAGATTCTGGTGGTAGGCTTCCCGGTCGGGGCGGCGCCGCTCTTGCGCCAGGATAAAACCGCCCGTGATGTCGGGCTTGACGTAACAGGACAGGATGCGGAATCTGCCCTGGATGGTACCCCTGCTGTACAGGGCAACGCCCTGCGGCAGCCAGGTGGGAGCGTACAGGTGGTAGCCCAAGCGGTCCTCCAGGCGCAAGAACTTGCTATCCACGATGCGGCCGTGTGCCTGCCTGGCATCGCGGCAGAACGCATAAAGGTGGCTCCCTCCCCAGACGGCTACCAGGGAGATGCACACCAGCAACACAGTGCGGCGACTCATAGGGGCCTCCCGTTGCCCGCAATGCGGGCGTTGCGATCCGCGCTTCCTCGCTCTCGCATCCTGTGCCATTGCGCCCCGAGGAAGAGACCCCGTCCGATGGCTCTCCCGGGCCTGATCCGCGGCCAAGGTAAGGCATTCAGCATCGGCCGGGGAAGCAGGACGAGCCCATGTCGCTTCCTCACGTTTACCTTCTCGCCTCTCACTCGATCTATGGGTGTGGTTTACTTTGATACGGCGATAGCCTGTCTGTTTCTCCTACCCATTCTTAACCAGTGTTAAGCATCGTTAACGTGGCGAACGCGAGCGCGAACCGATTGCTGCGCAGCCCGGACGCCAAACGAGGGCACGGGCAGTGGACGCAGCTTTACACTGCGCTTCATAATTGGTTGACAATGGCCGGCGTCTTAGCCCGATTTTTGGCGTCGTAAGTCAAGAGCGAGGAGCAAAACAGGCAGTGGCAGAAAATCAGGTTTTCGACATCACCATCGTGGGCGGCGGACCGACGGGGCTGTTCGGGGCGTTCTACGCCGGCATGCGTGAGATGTCCACGAAGATCATCGATAGCCTGGAGGAACTCGGCGGCCAGCTGATCACTCTGTATCCCGAGAAGTACATTTACGATATGCCAGGTTTTCCACGCGTGCTGGCTAAGGATCTGGTGCGCGGCATGGCGGAGCAGGGCCTTCAGTACGGCGCCACCGTTGTGCTCGGCCAGAAGGTGACCACGCTTGAGCGGCGAGAGGATGGTATCTGGATCCTGGGCACGGAACCGGGCGAGACCCACCGCTCGCGCACCGTGCTGATCACCGCCGGCGCAGGCGGCTTCACCCCGCGCAAGCTGCCCCTACGCGGCACCGAGCGGTTTGAGGGCCGTGGTATCCACTATTTCGTGCGGGATCTTCAGCGGTTTGCCGACCGACGGGTGCTGATCGTGGGCGGGGGCGATTCCGCAGTCGATTGGGCCCTTAACCTCCACCCCCTTGCCGAGCACGTCACCCTCATCCATCGTCGCGATGGGTTCCGCGCCCACGAGAGCAGCGTGCAAGAGCTGATGCGCTCCTGTGTGGAGGTCAAGCTGTTCTGGGAGCTGGCGGATGTCCGCGGCGACACGCACGTCCAGGAGGCGACCATTTTCGAGAATCGTACCCAGGAGAGGCAGGACCTCCAGGTGGATGAGATCATCTTGAGCCTGGGCTTCCATGCCGACCTCGGCCCGATCAAGACCTGGGGCCTGGAGATGAAAGGCAACGCGATTGTGGTCAACAGCCGGATGGAGACCAACCTGCCGGGCGTATTCGTGGCAGGAGACGTGGCTACCTACGACGGCAAGCTGAAGCTGATTGCCACCGGAGTGGGCGAGGCTACCATTGCTGCCAACCACGCAAAGGTCTTCCTGGACCCCGCTTCGCGGGCGTTCCCCGGCCATAGCAGCGAGATGGTTCGGTAAGTGCCTCGCGTTATCATCGATACAGATGCCGGCGTGGACGACGCCCTGGCGCTGCTGCTGGCGCTCCGCTCGCCCGAGCTGGATGTGGCAGCCATTACCACCGTCTCCGGCAACGCCCCCGTGCACCACTGCATCGCCAATGTCCGGCGCGTGCTGGACGTGCTGGGCGGACCGGCGCCCCTCCTCTTTCAGGGGGAATCCGCCCCCATCTCCCGGCCGCTGTTCACGGCGCCCGAAGTCCACGGCGAGGACGGCCTGGGCGGCGCCAGCCTGCTGCGGGAAGCGGATGGCTCTCCCCGTTACCCCGAAGCCCCGGTGCCGGTGAGTCCCCATCCCGCGTGGGAAGCGCTGGTCGAGATGGGACGGGCGGAGGGGCCCGCGCTCACCCTGATTGCCCTGGGGCCGCTGACCAACGTCGCGCGGGCCATCGAGCGGGACGCCGCTGCCGTGCGCGCCTACCGGCGCATCGTGATTATGGGCGGCGCATGCCGCGTATCGGGCAACACCAGCGCCGTGGCAGAATTCAATATCTACGTGGATCCCGAAGCGGCCCAGCGCGTGCTACAGCTGGGCGCACCGATTACCCTCGTGCCGCTCGATGTGACCGAACGGGCGGTGCTGCGCGGCGATCAGTTGGGAGAGCTGGCGCCTGCCCCGCGCGTGGCGCGGTTTGTGGAAGACATCACCGCCGCCTACATGCGCTATCACGCGCAGGCAGATGGCCTGGCGGGCTGCTTCCTGCACGATCCCCTGGCGGTGGGGGCGGTCCTCTGGCCCGACCTGCTGGGCGCCCGGCCCCTGCGCGTGGATGTAGAGACGCAAGGAACGCTTACCCGCGGGATGACAGTGGCCGATTTCCGGCCCGGCCGCGGCGCCTGCCGGCCCCCGAACGCCGACGTCTGCCTGGAGGTAAACGCCGGAGAGTTCGTTCGTCGCTTCCTCGCCCACCTGGCAACCCCAGCGTGAATAGAAAAGCTACCGCGAAGACGCGGAGAGAAGAAAAGGGAGTGGGGGGGATGTGTAGATGCAAGGCAGGCATCCACCCGATCGGCCCCTGTGCCCTCACCCCTCCATCCCCTCTTCCACCTGCTCTCCCACTGTCCCTCTGTCCGCAGCGTCTGCGGGCCGATCCGCCTCGATCAGCACCTGCTCCTCGGGGGGGATGGCGTTCGGGGCCTCTGCCACCAGTACCAGGCACTCCTCCACCTGGTCGGCCCGCGCCTGATAGTCCTGCGCGCTGATCAACACCTGCTCGCGGCTGGGAACCACCACTTCCGCCAAGAGACCGAGATCCGGCTCCGCGAGCCGCACCACAGAGGCAATCCCTTGCTCTGCCAGCGCCTCGCGGAGCATCTCCGCCAGCGGGGTGAGACCGGCGTAGATGGGCACCAGCTGGTCACGGGTGGGACCTTCCGTGGAAGCGGGCGGCGGCCGGTTCACGAGATTCGCCCCGCATTCCGGGCATCGCCCGATCAAGGCTCGATATTCGTACCGGCAGCGAGGACAATAAGGCATAGCCTTGCTAAGGAGCCAGAGCCCGGCGTGCGTGATTGGTTTCTTTCACACGTTGACGAACACGGCGGCAGACCGGCCATACCGGGGCGGAGCACGGACGCCGCTCCTTTCCCTCGGACCGGTGAGCGGTACCACCGCGGGAACGGGGACACTCCGGCGCGCGTTCCTGCCGTCATTGTCCCTTATCAAGACGAACGATTCGTGATGACTGGCGAAAGTATACCCAGGCGGAGGTCATCTATCCGGCGGCTTTGGTCCTTCGCCGTTCATTCCGCGTGCTTGCCTGGGATAGGAATTAGAGCCCGGGGAAAACAGCGGGACTTCGAGACCCTCTGAGATAGCTATCCAGAAAGCAGCGCGGCGCCCACCCTTCCCAAATGCAATCACTGCTGCGGCCCCAATTCCTGGACCTTCGCTGGGATGCCGAGCGCGTCAGCGCGCTGGGGGACCTCTGGCGAGACTGGTTTCGCATCCGTTACGACCGTGCCCTGGGTTGGAGCAGCAGCGTTTACGAGCGTGAATATCGTTTCTGGGGCCTCCCTATGGCCTGCCTGGATGCCGGCGAAGCGGCGCTCCGAGCGCGCCTCCCCCGGGAGGGCCCATTTACCCATCGCACGCCGGGGGCGGACATCCTCTCCATTCGTGAATTGGAGCAGGGAATCCACTCCGCCGCGCCCCTGGGCGAGTGGCTCCCGCCACTTCACGACCTCCCGTACCTGCCGCTCTGGCTGCAAATCCGGCTTTCACTCCGCTCCCGCACGCCCGCGGCGGACTGGTATCGCCTGCTTCTCTGGGGTGAGCTGGCTCCCGCCGGCACGTTCCTCCTCCGGGCCATCACCACCGAATCGGGCGGTGATCTCAGCCCGGACCAGGCCATCTGGGCGGCAGACCCCGCCCAGGATGAGCTGCTGGCCGCCCTGGCCACGCGGGACCACGCCCTGCGCCAGGTCTGGATCACTACCGGCCAGGCGGCGGAGAAGTCGGGCGCTTACTATCCATATCAGGCCCAGAACCTCGTCGAGGCCCAGCTCCTCGCGTTACTGGTGCAACAGCTCGGTGATGGTGGGTTCACGGCGCGCGCTGAGGAAGGCGTGCTGACGACCGACCTTCCCCTGGATCAGCTGGCCAGCCTGGTGGCGGCGGTGCGCCACCAGTTCAGCTTGATGCTATTCTGGCCGAACCGGAAGCGGCGCTGGATGCAGCGCAGCGCGATGTGGCGGGACGTGCCGTTGCCAGGCGCCGCCTGCCGTCGCGTCCTTCTCTGGCGGGCCGGCCTGGCCACGCTGCTGCTGGGAGGGGCGTGCGCGTTTGCGCTTACCATATTCACGGCCGATGTCTGGGGCGCCATTGTCGGCGCCAGCGCCGGCTGCGTGTATACGCTGCTCCAGCCGTTCGTCCGGCGGGTCGTGCTGGTGCGTCGGACGATGGGGGAACAACTGCGCCTGCACCTTGCCGCCGATCGCTACTTCCAACCGCTCCCTGCGGATGATACGCTGGATGCCGACCTGGTGATGCGCAAACACGCGGCGGATGCGCAGGCGCTCAACTTTACCGCCCGCGGCGACTGGCAGCTGGCGATGGCAGACCAGGTGAAGGTGCGGGTGTTCGCTGCGCACCACGGCACGGTATTCCTGCTGGTGGGCATCCAGCCGGGCGTCCCTCAAGGCGCGTGGTGGCCCAGCCGCAGCCTGCTTTGTCTGATTAGCTACCTGGAGGGGGGGCTACGCCTGATCACCCTCAACCAGCCTGCTCTCGACGGCGGCCCATCGGAGCCGCACCCGGCGCGGGTGCGCTCCGTGCCGGATTGCCGGAATCTGGTGGAGCTGTGGGAGTGCCATCAAGCCCATCTGAAGGAGGCGGCCGGGGATGCCCGCGCGGAGGCGATCAGCCCGGAAGAGTTCTTCCATCGTCAGGAGGAGGAGTTCAGGGCCCGGGCGGAGTGGCGCCGTCAGCGCGGCTACTGCACCTGGAGAGAAGCCATCCGCTGGGCGTTTGACGGGCCGACGCGCACACCGAAGGACGCCTGACGATCCGGGCGATCAGGCACAGGGCGTGGGGAGTGCGGATTGTGGGGATCACGCCAGGACGCAAAGCCGCTCAGGGCGCCGGGCATTCTTTGTTCCTGGGCCTCTTTGCGTCTTCGCGCCTTGGCGTGACCCGCTCTTCGTCCCTACGCGATTGCCACCTCTGGCTCCTGCGCGTATCGCTCATCCGTCTTCGCCGCCATAATGAAGTCATTCCGGTGCAGGCCGCCAATCTTGTGTGTCCACCAGCTCACCGTCACGCGGCCCCATTCCGTGAGGATGGCGGGATGGTGGCCTTCCGCCTCAGCGAGTTCGCCCACGCGGTGGGTAAACGCCAGCGCCTCGGCGAAGTTGGGGAAGGTGAATGCGCGCTCCAGCCGCAGGATGCCATCCCGCGCCATAATCTGCCAGTCGGGCACCTGCGGGCGCAGCGCGGCGATCTCCTCCTCCGTTAAACGGGGCGCACCTCGCCGGCAGGCCGCGCACCGCTCCGCGGTCAGCGTGCTCATATCAGACCTCCTCCAGGGCAGGACGACGCAGTCCGGACCCACCAGGACCTCTTGCTCCGACGCATCTCTTGAGAGAGCATAGAATTTCCCATACATAATAAATGCCCACCAGCGCGCGCGTGTCACGCACCCATCCCTGGCGCGACACCGCTTCCTCGCCGCACCGCTGTAGAACCCGAACACCTACCCTATCGCCGCACACGGGCGTACGCCAGCCGCATGGGCGAAATCGGGCGGTCTCCATCCCGCACGCCGCGTTTCTTAACCCAAATCACCAATACTCAACATAGGCGCGAGCATACTTCGTGGCAGGAAGGCGCCTCGCGCGCGGGCAATCGGGTAGGGGCGGGGCACCCGCGCCAGCGGACCCTACGTTCCGGCCCTCCCCTTCCATAGCCCGGCGTACCGCCGGGCGGGAACCGACCAGGAGAACCTGATGCTGTTAGGTTGTAGCACCATCCTCTATGGCGGGCATAGCCTCGAGCGGGCGCTGACCGGGATCCGTGACGCCGGTTATGTGGCCATCGAGCTGTGCAGCATTCTGGGCATGGCCGAGCACCTGCTTCCCGGCCTCCCTGAGAGCGAGTACCATCGGCTGGCCGACCTCATCGGCGAGCACGATCTGTTCATCGAGTCAATCGGCGCGAGCGGGAACCTGCTGAGCGAAGAGGGGCGCGTGCGCTTTGTGGCGCTGCTGGAGGCGGCCCCGCACCTCGGCGCCCCGGCCATCACGACCGGCACTGGCGGCAGATCGGATGATGAAGAGAGCTTCCGCCGGGTGGTAGCGGCCATCCGGGACCTGATCCCCGCGGCGGAGGCGAACGGCTGTGTGATCAGCATCAAGCCGCACGTGAACACGGCGGTCTACAATACCCCCACCAGCCTGCGCTTCATAGAGGAGATCAACAGCCCGTGGGTGCGGCTGAATGTGGACCCCAGCCACCTTTACCGCGTGGACGAAGACCCGGAGGATTCGATCCCCCAGCTGGCGCCCTACATAAAGACGGCGCGCATCCGGGACACCCTCTCCCGCGAGAAGCCGATCGGCCCCGTGGAGACCCAGATCCCCGGCGGCGGTGCGATGCACCTGAACGCGATCGCCGAAGCGTTCAAAGCCGTTCCCGGCCTCCGGTACGTCACCCTGGAGATCGTTGGGACGAAGAATATGGCCGCTGAAGAGGTGGATCGTGTGGTCCGCCGCAGCTACGACTACCTCTATCCCCTCTTCGAAGAAGGGCAACAGCGCTGAAGCACCTCGAATAGGACTTAGAGGGACGAGAAAGGACATACCAAATGGCGTTACGCGTCGCGGTGATCGGCGTGCGGGCGATCGGGAACACGCACGCGGAGGTCTACCAGACCGATGACCTGGCCGAGCTGGTCGCCGTGTGCGACATCGTGCCGGAACGCGCGGACAGCGCGGCGGCGCGGTGGGATTGCCGCGCCTACTACAGCGTCGAGGACCTGTTGCGGAACGAGGATCTGGACGCGGTATCAGTAACCACGGGCGGATTTGAAAACGGCTCGTGGCACTACGAGCCCGTGATGGAGTGCCTCGCCGCGCGTAAGCACGTCCTCTGCGAGAAGCCAATCTCCAACAACATTCAGCACGCGCGGGAAATGGTGCGGGCCGCGCGAGAAGCGGGAGTCTACTTTGGGATCAACCTGAACCATCGCTTCGTGCCACCCGCAGCCAAGGCGAAGCAGTGGGTGCAGGAGGGCCGCCTGGGCCATCTCCTGTTGACCAACATGACGATGTGGATCGACAATCCGAACGAAACCTCCCCCTGGTTCCACCTGCGCGCCCTGCACCCGCACAGCCTGGATATCATGCGCTACTACTGCGGGGACGTGAAGCGTGTGCAGGCATTTGCCAACCGGGCGCCCAAGCCTGACGGCGGCCAGCGGGTCTGCTTCTCCAACGCACAGGTGAACCTGGAGTTCGCCAACGGCGTGGTTGGCCACCTGACCGGCAGCTACGACGCCGCCCCGCGCCATAACCTGGAGCGCTGCGAGGTGATGGGTACAGAGGGGCGCTTCATCCTGGATAACTGCTACGAGGAGCTGACCTTCTATCCGCGGCGAGGCGAGGAACTGACCGTAATCCGCAACAGCATCATGGGAGGGCTATCCGGCTTTGGTGCCACGTTCCGCACGCGTATCCACCGCTGGCTGGAGCAGGTGACTGCCGGCGTGCCGCGGGAGCAGATCGAAGCGTCCGGAGAGGATGGCCTGGCGGTGCAAGAGGCTATCGAGGCGGCCATCCGCAGTATCGAAGGCGGCACCGTGGAGGAAGTCCCGGCGGCGGTGTAGAGCCAGGATGCCAGGGCGGGGCATCAGTATCAGGGGGCGTGCGTCCAAATGGCACGGTCTGTGCCGCCCCGTATGCCGGCACGCGGGGCGGCACGTTCTCGCATCCCGTCACCAGGGAGGAGGCACCCGCCAGAGCAACAATTTCCCGCTCCGCTGCCGTAGTAGTGGAGGGGGGCAGCTAGCCGCTTACCAGTGCCCCTTCCAAGAGGGATCGGACGGTGCGAGGGGCAATGACTATCTGCCGCGCGCCGGCAGAGCGAGAACGGATCCATGCCAGAAGACACTCCTGAACTCATCTGCGGCCTGCACCACTGCGCCGTCAGCGCGGCGGACTATGAAGCGAGCGCTCGCTTCTACACCGAGATTCTGGGTGGTCGGATGGTGGCTGCCTGGAACATCGGCAATAGACAGCTGTGTCTGATTGATGTGGGGGAAGGCTCACATATCGAAATCCTGGGTGCGTCAGGGGATGATCCGCAGCGTCCTCCGCTGGCGCACACCGCTCTGCGGGTGACCGATGTGGATCGCGCCCTCGAGCGCGTGCGCGCGGCTGGATATCAGGTCACGATCGAGCCTCGCGACGTCCAGCTGGGCAACAGTTCCGCCCGTATCGCGTTCTGCATCGGCCCCAACGGCGAGGTGCTCGAGTTCTTCCAGGAGCGATCCTAGCAAGCAACCTTGCCCCGCGCCAGGAGGAAGCAGGCTTGGGATGGACGTCCGCAGCCCTGATGCGACCGTAACTCCCACGGACGATCTCATCCAGGATCTCCAGAAGCAACTGGAGCGGCGAGAGCGTCATCTCCTGGCGATTGCCCGCCTCACCGCCGCTCTCTACACCCGCACAAATCTGGACGACCTGCAACGCCAGGCGCTCCACACTGCCATCGACACGGTGGGCGCCAGCGCTGGCTCCATCATCCTGCACGACCCGGCCACCAACAAGCTGGTCTTCAAGTATGTGGTCAGTCCCTCCAAGGAGATTACCCAGCGTCTTACCGGCTATGCAATGGATGTAGACCAGGGGATCTGCGGCAGCGTCTTCCGGGCGGGGCAGGGCCGGATCACCGGGGATGTCGCCGCCGATCAGCAGCACCACACGGAAACAGACCGCCACTCCGGCTACACCACGCGCAACATCGTCACCGTTCCTCTCAAGACGATGGACGGCCGCGCGATCGGCGTGATGCAGATCCTCAATAAAGTCGCCCAGGAGTTCGACGAGGCCGACCTGGAATTGCTGGAGATTCTTGCCGCGCAGGCCGCGTCTGCCATCGAGACGGCTCGTCTGCACGAACAGGCCAAGGTCGCCCAGATTGTCAACCTCATCGGCGACATCAGCCATGACATCAAGAACATGGTGACTCCCGTGGTGACGGGGGCGCAGACGTTGGAATTAATGCTTCAAGGGATGTTCGAGGATCTGGATGCCGGCCTGGCGGGGGCTGCCACGGCGGAGGCGGCGGCGGAGCGCGTGCGCACTGCCTGTCTCGCGGTGCGGGAGTTTTACCCCGAGGCCATGATGATGACTTACGAGGGCGCTCAGGCCGCCCAGGACCGTGTCCGGGAAATTGCCGACGCCATCAAAGGAGTCGTCTCCGAGCCGCACTTCGAAGTGGCAGACGTCAACGAAGTAGTCGAGTCAGTGATCAAGCCTTTGCGTCTGGTGGCCGATCGTGCGGGCGTGAAACTGGATACCACAGGGCTGGGGGAGGCGACGCGCGCGGAGATCGACCGCAAGCGCATGTACAACGCGCTTTACAACCTGATCAATAATGCCATCCCCGAAACACCAGCGGGTGGCCGGGTCTCCGTGCGCACGGCGCTCGCTGAACAGGAGGGCGAACCTGGCCTGCAGATTGTGGTCGCCGATACCGGCCGCGGCATGCCCGAGCACATCCGCGCCCGCGTATTCACCGACCAGGCGGTGAGCACCAAGCCCGGCGGCACGGGACTGGGCACCCGTATCGTAAAGAACGTGGTGGACGCCCATCACGGCACAATCTTGGTCGCCAGCCAGGAGGGCAAGGGGACGACGTTCACCATCTGGATCCCGCAGAAGCAGCCCGAGGTCGCCTGAATTGTGGCGCGCGCGAGTGTATGGGTGTGTGAGTGTGCCTGGCGATAAGCGTTAAGAAGCCTGTCTGAACGCCCAATGCCCAACACCCGGTGCTCGACGCCGAATGCCTCCCTCTTTCGTATTTCGCGTATGCGCATCGCTATCGGAGGCTTCTTCCACGAGTCGAACTCCTTCTGCCAGGCGCCGACCACCCTGGCCGACTACGAACGCGCCCGGCTCTACGCGGGGGCGGAGATGCTCCCTCCGCTACGCGGCACGG
Source organism: Armatimonadota bacterium (assembly GCA_016199525.1). Lineage (GTDB taxonomy): Bacteria > Armatimonadota > SYMT01 > SYMT01 > JACQGL01 > JACQGL01. The sequence goes on from JACQGL010000180.1 coordinate 12,169, forward strand.
ACACGGAGATCGGCGGTTTCTTACGCGCCGCCGACCATCTCGGGTTCGAGGCGGTCCCTACCAGCTACGCCTGGGCGTGGCCGGCGGGCCTGCTCACCGGGGACTGTTTCCGCACCCTCCTGGACCGACTGAAGGCAGCGGTGGAAGCCTGCCTGCCCGTGGACGGCATCCTGCTCAGCATCCACGGCGCGCTGGCCACGGAGGCGGATGACGATCCGGACGGCACCATTCTGGCTGAGGTCCGCTCCTGCCTGCCGCCCGGCGTGCCCCTGGTAGTCACGTGCGACTTTCACGCCAACCTGTCGCCGCTGATGGTGTCCTCGTGCGACGCGCTGATTGGCTACCGCACGTACCCACACGTGGACCTAGCGGATTGCGGAGAGGAGGCCGCCGGTTTGCTCGTCCGTATGCTGCAGGACGAGATCCGGCCCACGATGGCGCTTGCCAAACCGCCCCTGATGCCGCACATCGTCCGGCAGCGCACTGCAGACGGCCCGATGGCGGAGCTGATGGCGATGGCCCGCGCTGCCGAGCAGGAGCCGGGGGTGCTGCGCGTAACCGTGGCGGGTGGGTTCGCCTATGCGGACGTGCCGCGGGTGGGCATAGGCGCGCTGGCGATCACGGACGGCGACCCTGATCGGGCGGCGGATGTGGCTCACACGCTGGCGGACACTGCCTGGGAGCGCCGCCGCGCGTTCACTGCCGCACCCCCCGGCCCGCAGGAGGCGGTCCGCCGTGCTCTGACCCATCCCGCGGGCCACGGCCCCGTGGTGCTCTCGGACATCGGCGACAACGTCGGCGGCGGCTCCCCCGGCGACGGCACCGTCCTTCTGCGCGAGCTGCTGCGTCAGGGCCCGCGCGGCGCGCTGGTACTGCTCACCGACCCCGAGGCGGTAGCCGCCGCCCTCCAGGCGGGCGTCCGCGCGCGCCTTTCCCTCCGCGTGGGTGGCAAGACGGACTGCCTCCACGGCGACCCGGTGGAGGTGACCGGCCGCGTGCGCCTCCTGGCCGACGGCATCTTCCGCAACCGCGGCCCTATGCGCGACGGCCTAGTGGACGACCAGGGCCGCACCGCCGTGCTGGATGTGGACGGCTTCACCCTCGTGCTCTGCGAACGCAAGATGCCCCAGTGGAACCTGCAACAGTTCCGCTCCCTGGGAATCGACCCAGCGGACCAGCGGGTGATCGTCTGCAAGGGGGCCGTGGCGCACCGTGCCGCCTACGAGCCGATCGCCGCGGAAATCATCGACGTGGATACCCCCGGCGCCTGCGCGGGGGATATGCGCCAGTTCCACTACGAACGTCTGCGTCGCCCGCTTTATCCCCTGGATGAGTGGTAGACGAGGCAGGCCCCGAAAGCGTTCGGGGCAGGCCCTGACGTCAAGCATCGCCGGGGGCATCCATTCCCTCTCGTAGGGCAGGCGCCTGTTGAGCAGCAGAAGGATTCCCCCTGGTTGCCTGGGAAGAGTCAGAGAGCGGCGCTGCCAGCAGAGGTGCGCGCTCTGGTATCCCGTCCGGCGGACCGGGTGCGGAGTGGCCCGGTTCTCCCACGGGAGCCGGGTGTTCTACCAGCCGCCGTTTGCCAGGGGCACATCGTCGCCGATGGTGCCGACGGCGCGCCGTTCGGGGAGAGGCCGCCCTCCCCAGGCGCCACCACGGCAGCGGGCCGCACTCTGGTTCACAGCACTGCCGCGGCCTGGTTCTTACTCCAATAGCGGCGGTGGAGGAGTATGAGTAAGCAGACGACGGCGCACGCAAGGAGATGTGAATGTCCTTCAACGTGAAGAAGCGGGGCAAGCTAACTTACTACTTCACCGGTGATCGGCCGGCCCTCTCCTGCCTGGTGACGGAAGAGCTGCCGGATGGCGACCTGAAGATCTACTTTGCCGGCCTGACCGGCGGCTATTCGGCAGCAGCGGTCCTGGGGCGGGACACGGTGATCCGCATGGAGCCGGAAAAGGAAGTCCCCCTGGTGTTTGCCGCCTGGGAGAAGTGGCTGCAGGAGGCGGGCATCTGCCAATCGCTCCGGCAGGTTGATCTCATCGAAGTGCACGCCTTCGGCTGCCAGCCCAAGTCACCGAATCCGTTCGTCGATCCGGCCGGCTATGCCGAAGAGCAGAAGCGGCTGCGCGCCGCTTACGGACGGGCCTATGCGGCCTTCTTTGCCGAGCAGCTGCCCGATAACGGCGTGCCGGCTCGATTCACCGTACACCTGGTGGATGCTCCGGATCAGGCGGCATCCTACGAGTTCTATAGTGTGGGAATGCTTCAGCGTGCCTTGCATCCCGAGGCGTTCCAGAGTTAGGCGCTCCGAGATTCCACCAGACGCGGCGTCGCCAGATACCTGGACGCCTATCCACCCGACCCTCTGAATCCTGAAACTGTCGAGGACCATCATGCCACTCAATCGCCCAGAGGACATCCTTTACTTCACTCAACAGAATCCGTTCGACCGCTTTCCGAATGGCCGGCCACGGGTGCCAGACGAGCTGCTGCAGCGAGTAGCCCTTGTCACCATCGAAGAGGCGTGGAGCGTGCTGTGTCGCCACGGCTACACCCATCAATATGAGGGTGGCTGGTGGAACGTTCACCCAGAGCGCGTGCTGGTGGGCCGGGCGGTCACCGCCGCCTTTGTGCCTACCCGCCCGGACCTGCACCAGGCGATCGAAGCCTGGGGTGAGCAGCACGGCGGAGTCGGCGGGCAGAACTCGTGGGTCATTGATACGCTGGTGGAGGACGACGTTATCGTCGTGGACCTGTTCAGCAAGGTCGAGAACGGCACGTTCGCCGGCGACAACCTGGGCACGGCAATCGCCAGGCGCACGAAGACCGGAATGGTCATTGACGGGGGCATCCGCGACTTCGCCCGTCTGCAGGCTATTCCGGGTATTGCCATCTTCGCCCGTGGCACGGACCCTACCCCAATCGCGGAAGTGGCCCTCGTCGGTTTGAATTGTCCCATCCGGATCGGACACGCCACCGTTCTTCCGGGGGATGTGGTGCTGGGCACCTGCACGGGGGTGATCTTCATTCCGCCCCACCTGGTGCAAGAGGTAGTGGAGGAGTCGGAGCGCGTCCGGCTGCAAGACCGCTGGGGGCAGATGCGGCTTCGGGAAGGAAAGTACCTGCCGGGGCAGGTGGACGGGAAGTGGACAGACGAGATGCGCACGGATTTTGAAGAGTGGCGGAAGACCCAGCAGACCTGAGGCGCCCGCGGCGGCGGCAAGATGCCCGGCGTTCGGAAGGATGAGCGCAGCGGCAAGCAGGCACTGCCGCCCTGCCAACGGCGGCGCAGGGCGCGGGCAGGAGCTTCTTTCGCACGCTCAAGCGTGAGGAGATCTACCTGCAAGACTACCAGACCTGCGAGCAAGCGGAAGCCCGTACGGGCTTTATTGAGGAAGTCTACAATCGGAAGCGGTTACATTCCTCGCTGAGTTATCGACCGCCCGGTGAGTTTGAGCATCTCTTCGCTGCCGGCGTGATCGATTAGTGTCTCACGGAAGGGATGCACCCCAAACTGCCCGGAACTCCCATCACACCCACTGGTGGCGGCAGTAGTAGTCCGTCA
>JACQGL010000176.1 GCA_016199525.1 Armatimonadota bacterium
CCGTTCAGGCTCAGGCGCATTGCTCTTGTCGTGCTTCCTTTCGCGCTGTTACTGGTGGCCTGTCGGTTTGCCGGCGCCGCCGCACAAGCCGTGGCGACGGCGAGCGCTGTGCTACCCACCCGCGTGCTTGCCACGCCCGCGGCTGCACTGACGACGAGTAACCCTTCGCCCACGGCGCCTCGACCGACCCCCGCGTCGGCGACGCCGGGCATTGCCCAGCCCTCGCCCACCGCCCCGCGCACAACGGCCTTCACCCCGACCCCAATCTCCATCGCACACCCTACCAGGACGCCCGAACCGGGCTGGATCCCCGACCGGTTGGTGATTCCAGCCATCGGGCTGGAGGCGCCGGTCGAGCCGGCGCCGCTCACCCTGGTCGAGGTGGATGGGCGTCGGGTCGGCCAGTACCAGATTCCCGCGTACTTCGCCGCCGGCTGGCACGACGGTTCGGCCCCTCTGGGCGTGCCCGGGAACACCGTCCTGGGCGGACATCACAACATCTACGGTGAAGTCTTTCGGCACCTCGAGCATCTGAACGTCGGCGACGAGATCCGCGTGTACGCTGGCGAGCGCGAGTTTGCCTATCGGGTTGAGGAAAAGATGATTCTGCCCGAGAAGGGCCAGCCGCTCATGGTGCGCCTGACCAACGCGAAGTGGATCGAGGCGACCGACGACGAACGGCTCACGCTGGTTACCTGCTGGCCCTACACGAACAACACCCATCGCCTGATCATCGTCGCACGGCCGGTAAGCGGATAGAGATGCGCCAGAACAATGGTCCAGGAGTTCGTCACCGTCGCCGCAGCTGCCCGCACGCCGCTCGACCGGGCGGCGCTGTCGGCGCTCATTGCCTCACTGCCGGGCCTGCGCGTCGTCGCGGCCGACGCCCACCCGCCGCCGCGCGTGCTTGTCTGGGATGTCGGGCCGGGTGATCTCACTGCGCCGCCGAGCTTCGACGCGAGCTGGACGCAGACATGGCAGAGATCATCGCCGCGCATGAGAGCCTCTGGCATGCGCGCAACCGCCCGGGCGGCTTCCGCGATAGCCTGGCCCGTCTGGAACGGGCGCGCGAGGCGTACCGGATCTGATCGACCTCCACTCTATCCACGCCGGCCGAGCTCAGGCGTGCAGCCCACGCCTGTTCGATGCATTCGCCGCATGGGCAACGTGTAACCAGGCGGTCCTCTCACGTTTGGCCTGATCCGACAGACCAAGCCAGGCCGACCGAGCGCATGTCAGCCAATTGGCCGGCGACTGCCTGCCCCATCCGCAGTCGTCATTCGCTTCCGTTGGACAGAACAATGCAATTGGGCTTGACAAGCATTGAGTATTACTATATACTACTCAACGCTACTACACATTGGCATTCGACCGGAGGCGAGACCCGATGGGTGACCTGAAAGCCAGAACCAAGGCCAAGGCGAACGCCAGGGTCAAAGAGAAACTGATGCGCATTAAGGAGCTGGCCGAGGCCACGGGGGTCTCGGCGCAGACCATCCACTACTACCTGCGCGAGGGCCTGTTGCCGCCTCCGATCAAGACCGCGCCCAACATGGCCTACTACGGCCCCGAGCACGTCGACGACATCCGCCTCATCAAGGAACTGCAGGAGAAACGCTACCTGCCTCTCTCGGTGATCAAGTTGGTCCTAGCGGCCAAGCGGGAGGGGAAGGATGTCAGCCAGCTCCAGGACATGCGCCTGAGTCTGGAGGATCTCTTTCGTCCGCTGGGGCCTGAAGAGGAGATGCAGCCGATGGCGCTGGTGGAGTTGGTGGCGATGACCGGCCTGCCGGCGGCCACTCTGGAAGCGTTGGAGGAGATCGGTTTGCTGATGCCCACCGGCACACTGGACGGCAAGCGCTTCGACGGCCTGGACGTGCGCATCGCCCGCGCCGTCAACCAACTGCTGGGGCTGGGGCTGACTCCCTCCGACCTGGGCTTCTACCGCCAGTATATTGAGGCGCTACAAACCGAGGCGAGGGTGATCCGGGAGAAGGTCCTCCATGGCCCCGAGCGTGGCCGCCGCTTCAGCGGCATGCAGGTCAAGGAGACCCTGGACAGTCTCAAGTCCTCTCTGGCGGCCAAGGTCTACCGCCAGGCGGCGCTGGAGTTTGGACGAGAGGAGGAGAGTGGGCTGCGTTCAGAGTAGCATGCGCTAATCGGGCAAACAAGAAGGGCCGGTCGATTTGACCGGCCCCGTCCGGAACGGTTAGACATTCCCTTCGTTGGCCTGTTGCCGCAGGCCAACGAAGCCGCAGACCCGCGATATGCCGGGGCCCATGGGGTGCCGGCCCTTGGCGCCTGCCGTCCAACCGCGGTTTCATTCTAGCAGGCCGGAAACCCGGTGTCAATCTGAGGAGCCAATCATGCCGCCACGACCTTCCCGAAACGCCTGGGCCGTCATCGCCCTGTTGGGCGCTTCACTGCTGATCTCGCTCATCAACCTCGCCGACCCCTCGGCGCTGCCGCCGGAGGCTCTGGTCTGGACGGGCTTCGCGGCGCTGGCCCATCTCGCTCTCATTCCCCTGGCTTGGCGGGGCTACCGTTGGGCGTTCATTGGCGCAGCCGTCCTGGCCGCGCTCAACGTGATCGTCACATCCTTCAACCCCGTGGACCCCTACTACCTAACGCACTGGGACGATCCAATCGAATCCTTCTTGGTCGTGCTGGAGGGCTACGCCCTGCCGCTGCCATTGATCTTCTTCGCCTTCCGCGCCCACCGAGAAACGAGGCGAGCGCAATGAAGACCGTATCCACCATCACCCTGCCCAAGCTGGACGAGGGCAAGTGCAAGGCCATCGGCACCTGCCTCAAGGCCTGCCCGGAACGGGCCGTCGAGATGCGCGGCTTCCGGCTCTGGATCCTCAAGCACGAGCACGCCGTGCTGGCCCACCCGGAGCGGTGCACCGGCTGCGGGGCGTGCGTCGAGGCCTGC
>JACQGL010000168.1 GCA_016199525.1 Armatimonadota bacterium
GACCATAGGAAAGTGAGCCGGCTGGGACTCGAACCCAGGACCCTCTGCTTAAAAGGCAGATGCTCTGCCTGGCTGAGCTACCGGCTCTCGCGGAGACGTGTTAATGGCACAGCGATTCGCCGTGCCAGCCGCATCATACCCCCTGGGACCGACGAAAGTCAACCACCTTGCACGGGTTCTGGTGTCTGTGGGGTTGTCGGTAGGGGCGGGAACTGGTAGCGCTCCAGCTCCTCAGTAATGCCGCTGGCGGAGAAGTGGCGTTTCACCAGGCCCACGCCGCGCGCGTACCAGGAGGACGAAACTACTCCCTCCTGCGCGTCAAGCCGGTCCACGCGCAGGGCCTCGAACTCTCCCGCAGGCACCCGCACCTTCTCCGGGCCTGCCACCGCGAACCCGTCCGTCTGGTTTTTCTGCCCATCGGGGGTAAATACGGCGTGCAGATACCACCGATCCGCCGCCGGGGGGCGTAGGTAGACGCGATCGCCCGCGGGCGCAGCCAGCCAGTCCGCCTCCACGGAGCGGCCCAGACTCAGGCGCACACGCGCCCAGCCAGGGAGTCCCGAGGGGAGCTCATCCGGGCCCGTGGACCGACCGGACAGCACTTCGAGGATGCGCACCGAGGTATAGCCCTCGCCATCCTGCCCCCGCACGAGGTAGTGCCACTCCCCGCCGGCCACCAGGGGGAAGTAGTCACATTCGGCCAGCCGGACCCCTTCCAGGCCTGCCAGCGCCCGTTCGGGGAGCACAGGCGGTGGAGGAGGGCCGACGTCCGTCGGCACAGCGCGACTGGCCTGCTCCGCTGCACGGACTTCTGTCGCCAGCTGGTTCAGGCGCGCAATCCGGCTGTCGGGCGCGGGATGGCTGCGCAGGAAGGGCGGCAGGTCCTTCCCCTTCCCCGCCGCCCGCCGGATGACGAGCATGGCTTCCGCGGCCGCGTTTGGATTGAACCCGGCGCGAGCCATGCTCCGCAGGCCGATGCGATCCGCCTCGTTCTCATCGTCCCGCGTGAATTTCAGGCCGATGATCAGGTCCGCCGCCTGGGCCGCGGCCGCGGTGCTGCCGCCCGATACAGCGCCCAGAAGCAGACTTACGGCGAGCGATTTCTCCATCTGGTCGATGGAATGGTGGCGGGCGGCGTGGGTGATCTCGTGGCCAAGCACGAAGGCGAGCGCATCGTCGTTCGGCAGCAGCTGGAGGAGACCACGGTGCACGTAAACAAACCCGCCGGGAAGCGCGAAGGCGTTGATCTCCGACGTCTCCACAACATGGAACTCGTACGGCAGATCAACGTCCTCGGCGACGCTCACCAGCCGTCTCCCCAGCTGCTGCACGCGCGCCGTGGCAACTGCATCGCGGTCCACCGGCAGCATCTGTTCGATGCGCGATGCGATCTCGCGGCCGAGGCTTACTTCCGCGCTGCGGCCGATAATTCGCCCCTGCGCAGGAGCCACCGCCCCCACCAGGGCCAGCACGATCCAGATAGGCCATCGCCAACGCATCGATTGTTCCTTCGGTTCAGGGGCTCAGACTTGGTAATGTTCACGTGCCCGGCATTGAGCGTGAGGCGTTGGGGGTTCAGGGGAACCAGTTACTCTCGAAATCCCCACACCTGAATGCCCAACACCCTCCCCATTCTGCAATCCGCGATCCTCTCCTACGGTTCCCGCTGCCGCGGGCGCTCGTGCGGATAGTTGCGCGCCTGCGCCAACACCTGCTGCTGCGCCTGCTCCACCTCGCCGAGGCGGAGGAGTACACCTGCCAGCTCCTGCCGCGCGTGCGGGTGGAGGGGATGCGCCGCGATCACCGCCTCCAGTTCCCGCCGCGCCTCCGCCAGGCGGCCCTCCATCCGGTAGGCCAGCCCCAGCCCATAGCGCGCTTCCAGCAGGTCCCGATCCAATCCAGACGCGCGCTGCAGGGCAGGGATTGCCAGATCCGGCGTCCCCGCCTCCACCAGTGCCGTCCCGAGGTTCAGCCACGCAAGCGCGTAGTCGGGCTGCGTGGCCAGCGTTTCCAGCGCCTCCAGGATGACTGCGTCGGCGCGCCCCTCCGGGGTCGCAAACCCTTGAACCAAACGTCGCTTAGGACCGAAGTAGAGCGCCGTGAAGCCGAATGGGAGACCGTCGTCCTCCAACTCCCCCTTCGCGCGCGAGAGATTCAGCACTTCGAACAGTTCGCGTCGCGCGCCGTCCGTATCTCCGGCCTGGTAGAGAAGCAGCGCCAGGTAATGCCGGGCGCGCAGGTTCAAAGGCTGGCGGGCGACAACTTCGCGGTAAAGCGGCAGCGCATCGGCATAACGCCGCCGCCGGCGGTAGACATCCGCCAGCGCCTGACGGGCGACGAGGTTCTGCGGGGCTGCTTTCACTGCGTACTCCAGACAGGGGAGGGCCAGGTCATCCTGTTCCAGGTGGAGGTAGATCTCCGCCAGGTCCACGTGGGCCCACGGCTGGTTCGGATCCAGGTCCAGGGCGCAACGGGTCTGCTCCGCGGCCTGCGCCCAGCGATCCGTTCCCCCGAGGATGCGGGCGTAGGCAAGTCGCAGGGCAGGATCATTCGGCTGCTTCTCCACGGCGGCGGCCATCCGGCGCAGGTTGATTTCCGCCGTCGTCTCAGGTGGGATAGGCATTCCGAGCGCCGCGCGGGTGAGGTTGCGGTCCGCCTCCTCGAAGTCGTTTCGGGCCGCGGCGATGCGCGCCCGCGCCAGGTAGACCGACGGCGGTACCGGCCGGGCCTTCTTTTCGGCCTCGGCCAGGCAGAGGGCCGCTCCCTCCATCCGGCCGCTGTGGAGAAGGGCGGTGGCGTACCTCGGCCGCGCCACTTCGAAATCATCTGGCTGAAGTGTCACCAGACGCTCGAAGCTGGCAGCCGCCTCCGCAGGGCGATTCATCGCGAGGCACAGATCCCCGCGCAGGAGGAAGCTCAACGGGTAGTCCGGCGCTCGCTGCTGTGCTTCGCTGTAGGCGCGCAGAGCATCGTCCAGGTCTCCCTGTCGCGCCAGGCGGTAGCCCTCGGCCACCTGCTCGGCGGCGGCGCGCCCCGCATCCGACTGGACTACCTGAAGCAGGGCGCGCGTCTCCTGCTGGGTGAGCATCGTATCCCCGTTACGAATCAGGGTGAAGCCGATCTCGCAGACGCGATCCTTTGACTTCTGCGGCAGGCGCACCTCGCGGGTGAACACCACCGGGTCCGTTGGGTTGGCGCTCTTCTGCTGCTCCAGCGGTAGAGAAGACTCGACCAGCTGCGGCTTGTCGCTGGTGAGGAAGGCCCGGTAGCGAAAGCCCCGCTCCATCGGGAGCCGCGCTACCAGCACGACCCGCACCTTCTCGCCCGGCCGCGCCACCGGGGGCTCCACGCGCAGGTCTTCGATCGACTCCTGTTGGATGTTGTCAGGGACGAAGGAAACGAGAGCGCTGGCTTCGGGAGCCAGCCAGACATCGTGGAGGGTCACCGAGAACGCGCCCGCGTCCGACTGCCACACGGGCGCCGGCCCGCGAAACGGCTTGTAGCCGGGCCTGGTCACCTCCAGGTTCAGCTGGGTGATGTTGAGCGCGCGCGTCTGCTTGGTAAGCGATTTGGGTCCGAAGATCAGGCTGAACGGGTGGGTAGTGAGCACGCGGCCCCAGTCCAGCCGGCTGCTGATGCGCCCCAGGGGGGCACGGGCCTGGTAGCGCCCGCGGGCATCCGAGGACGCCACGGCCCGGCCTTCGGTGGGGAAGCGACCCTCCACTTCCACGTGTACCACCGCATCTGCGAGCGGCCGACGCGTTTCGGCGTCCAGGACCCAGCCGATCACCCGGCCCCAGGAGCGGCGCGGCAAGCCCGGTGGTGGCTTCTCCTTCGCGTTCTCGTTCGCGAGGGTAGCCCCGAAGGCTCCCGGCGCGGGTAGGGCGGCCGCCAGGAGCAGCAGGCCGAAAAACATCCTTACTGCGCGGCCCATCGTCTCCTCCTCACGCACCCAGGGGCGCGGCTCACCGGAATCTTCCCTGGCTGCGCGGCACGCCCCTCCAGTCGGGTCCATATCTGTATTAGACCATACCAGTCGGGCCCATACCTGAGTACACCATGGAGCTTGACGAATGAACCGGCCAACGCACGGCGTGGGAACCCCTCCTCCAGGGGAACGGGGAGTGTTCGCTGGGCACCGGGCGGATGCCGATGCAATCGGGAGTGGAAGAGATCGTGGCGCGGATGGAGGCGCGGTACGGCCGTCCCGAAAGCTTTCGGGAGAGGAGATCGCCCGGCTCCGGTTGGTAGACGTGGTGCTGCCGACGCGGATAGGGATCGAGCTGTGCAAGCGGTCCCTACGCACCGCCCGTGGAGGGCGGTGCGTCACACGGCCCGAGAAGCACGAAGCGATCCGGTTACAGCGGCTCGGACTGCGCCTGCCGGAGAGGATAAGCATCCATTCGGTGTAGTGAAGAAGCCCGCCGGCCCCAGGCACGAACACTACCGTTCTTCGGGCCTAAGTGCGAAACTTGGGCTGAAGGCTGCAAATCGGGCGTTTGCCTGCACGTGCAGAGCGGCAATCATAGGAATGACTAAGGTTGATCTGGGCGCAATCTGCAAGCTGTGCGGGACGCGCTCGCAACTCGGGAGAAACCCCATGGCAGAACAAGCTTATTGCGTAAAGTGCCGCACGATGCGCGACATCCAGAATCCGGCGCGCATCACCATGAAGACCGGTCGCCCTGCCGTTCAGGGAACCTGCCCCGTGTGCAGCACGAAGATCGTTCGGATTCTGCCGGGCAAGGCGTAGGGCTCCTCCAACAGGGGATCGTCGCCCGGTGAAGGTAGGAACCGGGCATCCGACCCAGCCTGCCGCCGCTGCCGGTGACGCCCTCGTGGAGGGGGACAGGCATCCCTGGAGTCGCCCGCCCCGAAAGCTTTCGGGGCCCGGCTCGGGAGGAGCAGATCAGACGGGAGAACAGTCCCCCTAAGTTCCAGCGGGGGCGCGACAAGACGCGATGCGCGACGGGGAGACTGGAGTCAGTTGCCAGGCCAGTGCAGGCAACCGAGGGCCGGCGCGTTGCCCGATCTGCGGCCGCGAGGCCGACCTCCGATGGGTGGGCAAGTGGCGCTGCGCCTTCTGCGGCTGGCTGGAAAGCTGAAGCGATGGTGGCTGCGGTTCGCAGCCCTGAAAGCTTTCCGGGCCGGGAGCGAAACGGCCCCGTTGTCGCCTCGCCAGGCTTCCCGGCCTCTCAGGTCAGAACGCCCCGCGGGCGGGAAGCCTGTTGTCCCGCCCGGGGGCGTCCTGTCCACTGAAAGTCGTACCGCGGCTCGAAGCGCTTTACTTACGCTGCGCGTTGCCCGAGCTCCCAGGCCCGTAGCCACACCTGCCGATGCCGCGGCGGGGTGCGCATCCATCAGCCCGTGCGGGCCAACCGACCACTGCCCCTGCCGCCCACGTCTCACCTTCGCTGCGCCGAGCAATGTGCCCGGGGCGAGGAGACGCCGGTGCGACCCCCAGGGGGAAGGATTGCTCCTTCCAGCCTGAGTTTACCCCATTTCCGCCGATGTCACCAGTGTTTTTGGGAGCCGTTTGCTTCATCCCGCCGGTCGGTCTGCGGAGCCAACTCCTCGGTCCGATCGGCCTTCTGGCCGCCCCGGATGGCGAACTGACGGGGCGGCGGTCAGAACCCTGGTAACGAATGATCTGATCTGGCGGTTGCTCTTTGACGGGCGGGATACGGCATCTTCTTTCTACCTTCCCCGCCCCCGGCCGCCCCGCCGGCCGGCGCGGGCGACCGCGGTGCCCGCCGGCCGGGGCCGGGATCCCGTGCGGGCGATCCCCGGACGTACCGGAATGGCCACCGCCTCCGCCAGACGCGCATCCGGGAGAAGCTTCTTGAGCCGCGTGATTTCGTCCCGCAGGATCGCCGCTTGCTCGAACTCCAGCGCCCGGGAGAGCCGCTTCATCTCCGCTTCCAGCTCCTGGATGGTCTCCAGCAGATCATCCAGCGGCATGCCCTCCGCATCCACATCCGGGGAGACACGGTAAGTCGCGCGGCTCTCTGCCACCCGCTCTGCCTGAAGGACATCACGGATCGCCTTCTGGACCGTCGCGGGCACCACCCCGTGCTTCTGGTTGTAGGCCAGCTGGACGGCACGGCGACGCTGCGTCTCCTCGATCGCCCGTTGCATAGAATGGGTGATCTCGTCTGCGTACATCAATACCTTTCCGCGGACGTTCCGCGCCGCGCGGCCAATGGTCTGGATCAGCGAGGTCTCCGACCGCAAGAACCCTTCCTTATCCGCGTCGAGGATCGCCACCAGCGAGACTTCCGGCAGATCGAGACCCTCCCGCAGCAGGTTGATCCCCACCACCACGTCGTGGACGCCCAAGCGCAGGTCGCGCAGGATCTCCAGCCGCTCCAGGGTGCTGATGTCCGAGTGCAGGTAATGGACCTTAATGTTCAGGTTGGCCAGGTACTCGGACAGGTCTTCCGCCATCTTCTTGGTCAGCGTGGTGACCAGAACGCGCTCGCCGCTCGCCACCCGCTGGCGGATCTCGCCGATCAGGTCGTCTATCTGGCCCTGGGTAGGGCGAACCTCAACCTCCGGATCCACCAATCCTGTCGGGCGGACGATCTGCTCCACCATCTGCGTGCTAACCTGGCGTTCGTACGGCGACGGGGTGGCGGAGACGAAGACCACCTGCCCGACGCGCTCCTCGAACTCCTCCCAGCGCAGCGGGCGGTTGTCCATAGCGCTGGGCAGGCGGAAACCGTAGTCCACCAGCGTTTGCTTGCGGCTCATATCGCCGCCGTACATCCCGTGGATCTGCGGGATTGTCTGGTGCGACTCGTCGATGAACAACAGGAAGTCTTTCGGGAAATAGTCCAGCAGCGTGTGCGGAGGCGTGCCCGGCGCGCGGCCATCCAGGTGGCGGCTATAGTTCTCGATGCCGTTGCAGTAACCGACCTCGCGCATCATCTCCACGTCGTAAAGGGTGCGCTGCTCCAGCCGCTGCGCCTCCAGCAGCAGTCCCCGCGCGCGGAAGTAATCAAGTCGTTCCTGCAGCTCCGCCAGAATGGACGCGATGGCTCGCTCTATCCGCTCCTTGCTGGTGATGAAGTGCGTGGCGGGGAAAACGGTATAGCGATCCAGGGACCGGATCACCTCGCCGGTGGTGGGATCCAGGGCCTCGATCTTCTCGATCTCATCCCCCCAGAAATCCACCCGCAGGATGACCTCCTCGTCCGCAGGGCAGATCTCCAGCAGGTCCCCCTTGACGCGGAAAGTGCCGCGCACGGGCGCGACCTCATTCCGCATGAACTGCATATCCACCAGCTGGCGCAGCAGGTCGCGGCGGTTGTACTCCCCGCCACGCTGGAGGGCAAGGATAGTGCGCTGGTACTCCTCCGGCGATCCCAGGCCGTAGATGCAGGAGACGCTGGCCACCACGATGACATCCCGCCGCTCCAGCACCGCCTGCGTGGAGGAGTGGCGCAGCCGGTCGATCTCGTCGTTGATCGAGGAATCCTTCTCGATGTAGGTATCCGTTTGCGGGATGTAGGCTTCCGGCTGGTAGTAGTCGTAGTAGGAGACGAAGTATTCGACCGCGTTATGGGAAAAAAACGCGCGAAACTCACTGCACAGCTGGGCGGCCAGCGTCTTATTGTGCGCGATGACCAGCGTGGGCTGCTGCAGTTCCTGGATAACCCCCGCCACGGTGAATGTCTTGCCCGAACCGGTGACGCCGAGGAGTGTCTGGAAGCGATCGCCGCGGCGCATACCCTCGGCGAGCTGCGCGATGGCTTGTGGCTGATCCCCCCGGGGGGTGTAGGCGGTGGTGAGTTCGAAGGGCATAATGGGGCCTACTTCAGCTCGTTGAACGTCTCAATGTCGATGCCCAGACCCTTGAGAAGCTGGAAGAAGAGCGATCCGGAGATCTCCTTGGACGGATGGACAGGGATGGTGGCTACACGACCCTCCGGGTGCTCCCAGTGCTGATGGCTGCCGCGCTGCCGAACAGGTACGAAACCGAGCTTGCGGGCGACCTGCTGGAAGTCGGACGCTCGCGCGCTAGGCATCCTCTACCTCGATCTCGACGTCCTCCGGAAACGGCTCCCCCCGCTCGGTCAGGTACTCCGCCTCCATTTCGAACACCCGCTCCAGCTCCGACAGGGCTTCCTCCTTGGTGTTCATGACCGCGTAGCAGCTGGGGAGAGCGGGGGCCCACGCCACCCAGCTGCCATCGGTCTGGCGGTAGAGGATGATCTTGTAGTCCCAGACCCCCTTCGGGTGCTGCTGACTAGCAGACTGGGTTCCGCGGGCCTCCGCGGCTGCCTCCGCAGATGGTGGACGGAATCGAACCGAGCGCGCGCTGGTCATGACGGATCTCCAGTTCGGGGCGGACACGCTGCCGCGATCGCTTCAACACGCCCGCGAGGTGTGCGCAGGCGGTGCCAAGCGGGACGCCGACATCGCCGCGCCCCTATTGTAATGACCGCGAAGGGGGGCGTCAACGCGCGCTACCTCAACCGGCGGAGGACGGGCCACGCTCCGCGCCGATTCCGCCGCTGTCAGTTTGCTGCTTGACGCAAATGCGAACCTTAGTTTACTATACCTATTATAGGGAGCCGCTTGTGTGCTCAGGCGGGGCTGCGTCGCCGGGTCCACACGGCGTCCCGCCGTAGACAGCGGGTGAACGACCTCGGCAGGTGGACGGCTGAGCCTGGGATTGGGGAGCACGCATATGAGCACGGATTCATTCTTCGAGCGCCAACGCGAGCACTCGCGCATCAAGGCCGAGATCGTCTCGAAGTACCTGCCAGCATGGGCCAACGTGATGAAGGGGCGCGCGCGTGGACCGCTCAACTACCTTGACCTGTTCGCCGGGCCGGGCTACTACGAGGATCGTCGCCCCTCAACGCCAATCCTGGCGGTTCAGGCCATTGCTGCCAGAGACGACCTCGCCAGTCTGGTCCGCACCGTTTTCAATGAGAAGATACCGGCGCGTGCTCAAGCCCTGCGGCAAGCGCTGGATGCGTTGCCAGAGGCCGCTCGACTGCGCTACCGCCCTCAGGTCTTCCACGGCGAAACCAATGCAGAGCTGGCCGAGGTGCTCCGGAACACGGCTCTGGCCCCCACGCTCGCATTCATCGATCCGTGTGGGTACAAGGGCCTCACGCGGGTTCTGGTCCTCGCCATCCTGAAGAACTGGGGATCAGAATGCATCTTCTTCCTCAACTTCGACGCCGTCCGCCGCGCGCTCCAGAACCTCACTGTCGAGCCGCACATGCAGGCCCTGTTCGGCACCGAGCGAGCGGCAAGGCTGCGCGAGCTGCTCCCTTGCCTATCCCCGCGCGAGCAGGAACCGACCGTGCTGCGCCACCTGGAAGCGGCGATGAAAGAGGTGGGCGCGCAATACGTGCTGCCGTTCCGGTTGCGGGTGACCGAACCGCAGAGGCGTCTCTATCACGTTGTGTTTGTTACGAAGAACGCGCTCGGCCTCAAGATTATGAAAGGGGTAATGTGGAGTGTCAGCACGGACCTCGCAGCGGGTATCGGATCCTACGAGTACGCTGCCGAAGATGAACGCTGCCCGAGCTTGTTTGAGCCGATAACGCCGGTCGACGACCTGGCACCCGAGCTGCTTCGCTACTTCGCCGGTCAGACGATCTCCGTCGGGCAGGTGTTTCAGGAGCACCAGACCAGGAGCCCCTATATCGAAAAGCACTACAAGACGGCTCTCCTCGGGCTGGAGGCAGAGGGGAAGATCACCGTCATCGTTCCTGAGGGGAAGAGGCGTCGGGCCAACACCTTTCCCGATTGGCTGGTCGTCCAGTTCCCTCCCCAGGAGAGCTGACCGTGGCAGGACCGTCACGCATTGAGTGGACCGAAGCCACTTGGAACCCGGTTACTGGGTGCACAAAGGTGAGCCCGGGCTGCAAGCACTGCTACGCAGAGCAGCTCGCTCTCCGGTTGCAGGCGATGGGGAAGTGGAGCTACCGCAACGGGTTTGAGGTCACCCTCCAGCCCCAGGTCCTGGAGACACCACTGCAGTGGCGCAAGCCGCGCACGATCTTCGTAAACTCGATGAGCGACCTGTTCCATGAACAGGTACCGATAGAGTACCTCTTGCGTGTCTTCGAGGTGATGCGGCGCGCGCATTGGCACCGTTTCCAGGTGCTAACGAAACGCTCGGAGCGCCTGGTCGAGCTGAACCCCGTCTTGCCCTGGGAGTCGAACATCTGGATGGGTGTGAGCGTGGAGTCCGCTAGATACACCTTCCGGATCGACCACCTCCGCCAGACGCGAGCCGCGGTGAAGTTCCTGTCCCTGGAGCCCCTTCTGGAGCCGCTTCCCGATCTCAATCTATCTGGCATCGACTGGGTGATTGTAGGTGGTGAGTCCGGACCAGGGGCACGACCCATGGACGCCTCGTGGGTTCTGGACATCAGGGATCAGTGTGAGAGGGCAGGCGTGCCCTTCTTCTTCAAGCAATGGGGCGGGCGCAACAAGAAGCAGACCGGCCGCCTGCTGGAAGGACGCACCTGGGATGGGATGCCGGCTGCCCCGAACGGTCGGCGGTGGAAGCCTGATACCCGGGTGTCACCGCCAGGTCAGGCACGGCCTGGCGCCTCTCAACCCGCGCCAGAGGTGCTCCCGCTGCTCGAATTCTCGCCCGGCTGAGACTACGCCAGCCACTACGATCCATCCCGCAGATGCGCCGTGTCGTTCAGGTAGCGCAGGCGGGGGGTGCGTCGGTCCCGTTCCACGCAGCTGATGCTGGCGTTGTCCAGGTCCAGTCGGCAGTAGGCGGCCACCGGGACTCCCAGGCAGGCGCCCAGTACGGCGCGGATCGAGCCGCCGTGGGCGACTATCAGGACGGTCTGCCCCGTGTGGCGAGCCAGGAGGCGCTCCATCGCCCGGACGGCGCGCGCCTGAAGGGCCTCCAGCCGTTCCCCGCCCTCGGGTCGGTTCCGGATCGGATCCGCCTCATACGCGGCCCATTCCTCGGGGTAACGCGCGCGGGCTTCAACGAGGGTGAGGCCCTCCCAGCGGCCGAACGCCACTTCACGCAGCCCTGGCTCGGTAGCGATGGGTAGGGAGAGCGCCGCGGCGATCGGTTCTGCCGTCTGGACGGCACGCTGGAGGTCGCTGCTGTAGAGGGCGGCGGCGCCGCAGTTCGGCAGTCGGGCGGCCACGCGACGCGCCTGCTCGCGGCCCATTTCGGAGAGCGGCACATCCGTACATCCCTGGATGCGGCCCTCGCAGTTCCAGATGGACTCCCCGTGGCGCACGAGGAGGAGGCGGCTGCCGGGCGGGAGGTCGAGTTCAAGCACAGGATCAATTCATCAGCGCCTGAAGGCGCCAGATGCGGCGCTGGGCGCTGGCGAAGTTGGTGTGGAGACGGAGCGCCTCGCGGTAGCACTCGATGGCGCGACGCCAGTCGCCCTGGCGCTCAAAGATGCGCCCCAGGTTGAAGTAGGGGAAGTAGCGGCACTCGTACCGTTCCGCGCGGAGCGCCTGCCGCAGGTACGGGATGGCCTCGTTCAGCCTCCCAAGGTCGATCAGGTAGGCGCCGATGTCGTTCCATGAATTGCCGTACGTGGGGTCCACCTCGATGGCGCGCTTGCACTCCCGGATGGCCTCCAGGGTTCGCCCCTGGGAATGGAACGCCCAGCCGAGGAACGTGTGCGCCTCCGCGGTCGGATGGGTCTCCAGGGAGCGGCGATAGAGGCGAATCGCCTCCTCGAGGTTACCCTCCGTCTGGCACTGGTATCCTTGCTGCCAAAAGCTCAGCGCCTCGTCGATGGCATTCTCAGCGTAGACCGTACTCACACGTGGTCACCCCCGGAGCAAGCGTTCCGCGACCAGCCCCCGCGTTCGCACGTTGGGACGTGGGAACGTTTCCACGGACTCGGGAACGCTTACCCACCTGGTTTCGGGACAAACTCTGCGTCTGGCAGAAATGGGAGCACACCCGCGGCGTGCCCCTCCCGCAGGAAGCGCCAGATGCTCTCCCGCCCGGCGTCGCCCATGTCCTGTGTCCAGTGGTTCACATACATGCCGACGAACCGGTCTGCCAGCGTTCGGTGGACGCCTCGACCGTATTCCAGGGCGTAATCCAGCGCCTGGCGGCGGTGAGCCAGGCCGTAGCGGATGCTCTCGTACAGGATATCAGAGACCCGCGCGATTGTGGTCGCGCCCAGGTCCTTGCGGATCACATTCACGCCCAGCGGCAGGGGCAGTCCGGTGCGCTCCTTCCACCAGGCGCCGAGATCCGCCACAGGGTGCAGACCGTGTTGGGCGTGCGTAAGCTGCCCCTCGTGGATGAGCAGGCCGGCGTCCACCTGGCCCGCTTCCACCGCGTCCATAATCTGGTCGAACGGCAGCACCTCGGCATCGAACTCGGGCAAGAAGAGCCGCAACGCCAGATAGGCGCTGGTGCGCAGGCCGGGCACGGCAATGCGCTTCGCCTGCAGCTCCGCTGCCTTGCAGGGCTGTGTGGCCACCAGGAGGGGACCGTAGCCATCTCCCATGCTGGCCCCGTGCGGCAGAATGGCGTAGCGATCCGCCACGTAGGCGTAGCCGTGCACGGAAATGGCGGTAACGTGGAGCTGCCCGGCGAGCGCCCACTGGTTCAGCGTCTCGATATCCCGCAGCACGTGTTCGAACTCGAACCCGTGCGTAGGGATGCGCCCGTGGGCGAGGGCGTAGAACATAAAGGCGTCGTCCGCATCGGGACTGTGTCCCAGGGTCAGCTTCACGAGTCTAGTCTCGCAAGGATCGGAGCGCCCGGTGGCAGCACTGGCCCCCGGCGAGCAGAAAGGATAACGCACAAATGTAATTCGTAACGCTCACTACCCCAGCCCTTTGCCCGAACATCCAATACCTGAACGGCTATGGGGCCGCCAGCTGGCGGATCCAATCCTGCTCGGCGCCAATGGTGGTACGCGGCCCGTGGCCCGGGTAGACGATCGTTTCCGGGGGCAGATCCGCCAGGCGGGCCAGGCTCCGGTAGAGCTGCAACGCGTCCGCCCCGGGCAGGTCCGTCCGGCCCATCCCCCCGGCGAACAGCACGTCCCCCGGAAACAGCACGCCCTCCCGCGGCGCATAAAGGCTGATACCGCCCGGGCTGTGCCCCGGCGTGTGCAGCACCTGCCAGGAGAGGGATCCCAGGAGCAGTTCGTCTCCCTCCGCCAGCTCGCGATCAATGGGCACGTGCGGCATCGCCAGCGGCAGGCCGAAGAGCGCCGGCTGGGGGAACGCCAGCAGCGGCCGATCGCCGGCGTGTGCCATCACCGGCACTCCCGCCGCTGCATAGGCCGGTATGTCCAGCAGATGATCGAAGTGCCCGTGTGTCAGCACCAAGCCCAGCAGGCGCAGATCGCGCCGGCAGGCCTCCGCCAGGATGGGCGCCGCGGTGTCGAGAGGCGCATCTACCACCAGGGCCTCACCGCTCGCCAGATCGAAGACCAGGTAGCCGTGGGTATCTACCGGCCCGCCGGTAAACTGCTGGATTTCCATGTCCCTGTCCGGTGGCCGCCTCTAGCGAATTGTATCACGCACGGCCGAAGGCCCCGCGCCGGCGGTCGCCGCTCAAAGCCAGGTCAGCAGGGCACCGTTTCCCAGGGGCCGGAGGGAGCACCACGGGGGCGCGGGGCGCTACGTGGTTTGCTCCGCGCCCGAGAGGTGCCCCATCTGCATCCGGTACATCTCCGCGTAAAGCCCCCCTCGTTCCAGCAGCTCCGCGTGCGTGCCCTGCTCCAGCACGCGTCCCGCCTCCAGCACGACAATGCGATCCGCGGTGCGGGCCATGCTCAGCCGGTGGGAGATGATGAACGTGGTGCGGCCCTGCATCAGCCGCTCCAGAGCCTGCTGGATGATCCACTCAGATTCCGGCTCCACGGCAGAAGTCGCCTCGTCCAGGATGAGGATTTC
This sequence comes from Armatimonadota bacterium, assembly GCA_016199525.1. Classification (GTDB taxonomy): domain Bacteria; phylum Armatimonadota; class SYMT01; order SYMT01; family JACQGL01; genus JACQGL01. Next base: position 13,891 of record JACQGL010000168.1, read on the forward strand.
GGGGTCGGCAAGGAAGGCGCGGGCGATGGCGATCCGCTGCCGCTGGCCGCCGGACAGCTTCACACCCCGCTCGCCGATCTCCGTCTGCCAGCCCTCGGGCAGGCTCTCGATGAACTCCAGCGCGTTGGCGGCGCGCGCCGCGTCCCGCACCTCGTCCATCGTCGCTTCGGGACGGGCATAGCGGACGTTATCCAGCACCGTGCCGTTGAACAGGAACGTCTCCTGGAGGACCATAGCGATGTGGGTGCGCAGGCTGCACTGGGTGATCTGGCGCACGTCCAGACCATCCACCCGCACGCGACCCGCTTGCGGGTCCCAGAATCGGGGGATCAGAGAGAGGAGGGTGCTCTTGCCGCCGCCGCTGGGGCCCACCAGCGCCACGCTTTGCCCGGGGGCCACGTCCAGAGAGACGTCGTGCAGGACCGGCGTCTCGCGATAGGCGAACGTGACCTGGTCGAAGGTAACCCGTCCGCGCACGTCCTTTAGCGCCTTGGCGTCGGGGGCGTCCGCCACAGCCTCAGGAGCGTCCAGGATCTCGAACAGGCGGTGGGCGGCGGCCACAGCGCGCTGGATCATATCATTGATCTGCGCCAGCTGCCGCACCGGTGAGAAGAGCTGCTGCCACCACCCCCGGTAGGCCACCAGTCCGCCGACCGTGAAGCTCCCCTGGACCACGAACCAGCCTCCCAGCCCGATGGCCACCACGTTGCCGAGGAAGCCCAGGGTCATCACGGAAGGGAAGAATACGGTGCGCGCGTTAATGGCGCGGTTCTGCACGCTGCGGTATTCCTCGGTGGCGGCGTGGAACCGGCGCGCCTCCTCGGGCTCCTTGGCGAACGCTTTGATGACCACCAGCCCCGTCAGGTTCTCCTGGAGCCGCGCGCCCACGTCCCCCAGGCGCTCCCGCGCGGTGCGGTACAGAGTCTTGATGCGGATGTTGAAGGTGCGGATGAGCAGGCCCACGCCGAGTACCGGCGTAATGGTGAGCAAGCCCAGCACCGGTTGGAGGGCGATCAGCGCCCCCGCGACGAGAACGAAGCTCAACGCATTGGAGAGGACGCTATCCGTGCCCTGGATCGCCACCTCCTGAAGCACATCGATATCGTTCATCACCCGCGATTGCAGGTCGCCAATGCGGTTGTTGTAGAGATAACCGAGCGACTGACGCTGGAGCTTCTGGTAGGCGGCGTTGCGCAGGTCCTGCACGAACCGCTGGCCCACCTTCTCCAGCAGGTTGGCGCGCAGCGCCCCGATCAGCACTCCGAAGATGTGCACCGCGAACATCACCCCCACCGCGGGCAGGAGCCATTGGAGGCGGCCGTGGGCGATCACCTCGTCCACGATGAACTTCCAGACAAGCGGATGGAAGAGGGACGCGGGCGTGGCCAGGAGCAGGCAGAACAGCCCGACGGCGATGGTGGGCCAGTAGGGGACCAGGTAGCGCAGCAAACGAGCGAAGACGTGCATAGCAGGTTGATGGACCTAATCGGGATGGTGTGTCGTTCTACGATAAGTGTACGCCATCAGGGGCGCGCGCGCCTGTGCGGGCGGCAGGAGGCGCAACCTCTCCTGGGGAACGGCGTTGTGGGAATAGAAAAATGCTTAACTTAGAAGCACAACCCGCGGCCATAAGCGGATGATCCGTCCCCCGGATCGCCAGTGGGGTTGGTCGCGGCAGTAAGTTGGTCGCGGCAGTAAATGGTACGTGAGGACGATGCTGCACGCGCTGGGCAACGTGTGGCTGCTCTCCATCTGGGCCTGGGCCCCGGATGAAGGGCGCTGGCTCCGGGCCGTGCTGATCGCGCTGGCCATGCTCGGCATTGGGTACCTCGTGCGCCGCTGGAGCCGTGGGTGCGTCTCGGAGGCCAGTGCACCCATTGAGGCGCCCAAGGACGTGACGGCCCACATCCGCGACCTCACTTCTGCCCTGGGCTGTCCCATCACCCACGTTGCGCTGCAGCGGACGCAGCCGCGCCGGGGACGGTTTATGCTGCTTGTACTGATCGCGGGTAAAGAATCCGCTCTCGTTCCGGCAGAGCTGGTGGACGCTCTCCGAGCAGACCAGGTTGCCATGCTGGTTGCTGCCCAGGCCCTAGCGCAGCCCTCGAGGACGGTCAACACTGTGCTGGGTTCGGCGTTCATGTTACTGATGGCCGTTCCCCCGATCGCCCTGCTGGCCGCCGCGCTGGACGGAATCCTCGCCGGCGATCTGCAAGGCCTGCCGGGGCTCGTCCTCTGGCTGGGTTTGTGGGCGCTGATGGTCATCGCGGCGATTTTATCCCTGCTGCTCACCGCCCCCCGTGACGAGCACCGCCAGGAAGAAGCGGATCTCCGCGTGGTGGAGGCGACCGGAGAGCCCGGCAAGTTCTTGGGGGCCCTGAATCTGCTGGAGGACCTCCACCTCCACAGGTACGCGATGTTCGCATCGCGGAACGCGGATCTGGACCGAGCAGAGACGGCGCTACGCCGCCGCCGCATTCGCCTCCGGCGCCGACTGGGGTTGGATTGACTCCCCGCTACATCCCCGTAAACCCAACCGCCCGCTATATCAGGCCCCTGGGGAGTTGGGTAAGTAATCTCTGCGCGCATGCGGGTGGCCGCTGATCCCTTCTGGCAGCCCACACGATCCTGGCTCGTCGCGCCGCAACCGGGTTGCGGTTAAGATAGAGCGGAGGATGCGCGGCAGGGTGTGGACCGTTGGGGACAGGAATGCCTGATCGAGCACAGTACGATGTGATCGTGGTGGGGGCGGGGCCGGCGGGCTGCGCCGCCGCGCTCGGCCTGGCGCGGGCGGGGTTTGGCGTCCTGGTCCTGGAGGCGGGAGCGTTCCCGGGAGCAGAGAACTGGTCCGGGTGCGTCTACTTCACGGAAGCGCTCGCCGAGCCGGAGCTGCTCGGCCCGGAGGGAGTGGCAGCGCTCGCCTGGGAGCGGCGCCTGGTGGAGCGCGGCTTCTTCCTCTACGACGGGCGCTCCCTGGCGGGGTTTACCTACCGCAGCCCCCAGGCCTTCCGGCAGTGCTACACCGTGCTGCGGCCGGTATTCGATCACTCCCTCGCCCGGGCGGCGCAGGCGCACGGCGCCACCCTCCTGTGCGACACCACCGTCGAAGGGCTGATCCGCGAGGGGGAGCGCGTCATCGGCGTGAGCACCACGCGCGGGCCGTTCTACGCCGACCTGGTGTTCCTGGCCGAGGGCGACGCCGCGCACCTGGTGGCGAAGGAGGGTTACGAGGCGCCCACCCCGGAGGCACGGCGCTTCCTGCAGGGAATCAAGGAGGTCATCCCGCTCCCTGCGACGGAGATCCAGGCACGCTTCCGCCTGGCTCCGGACGAGGGCGCGGCCTATGAAATCCTGCTGCGCAACGCCCGCCTGGGCGGCCGCGAGGCGCGCCTGAATATGGGCGCCTTCCTCTACACTAATGCGGACACGATCTCGCTGGGCGTCGTCCTGCCTCTGGAGAACCTGGCGGCAGAGCTTTCCGGCGATCCCGACCCGTCGGGACTGATGGAGTGGCTCAAGAGTCTGCCCGAAGTCCGCGCCTGGGTGGGCGATGCCCCGGCGGCGACCTACGGCGCGAAGATCATCCAGGCGGGCGGCCCACGGCGGGTGCGGACCTGGGTGGACCACGGCCTGGCCATCGGCGGCGCCGCGGCGGGATTGGGGATCGACTTCCCCTTCCCCAACTACACTGGCCCTGCGTGCGCCTCGGGGTTGCTCCTGGCGCGGGCCGCGCGTACGATCCGCGCCGCGGCGCGCACATTTACCGGCGAGGAACTGGAGCGCCACTACGCCGCGCCTCTGCGTGAGACCCATTACTGCCGCGACACCGGGTGGCTCGCACGCTGGCCGGAATACGTGGCGCAGACCCGCTTCTTCTTCGGACCGCTGATCGATTTTGCCACCGAAGCGCTGGACGTCTGGCAGCGGCCGGACCTCGCGGAAGGCCAGAAAGCGCGCAAGACGGGCGATCTGCTCGCGGGCCTGGCGGCCGTCCCGAAAGCTTTCGGGACCGCTGGGACGCTGCGTCAGGAGTTAGGCAGGTTGGGAGCAGCGCTGCCGGTGCGTGAGGCCGTGTTGTACCGGCTGAGACATTACCACCCCTGGGCGCGACCCGTGGCGAGGCCGCCGGACGGCCGGCTGGCGTTCCACTACCGCGTGGAGGGCCGCGAAGCGACGGCTCAGGCCCCGGAGGCGCTCCGGCGCGCGCTGCCGCGCCTCCTCCCAGGGCTCGAGGCCGCCGCCGGCCACGTCTACGCGAACGATCCCGACCGGTCGGGACTGGAGGAGAAGTTCCGCCACGCCGTGGACGCGGTCTTCGATCGCCTTCGGCCCGGCGACTGGTGGTCTCTGGGGAAGCTGGCGCTGCGAGTAGGTATCGGCGCGCTGGGTGCCCGCGTAATTGGGATCCCGACTGCGTCGGGACCCGCGGAGTCCCGAACGCTTTCGGGACGCGGGCCCCGCGATCCGCTCGACCTGGACGCCGCTCCGCAGGCGCAGTCGATCGACGTCAAGCTGAGTGCCATCCGCTACCAGCCCGCAGCGCCCCACATCAAGCTCTTCTGGCCGCAGGACCTGGCGCACCGGGACCAGATCGCCGCATCGCCCCTGTGGCACGTCTGCCCTGCGGCGGTCTACCAGCTTCAGAGGGATCCCCAGGCGCTGCTGCGGCCGGTGGTCCACCCTGAGAACTGCGTGAAGTGCGAGTGCTGCTGGCGCGCCACGGAGGGCGTGGACTGGGGCCGGCCCGGCCGCCACGGGCTGGCTTATCTGCCGCCCACCGCTGCCCGCGAGAAGCTCTGGCGGCAGTCCCGGCAGTCGCTTCCACCGCCCCCTCCACCCCGCTACGTCGGCGACGGGTGGAAGGACCTGGCGCCGCTGCCCGACGCACCCCCGGAACTCCCGACGTGGTCGGTACTCCTGGCGGTCCTGGAGGCTGCTCTGCGGCGGGTAGAGGCGACGGTAGCCGCCGAGGAGCGTCCCGACGTAGTCGGGATGGCCCGCGCCGCCTGGCTGCGCCAGATGGCCCGCTACCCGCAGCGGGTGGCGGAGGAGCTGGAACGGCGGCTGTCCCGATACCCCGAAAGCTTTCGGGGCGCGTTGCCCCTCTGGGTTGGCCTCTGCCGCTGCCTGGCCTCCGTGGCACGCCACGCCGAGAACGGGAAGTTCTTCTGGGCCGAGGCGGACGCCCGACAGGCACGGCTGCACTTCCTCCCGGGTCTGCAGTCCCGAAAGCTTTCGGGACTCGGCGCGCCCGCTTCCCCCGAGGACCCCTGGCTGGCAGCGGATTCCCGACCCGCGGAGGAAGCGGCGTTCCGCCAGGAGTGGCGGACGCGCCTGGACGCCCTCTTCGACCGCCGCGTCTGCCTGGCCCTGGACGCGGGCGAGCCCCCCTCGTGCGAGCAGCGCGCCGCTCTGCGGGATGCCTGCCGCGCCGCCCCCCTTCCCCCAAAGGGAGAGGAGGGAAAGGGGATATGGCAACGCGCCGCCATCCTGCGCGAACTCGGTCGCGCCGATCCTGCTCTCGCCTGGGCCGTGGTCGAGCACCTGCGCGCCGCCGACCGTCTGGCGGCTTCTCCAGATCCCACGGCGCGCGCGTGGGCTGCGCGGCTCCGCGACGGCGAAGCGATCGCCACTATAGCGGATGGGGACCTCTCCCCCGGCCCCTCCCCCTTCCCGGTGAGGGAAGGGGGAGGGGATGCTAGGTGCTGCGCCCGCGTGCACCGCGCGCTGGCGGAGGTGGTCCTGATCCCTGGAGAAGAGCAGGACGTGCTGCTGCGCGAGGACGGCCCCGGCGTCCACTGGGAGCCTGTACGGACGACCGGCCTGCGGGCCGCCGGCCCCGCGCGCCTCCATCTGAACGGCGCTAAGCCGGAAGCGACGTTCGTTGCCCCACCCGCGGAGGCTACCACTCTGCCGCTGGCGGCAGTGCGCGACTTCATCGCCGTGGCACTGGGGCTGACGGATCGCCTCTACGAGCGCGCCGTGGAGCAGGTCCAGAGCCGCGTACAGTTCCCGGGGCTGTTCCAGGATGAAGAGGGCCGCGACGCCATCGCCAAGTTCGGTGCGATGAAGCAGCTCATTGGCGAGATCGATGCCCATCGCATGCTCCTGGAGACGCTCCTTTACGTGCCCGACGCGGTGGCGACCGCCCCCGACCCTGCCGCGGCGGCTAAAGTCCTCGCTTCGGATGCCCTGGCGACGGACATGGGCACGGTGGCCTACAACGCCTGGCAGGTGTTCGGCGGCATGGCCTATACCGCGCAGGACCTGATTGGGAAGTACTACCGCGATGCGAGTGAGTTCCGTTTCCTGCTCGCGCCGGACCGGTCCCTGAAAGCCTTGCTGGGGGCGGTCCCGAAAGCTTTCGGGACTACGGGGGGCGCCGGTCTGCTTTCCATTGACGACCAGGAGCGGCTGCTCCGCGCCATACAGCGGGGGCCGCTGGCGTCCGCCGTCCAGGATCTTCAGGCGGCGGCGGACCGTCTGGCGCAGACGGCGACCTCCGACCCGCAGGCGGTCCTGGACAAGGCGGACACCGCGCTCCTTATCCTGCGCGCGCGGGCGGCGATCCTGCGCGCGGACGCGCGGCTGGAAGCGGGGTGGGATGCGGAACAGGAAACGGCAGTGGCGCGTGTGGCGGCGGCGGCGGCGCTCCGCCACGCCCTGGGACGCACCAACCGGCGGGCCCGCGAACGGATCGCCGCGGAGCTGGGCGCGCTGCTCGCGGCGCGTCCCGCTTGCGCAGACGAGCCGTTCGTCCTCGGGATGCCGCCCTCTTTCCCGAGCGATCACCCCTACGAATCGTTCCTGGAAGCGGCGTGGAGCTACCGTTTCGGCGATTTCCTGGTGCGTCCCTTCGACCGCCAGGCGCCCGCGCTGGTGCCAGAGATGGCGCTGGCAGATGGCCGCCTTCGCGCCCTCTGGGAGCGCTGGCTGCCGGAGTTCCGCCACCGCTACCGCGAGCAACTCTGGGACGGTCTTCCTTACCCTCGCCTCCTGGCGCGCACGCACCGTATTCCCCCGGCAGACCTGGAGTGGCTGCGCGACCAGGGCTTCTTCCGCGTCACCATCCCGCGGGATCTGGATGGGCTGGGGTGGCGGCGCGCCGAGTACTATCTCCTGTGCCACATCTCGGGCCGGCAGGCGGACATGGCGCAGATGCTCACCCTCCAGGTGAACGATACCCTGGGCACGGTGCCCATCCTCATCGGCCTGCAGCAGTTGTCGGGCGCCCGGCGGGAGCTGGAGGAATGGCCTGCGGAACCGCCCCGCGCTCTGAACGCGGCTGTGGCCGCGGGCAGATGGGAGAAGGCGCGGCGCCAGGCAGAAGCGTGGGTGGGGTCGTCGCCGGCGCGGCAAATGGTGGCGGCGCCCCTGCTGGCTGCCCTGCAGTCCCGACACGTCGGGATTCGGGGGGGCGATGGAGCGGCGAGCGATCTGGTGCGGGCCGCCCTGGCCGCCATCCCCGATCCCGAAAGCCTTCGGGACGCCCTCCTGGCCGAGCTGGACCGCCGCGAACGCGCCCACCGGCTCTACCTGCGGCTTATCGCCCACGGGTTCATGACTGCCTTCGGCCTTACCGAGCCCGGGGCTGGATCGGATACCGCCCGTATCACCACTCGCGGCACGCTACGCCGCGTGGAGGTGCTTACCGACGCGGACGGGGTCCGCTACTTCCTCTGGAATAGCGAGCGCCGCCACCTGCTCGATGCGGAGCGGCTGGAGTTCGTGGGGGATACGCTCTGTTACCGCTACGCCGACGACGCGCCCTCCGCCCCCATCGACTTCAGCGGCTATGACTACGAAACTGATACCGGCGGGCGCGCTTACCAGCACGGGAGCCACCGCGTGGCGTTCCACGACATCGCCCAGATCCGGCGTGAGAACGGCAGCGAGTTCTACGAGTTCTACGAACTCTCTGGTGCAAAGCTATGGATCACCAACGCGCGCTGGTCGCGGGTGATGTGCCTCTATGCCCGCACGGAGGAGGGCCTGACGGCGTTTATGGTGGACCGCCACGCCGAGGGGCTGATCGTCAACCGGGATGAGCCGAAGGTCGGACAGTTTGGCTCGGTGACGAACCCGCTGACCCTGGATCGCGTGCGTGTGCCGCGGGAGAACGTTATCGGCCTGGAAGGTCGCGGCCAGAACAACGCGCTGGAGACGCTCAACCAGGGGCGCGCGGGCCTGGCGCTGGCGTGCGTGACGCTGATGGAGGAGATCCTGGAAGAGGCGCGTCAGCAAATCGCGGGCCATCCCGAAAGCCTCCGAGACGGCGGAGCGGCGCTCCTGGGCGAAGCCGCCGCGCTTGCCTTCGCCTCGGAGGCGATCACCTGGGAGCTGATCGGTCTTCTGGACCACCCCGGCTGCGGGGCGGCGCGGATGGAGAGCGCCATCGGCAAATACTTCGCCTCGGAGGCTCTCCAGGAGGTGCTTACCGCCGCAGAGACGCTCGTCGGCCCCACCGCCCACCTGGCTCCCAACGATCTAGAGCGGAAGCGCGCCGACTGCCGCATCATCCCCGTCTACGAGGGAACCAACCAGGTACAGCGGTTCGCCATCCTGCGTGACCTACTGGGCGAGGTGCTCCCCCGCTGGGAGGCGGCCCCGACTGCGTCGGAAGAGGATCTGACTCCGCTGGGCCGTCTGAAGCGGGAGCTAATGCTGCGCGCGCGGCGCGCTCGGGAGGCGTTCGGTGAGGAAGCGTGGCGCAACGGCAACCTGCAAACCGTTTTCTTCCCCCTGGCGGAGGTCGCTGCATACGTGAAGGTGGCGGAGGCCGCGCTCCGGCGGGCCACGTGGGTGGAGAACCACTGCGGTTCCGATCCCGACTGCCGCTGGGGCCGCCGGGCACGGCTGGCGGCGGATCTGTTTGCGGAGCGCGCCCTGGCAGCGGGCCAGGAGAGGCTGACGCAGCACGACGCCACTTTCCAGCAGGCGCGGGACGGCTTCTATCCCGATGAAATCGGAATCGGCGACCTGGCGCTGAAGGCGTGGGAGCACAGGCGTGCCCCCGAGAGGACGCGCCCGCTCGTATCTGCCGAGCGGCGCGTCCCGATCCCGATTACATCGGGAGGACCGGCGTTCACCGTCGCCGTGGTCGCATGGCCGGCGCCGGTTCTGTCCGCCGCTCCAGTTCTCCACGAGGGCACCCTGCACGAGCCATTCTACGACTGGCCTGCGGGAGACCGCGGCGCACTGGCCGCTGTGGCGGCGGTGAAGCAGGCCGCGCCCGTCCGGGCGCGGATCGTCCTGTTGCTGCCCGCTGTCGGTCCGTGGGAAGAGGCTGCCCGCCAGGCGCGTGCCCTGGGGGTGGACGAGGTGGTGCCGCTTGGGACGACGGGAGAACCACCCGCGCCAGAAGCTCTGGCCGCACGGGCGGCGGCGGAGGCGCGCGGGCGAGGCGCTGCGCTCATCCTCTGCGGCGCCGGCCGGCCCGAACTGGGGGATACCTCGTTCCCGTTCCTGCTTGCCGGGCACCTGGACGCCGTGTGCGTGGCCGGGGTCAGCGAGTGCGCCGTGGAAGCCGACGAGACCGGCCTGCGGATCCAGGCGCGCATTGCCGGAGGGATTGTCCAGCCGGCGGCGCCTGCGGTCCTGGCGTTCGCCGAGCGGGAAGCGTCGCTGGCCACCACCGCTCGCGGATGGCTGGCCGCGCTGGCAGAGCCGCTTCCGGAGCCGGCAGCGCCCCTCCTGCCCGGGGACGGCGTATACGCGTTCCCGGCGGGAGTCGCTGGTCCACAAACGCGCGGCGTTCTGCCTGCGGATCCCGACGCAGTTGGGACCCCCGAGCGGGCCGCCGCCCTGGTGATGGACCTGCTCGGTCTCGGGAACGGCCACGGCCCGCCGGGAGGGGAGCGCTCGCCAAGACGCCAAGACGCCAAGACACAGGCAGAGGGAGGCCTGCCATCTGGGACGGTAACGCGGGTGGATCGCTGGCCTGAGGGGCCGGCGGTGGTCTTCGTGGCCGCCGCGGTCCTCCCGATTTCATCGGGATCGGGACGCCGCGTGGAGATGGAGGCAGCCACCGCCGCCGCGGAGCTGGCAACGGCGCTCGGGCTGCCGTTCCAGGCCCTGATCTTCGGCCCCGGGGAGACGGGACGACTGGTAGCCCCACTGGCGGACCTGGGAGCGGTACTGGTGGTCCGCGCCTGGTCCCAGGGGCTGTCCGGGCGCGTGGATCCGGAAAGCGCGCCGGAGAGCCTGGCGGCGGCGCTCTGCGCTGTGTTTGGGAATCCCGACTGCGTCGGGACGCCCCGGTGGCTGGTCGCTCCCCTGGAACTCACGCCGGCGCTCGCCAGGGCGGTCCCGACTGTGTCGGGACCGGGCTACCGCATCGCCGCCGACGTAACCGGGCTGGCGGTGCAGGGAGATGCGGTCACCGTCGCAACACGCGCCTTCGACGGCCGCCTCCGCTACCACCGCACGCTGGAGAAAGTGGGCGGCTGGCGGCTCATCACCGTCGCGCCCGGGGTGGTTGTGAGCAACGGCGCCCCCCTCCCGCTGCGAGCAGGCACGGCGCCCGTGGTCGGCGAGATTGACCTGCCGCTGCTCTCGGGGGATGGCGCCCGCGCCGTTCCGGCTTCATCGAGACCCGCCGACCTCGCCCAGGCGGAGTGCATCATCGACGTAGGCTACGCTGTGCGCAGCCGCGACGACATAGAACGGATCGTTCGGCCGCTGGAGGAGCAACTGCGCGCGCTGGGGGCACGTGAGGTGCGGATTGGCGGCACGCGGAAGGTGACGGAAGAACTGCGACTGCTACCTGTGGAGTGCCAGATCGGCCAGACAGGGGTGCGTGTCAATCCCGTGGTGCTGATCGCGCTGGGCGTATCCGGGGCGCCGCAGCACCTAGGTTATATTGGGGAGCGCGCGACCATCATCGCGTTCAACCGCGATCCCGAGGCGCCTCTCCTCACCCTCAACCAGCGCCAGCCCACACCGCGCGTCTACCCTGTGGTCGGGGATCTGTTCGAGACCGTGCCGCGGTTTGTGGAAGCGCTGAAGAAAGACGCGGGGCGTTAGGCGCTGGATCTTCGGAACGCAGAAGGCTCTCGCACAGTCGACAGGCAAAACCAGAAACCACAAACGGGAAACGGGAAATTGCCCACGGAGCGGCCGGGGGGCGGTTCTGTGACCCGGTCCACGGCGCGGTCAGGCTGCTTCCCCTTTACACCGGATCGTGAGGAATGATAACCTATGTGTGGACATAGCCGGGTGCGGGACGAGCGCCTTTTTAGAGATCCGACGGGGTCCGGCTGGTCCACTACGGCAGCCATCCCGCACTTTACTTGCCTCGTCCGAGGTCGCTCCGTCGGCCCGGACGGGGTTCTTTGCGTACCGGAGAGGAAGCGTTGATGAGCGTGCAGGTGGCACGAAGAGAGCTAGATCACTGCAGCGTGGAGCTGAAGATTGAGGTGCCTGCCGAGCAGGTGCAGCAGGCGATTGAACGTGAAACGCAGCGCGCTCTCAAGCGGGTATCCGTCCCCGGATTCCGGCGAGGAAAGGCGCCCCGCCAGATGGCCCAGCGCTACATCGATGCGGAGCGAGTGCGGGAGCGCGCCATCGAGCAGACGGCAATTGATGCCTACACGGAAGCCGTGCGGGAGTCCGGGCTCGTGCCATTTGGTTCCAAGGTGGACCTTGATCCTGGTCAATACCGGGCGGGGGAAGCGCTGAGCTTCACGGCGACCGTGTCTCTCCCACCGCACGTGCACCTGGGCCAGTACGAGGGCCTGGAAGTCATCCGCATCGTGCCCGAGATAACCGAGGCGGATGTGGAGCGCGAGATCAACCGCATCCGTGAGGTCCTCGCCCAGTGGCGGCCGAAGGAGGGTCCATCCGCCCACGGCGACCGCGTGCGCGCGACGGTCATCACCACCATCGACGGGGAGCCGATCCCTACCGCCAGTGTGGAGAATGCCTGGCTGGAGATCGGGTCAGGTATCCCTGCCCTCGATCAGGGGCTCATCGGCCTGGCTGTCGGTGAGGAGCGGGACTACACGTTCACCTTTCCGGGGGACGACTCCCACCCGGAGTGGCGGAGCAGGGAAGCCCACGCGCACATCACCATCCACGAGGTGAGCCAGCGGGCGCTGCCGGAGGTGGACGATGCGCTGGCGAAGCAGCTGGGCGTGGAGGATCCGGTCGCGCTGCGGCAACGCATCCGCACGAGCATGGAAGCCCAGGCTCGAAGCCTGGCCGATGCGGAACTGCGCGAGGAGCTGCTGCGGCGGGCAGTAAGCAACGCCACCGTGCACCTCCCGGAGGAGATGGTCACCCGGCGCGTCGCGGAGCGCACGGCAGACCTTGTCAAACAGTTGGAGCGCCACGGACTAACCCTGGATGATTACCTGGTCCGGCAGCAGATAACCCTGCACGAGATGGACTCCCGGCTGGCGGAGGAAACCCGCCGGGGGATCCAGCAGACGCTGGTACTGCTGGAGATTGCGCGCGCGGCGCAGATTACCGTGGAGGACGCGGCAATCGACGCGGCCATCCGCGACGAGGCGACGCAGCGGGGTCTGGATGAGAAGCAGACACGCCGACTGCTCCAGGATGAAGAGGAGCGCGATCGCACACGGACGTCCCTGCTCATCCGCAACGTGTTGGAACATCTGCAGAGCACGGCTAAAATCGAAGAGAAGACGGCGTGAAACCCGGGGCCGCCTGGTGGCCCCGAACGCGTCCGGGCCGCCCTCCCCGGCGCGGCGACAGAATAAGGAAAGGTGTGAGCTAGATGTACTGGGGCATTCCGCCGGAAGAGTGGAGGAAAAATCAGATTTTGGCCCCCGACGCCGCCCTGGGGGCGCGGGGCCACCTCGTCCCTATGGTCGTGGAGCAAACCGCGCGCGGCGAACGGGCTTACGATATCTACTCGCGGCTGCTGAAGAGCCGGATCGTGTTCCTGAGCGGGCCAGTGGAGGATACGCTGGCCGATCTGATCATCGCCCAGCTGCTCTTCCTGGAAGCGGACGATCCGGACGGGGATATCGACCTTTATATCCATTCCCCGGGCGGGGCCGTGGACGCCGGGCTGGCGATCTACGATACGATGCAGTTCATCAAGCCGGATGTGTCGACTATCTGCATGGGGATCGCCGCGTCGATGGGCGCGCTGCTTCTGGCGGCAGGCAGCTCGGGAAAGCGATACTGCCTTCCCAACGCGCGGGTGATGATTCACCAGATCAGCGGGAATATCCCTTACTCCCAAGGCACGGACATTGAGATTCGCGCGCGCGAACTCCTGCGCTACAAGTCCCTCCTCAACGAGATTGTGGCGCGACACACTGGCCAGCCGCTGGAGCGCGTGGAGCGGGATACGGAGCGCGACTACTTTATGTCTGCCGAGGAGGCGAAAGGCTACGGCCTGGTGGACCACGTAATGAGCCGGGAGGTGCATCAACGGCAGGAGTCCTGATGGAACACCGCCCCTCGCTACCCGTTTGCGGCCGGCACGCCTGCGGGCGACAGAACGAGGTCCGATAGCGCCAGCATCCTGCGCTACTGCTGGGGGCGGCGGCGCAATTTAGACAGGTGGAAAGGGCGGCCGCGCGCCGATATGCGTAAGGGTGGCTTTCGGCCGCCCCCCTGCTCGCCGGGGGGCGTCTCGCCCTCCCTGCCCGAAGGGAACGTATGGTATCCCGGCGAACGATTGGGTGTCCCCCGAACGGCGATCTGTGCCTGGCGCCCGGCGCCAGATCGTCGCGGGAATACAAGCGACCTACCCGGAAGCTGGAGTACGAGCGTGCCCACACGTAACTCGATTGACTCCGAAGAGATGCGACGCTGCGTGCTGTGCGGCAAGTCTCGGGAACAGGTTTCAAAACTGATCCTGGGTCTGCACGGCGGCATCTGCGTCGAGTGCGTGGACCTGTGCAACGATGTCATCCGCGGGCAGGTCTTCCCGGAAGGCTACGACACGCTCCGGGACTCCATCCCCAAGCCCAAGGACATCTACAAGGTCCTAAGCCAGCATGTAGTGGGACAGGAACGCGCCAAGCGGGCGCTATCCGTGGCCGTGTACAACCATTTCAAGCGGGTGCACCTGACCCACCACGACGTGGAGCTGCAGAAGAGCAACATCGTCCTCATCGGCCCCACTGGCTCGGGCAAGACCCTCCTGGCGCAGACCCTGGCGCGTATCCTCAACGTACCGTTTACCATTGTGGACGCCACCGCCCTGACGGAAGCCGGCTACGTGGGCGAAGACGTGGAGAACATCCTGCTGCGGCTGATCCAGGCTGCGGAGGGGAGCAACCTGCAGGCTGCCATCCAGAACGCCCAACGAGGCATCATTTACATTGATGAGATCGACAAGATCGCGCGGAAGAGTGATAACCCATCCATCACCCGGGACGTGTCTGGCGAGGGTGTGCAACAGGCCCTGCTGAAGATCCTGGAGGGAACGATTGCCAATGTCCCCCCTCAAGGAGGGCGTAAACACCCGCAGCAGGAGTACATGCAGATTGATACGACCAACATCCTGTTCGTCTGCGGGGGCACATTCGAGGGGCTGGTGGAGATCATTAACCGCCGTCTGGCGCGGCAGACGCTGGGGTTTCGCGCCAGCCAGCACCAGGTCAAGATGTCAGAGAGCGAAATCCGGCAGCGCATTCTGCCGGAGGACCTGCTGAAGTTCGGCCTGATCCCCGAGTTTGTCGGGCGGCTGCCGGTAATCGCCATCCTGGATCCGCTCGACGCGCAGATGCTCGTCCGGATTCTGGTAGAACCGAGGAACGCCCTGGTTAAGCAGTACGAGCGGCTGCTCGCCATCGACGGCGGGGTGGATCTGGAATTCAGCTCCGAAGCGCTTCAGGCGATCGCCGCCGAAGCGCTCCGCCGTGGGACAGGAGCGCGCGCCCTGCGCTCGATCATCGAAGAGGTGATGCAGGATATCATGTTCGAGGTTCCCAGCCGGCGAGACGTGAAAAAAGTGCGGGTCACCCGAGATACAATCGTTAACAAGACGCCGCCGGAGCTCGTAACATTGAACCAGATGAAGATCGCCTCCTGAGCGGCGCGGGGGAACGGAAGACCTCGCCATCAGGCAAATGCTAGGCCAGTAACGCCGCTCATAACCCGGACCTCCGCACCACACCGGGCGGCGTAGCGGCGCCCGACGCCAATGAAGTCGGGCAGATGGCCGAAAGGGGCTTACTGCACGTGTCGGAAAAGATCGAAACTGGGGTGGCCGAACCGGAGAACGAGCCCGCGGAGGAAACGCCGCGGCCGGAAATCCTGCCGCTGCTCCCTATCCGCGACACGGTCTATTTCCCGCATAACGTTATCCCGCTGTTCGTCGGGCGCGATAAATCCCTGCGGGCGCTGGAAGAAGCCCGCTCGCAGGACCGCTACATCCTCCTGGTGGCCCAGAAGCAGCTCTCGGTGGAGGATCCCCAGCCAGAAGACATCTACTCGATGGGGACGATCGCCGAGGTGATGCAGGTCCTTCCCCTGCCCGACGGGACCGTGCGGGTAATGCTGGACGGACAGGCCCGCGCGCGGATCGTGGAGTACCTGCAGACCGAGTCATTCTTCCGCGTCCTCGTGGAGCCGGTCGAAGAGAGCGACGAACGCGGGGTGGAAGTAGAAGCGCTCATGCGCAGCACCGTGGCCCAGTTCCAACAGGTGCTGGAACTGGGTAGGGAGATTCCTCCTGAAGCGCTCGTCCAGGTAGCCAACATCGAAGAGCCCGGCCGTCTGGCAGACACCGTCGCTCACTACCTGCGCGTGAAGGTGGATGAGCGGCAGAAGCTGCTGGAAACCCTCTCCCCCCGTGACCGGCTGGAGAAGCTCAACCTGATCCTGAAGCGAGAGATCGAGATCCTTGAGGTTCAGCGCAACATCAGGAGCAAGGTCGAGAAAGAGATGGGGGATACCCAGCGGGAGTTCATCCTGCGGGAGCAGCTCAAAGCGATCCAGCAGGAGCTGGGCGAGCGGGATGAGCGCACTTCCGAGATCGAGGAGTACCGCGAGAAGATCGAAGCCGCGGGCATGCCGGACGAGGTGAAGGAGCGGTCCCTCAAGGAGCTGGAACGGCTGGAGAAGATGCCGTTCGTCGCTCCCGAGGGAGTGGTGGTCCGTACCTACCTGGACTGGCTCACCAGCCTGCCGTGGTCCAAGGAATCGGAAGAAACGCTGGATATCCCTGCCGCGCAGGCGGTTCTGGATGAGGATCATTACGGCCTGAAGAAAGTCAAGGAGCGGGTCCTAGAATTCCTGGCGGTGCGGAAGTTGAGCGCGCAGATGCGCGGGCCGATCCTGTGCTTCGTTGGCCCGCCGGGCGTGGGCAAGACCAGCATCGGTAAGAGCATCGCGCGGGCCCTGGGGCGCAAGTTTATCCGGATTTCCCTGGGCGGCGTGCGCGACGAGGCGGAGATTCGCGGCCATCGCCGCACCTATATCGGCGCCCTCCCCGGGCGAGTGATCCAGGGCATGAAGACGGCGGGCACGCGCAACCCGGTGTTCATGCTGGACGAAATTGACAAGCTGGGGATAGATTTCCGCGGCGACCCCTCGGCGGCGCTTCTCGAAGCGCTCGACCCGGAACAGAACAACTCGTTCAGCGATCACTACCTGGAGGTGTCGTTCGACCTCTCGAATGTGATGTTCATCACCACGGCCAACATCCTGGACCCGGTGCCGCCCGCGCTGAAGGACCGGATGGAGGTCATCCCCTTCCCCGGTTACACGGAAGAGGAGAAGCTGGAGATCGCCAAGGGCTTCCTGGTATCCAAGCAGCTCAAGGAGAACGGGATTACCGGGGAGCACCTGGCCTTCACAGATGAGGCGATCCGCCGGATCATCCGCGAGTACACGCGGGAGGCGGGGGTGAGGAACCTGGAGCGGGAGATCGCCACCGTGTGCCGCAAGGTCGCCAAGGAGGTGGCCTCGGGGAAGATGGGTCTGGTGCAGGTGGGCGAGGAGGGTGTGAAGAGCTTCCTTGGCCCGCGCCGGTTCCACTACGGCCGCGCGGAGGAGAAGGATGAGGTGGGCGTGGCTACGGGGCTCGTGTACACGGAGTTTGGGGGCGATATCGTAACGGTGGAGGCCACCTTGCTGAAGCACCACGAACCCAAGCTCACCCTCACCGGCCAGCTGGGCGATGTGATGAAGGAGTCCGGCATGGCGGCCCTGAGTTACGTTCGCTCGCGGGCGCGGACGCTGATCTTCGATGAGGACCTGTTCGACCGCATCGAAGTCCACATCCATGTGCCCGCAGGAGCGGTACCGAAGGACGGCCCCTCGGCGGGCATCACCCTGGGCACGGCACTGGCCTCAGCGGCTACGGGGCGTGCGGTGCGCAAAGACGTGGCGATGACGGGTGAGATTACCCTGCGCGGGCGGGTGCTCCCCGTGGGGGGTGTGAAGGAGAAGGTGCTTGCTGCCCACCGCGCCGGCCTGCGGATGGTGATTCTACCCGCCGAAAACGAGCGCGATTTGGAAGAGATCCCGGAGAAGGTGCGCAGCCAGCTGGAGTTCCAGTTTGTGAACCATATGGATGAGGTGCTGGCGTTCGCGCTGGCGGAGCCGGCGCCGCGCGTGCCCACTGCCTATCCAGCCACAGTGAGGCCGGTGGGAACCGCGTAGTGGCAACGGCCATACTGCGTTGATAACACACGGAGGCGGATGCCGGATCGGTATCCGCCTCCGCCGCTTCTTGCGCTGCTGGTCCAGCCGCTACAGCGGGCGTATTCGACGCTACGCCCGGCTGGTGCTGAGGAAAGCCGGAATCTCTAGCAACTGCGGAACACCCCGAGGCAGCACTGCGCCGGGTGCGGGCGCGGTCCCGCCGGAGCCGTGTTGCCGAGCATCCCAATGGCAAGTCTGCGGTAGGGTATGCTCAAGAGGGGGGCCAATTGCCAGGTGGCCCCCCTTACTGCCGGCCCAATTCCGCCTGGCCGCCGGGATCCCGCTGACGGTAAACAGGCTCCCTCTATTGGCTCTCTGTGTCAGGAGGCATCCCTCGATGTGGAAAGCGCGCGCGCGGCGGGGATTGATCGCCGTCGCCATCCTCCTGGTCGCCATTCAGGCCGTACCCTACGGGCGCCGTCACACGAACCTACCGGTGCGGATGGAGCCGCGCTGGGATAGCCCGCAGACACGCGCACTAGTTGTTCGAGCCTGTTACGACTGCCACAGCAATCAGACTATCTGGCCGTGGTACAGCCACGTTGCGCCTGTCTCCTGGTTCATCCAGGGCGACGTTGACCAGGGACGCGCGGCGATGAACCTGTCGGAGTGGGACCGGCCCCAACGGGAGGCACACGAATCGGCAAAGAAAGTGCAGGAGGGCGAAATGCCGCCGTGGGCCTACCCTCTGGTCCACCCGGAAGCCAGGTTTTCTCCCGCCGAGCGTCAGGCGCTCATTCGAGGGCTCACGGCCACGCTTGGGCAGGAGAAAGAACGGGAGGGCGAGCCGGAAGAGGATTGAAGGAGCCCCCCGCTGCAGGGAGAGCTCGCCCGCGCGTGGCGCTCCTGGACAGGCAGGCGAATACCAGCACGCTCCGCTGCTCCCGCTCCTGATTCGGAGAGGATGAGCAGAATGTGGGTACGGTCTGTCACGCCGAGAGCCGTTCTTCCGCCCACCCCTCCCCCAGTGGGGGAGGGGTGGGCGGTCAAAGCGGGACCGCAGGGCGGCGTCCTACCCGGAGCAACAGGAGGGCGTCTACGGAAAGTCCGGATTGTCCGGCGGGGTGGTGAAGTTTGGGTTGTAGGGGCCGGACATGTGAAGGTACGTCTCGTTCGCGCGCGCCGGTTTCATCAGCTTGACGTGCTGATCCACGAACCCGTAGGTGAAGTCCACCTGCCATCGGTAATCCACGTTTGCGCCCGGCGGCCGGTCGTTCCGGCAGCAATAGCGGATCAGGAAGCTCGGGTCGTGGAACGAATAGGCTTCCTGGAACAGCACTTTAGAGCTGGGGAATTTGACGCGCGAGATGGGGCCGAGATACTGCGACGAGGTGAAGTAGCTGACCCCCTCGAAAAACGGCAGCTTCTCCTGGTTCGGGCACCAGACGACGGCGTTGTTGTTGATGTAAGGCATCAACAGGGGCACCCAGCCGCCCTGCCAGGTATCAACATAGGCCACGGATGCCAGCCCGGGGCCGACGAGCGGCGCATAGACCTGCCAGCCATACTCGGGGGTTTGGCTGCGCACGCAGCAGGGCGGAAAGCGCTCGTCGTTGTCTTGCACGTACGAGGCCGTCGCCTTCAGGATCTGCTGCATGTTGCTGATGCAGACGGTCCGCTTTGCGGCTTCGCGCGCGCGGGCGAGAACCGGGAACAGAATACTCGCCAAGACAGCAATAATAGCTATCACTACCAGAAGTTCGATGATCGTGAATCCTGGCCGGTTACGGCAACGCATAGCCGTTCTCCTGTTCGCGATCAGGTCCCGCGGTCTCGCACGGCCGCGGAGAGCGCTCCGGGCGATAGACGCTTCGAGACAGGGATATGCTGGTTCATTCACCGCCTGAGCTTGATTCTCCTCTGCTAATCAAGCCCTGGGCTCACAACGATAATCCGCCGTCGATGACCGTGGCGCTGCCGGTCATGTAGGCCGACTCTTCGGCGGCGAGATAGACGGCCAGGGCGGCGATCTCTTCGGGCGTGCCCAGCCGGCCCATCGGTTGGCGCGCCAGAAATGCGATGCGAGCCGCCTCCGGGTCTTCCGCCTGAGCGATGCGCTGGCGAAGTGAGGGGGTATCGACTGTGCCGGGGCAAATGGCGTTGGCGCGGATGTTGTCCTGGATGTAGTCGATGGCGATGCTGCGCGTCAGCCCCACGATGCCCATCTTGGACGCCGAGTAGCTCGCTCGATTCCGCACGCCCACCAGCCCCGCAACGCTGGCAGTGTTGATGATCACCCCACCGCCGCGGCGCCGCATTTCCGGAATGGCATACTTGCACCCCAGAAAGACGCTCCGGAGGTTGATCGCCATCGTCTGCTCCCATTCGTCTTCCGGAGTTTCTGTCACTGTGCCATTCTGGACGATGCCCGCATTGTTGAACAGGATATCCAGGCCGCCGTAGCGCTCCACGGCGAAGCGGATCATCGCCTGGACCTCTGCCGACCGAGAGACGTCCGCTCGAAAGACGACCGCCTCACCTGCCGAGCCTCGCGCCAGAGCGACGGTCTCGGCGGCGGTCGATTCATTGACATCCACGGCGACAACGTGCGCGCCTTCCCTGGTGAACGCCATTACCGAGGCGCGCCCGATTCCTGCACCCGCCCCCGTAATCAACGCGATTCGATCCTTCAACCGCATTATCCGTGCTCCCTGGCTCACGTCCCTATTGTCGGTCCCGCACTGGAATCCCTTCTCAGGCGGCCTGCACCCGTCGGTAGAATATGAGCGGCGGTCACCCTAGGCGGACACCTCCTCCGGCGCCGACTTGGCGCCGGGCGCCGGGATGCGGTAAACTCTCCAAGAGCATACACGAACCATAAGCGGACGAACGTCTGCCAAGCCATCTCCTCACCGGCAGGCGAATCGTCCGGCCCCCAGGGTCCCCCCTGGGAGTAATGCAGCGGATTGCTGCGGCCCCACCCAATCCTGCACAGAGAGCCCGCGCGCTGGCTGCCGGCGCCTCTCTCACGATTGCCGCAGCGCCACAACGCTGGCGCGCCATAAGAACGCGTCCGCGCGAATGGCTGGCTATCCGCCGCAGGAGGGTCATACAATGCCACTGTCCCGCTCCGGGCGGGTCATGCTGGTGCTGCTGGCAGTGGGCGCCCTGCTCACCACCGTGGGCGGGGCACCAAACGCTTTCGGGGCCCGCCAGTCCCGGCGCCGTCGGGAAGCCCGTCATGTCTACATCGGCACCGCCACGTGGTACGGAGGGCGCTTCCACGGCTGTCGCACCGCCAGCGGCGAGCGCTTCAACCGCTTCGCCAGCACCCTCGCCAGTCGTCACCTGCCGTTCGGCACCCGCGTGCGCGTCACTAACCTCCGCAACGGCAAGTCACAGGTTGCGCGCGTGAACGACCGCGGCC
>JACQGL010000169.1 GCA_016199525.1 Armatimonadota bacterium
ACCGCACCGTTTCACCCTTATCCCGACTGCGTCGGGACGGTTTGCTTTCTGTGGCACTGTCCGTCCCCCCGACTGTATCGGGGAGCCCAGGCGTTACCTGGCGCCCTGCCCGGTGGAGTCCGGACTTTCCTAATCCCGAAAGCTTTCGGGACTCGACCGTCCGGCCTGCTTCCCGCACCATGATACGGGATGGAGCGGCGGGGGTCAACGATTCAGACTGGCAAGGTGCGTTTCCGGAAGGTAGGTGGCAGCATGTAGAGGCGGCGTCCATCAGGAGATACTCACCGCAGTGGCCCCTGATGGAAAACGCTGCCCCGGGGCAGCAAGAGCTCATCCTACCTACAGATCTCGAACGTACCCGACTGGCAGCGGCCTCGTGAGATGCGAATAGCCACCGCGAATAGGGCGATGTGACTACAGAAGGTGCTGGTTAACACGGTTCGGAAGGATGATTCTCAATGCCCGCTCACTGGATGGACGGATTCTCCCTTCTATGTAACCGCCGGAAGAACTGGCACCGCTGATAGGCGCGGCTACGACCCTGCCCTGTCGCACTCCCCCTCCCCGAACAACCGCCGGATCTCCGCCTGGGAGAAGGTGAGGAACACCGGCCGGCCATGGGGGCAGGTGTAGGGGTTGGCGCTGCGGCGCAGGTCGGCCAGCAGCTGCTCCGCCTCCTCGGGGCTGAGCGGCTGACCCGCCTTGACCGCCGTCTTGCAGGCGCGGCCCGCCGCCGCCGTCGCCAGCTGCGCGCGGGAAAGAGGTCCCGACTTGCCGGGACCCTCCCAGAGTTCAGCGAGCTGGTCCACCAGGTCGCGCAGCGCCTGCTCGTAGTTGCGGCCAACCAGCGCCCGCGGCACGCCGCACAGCCGGTAGGTATTCGGACCGAACGGCTGCACGTCGAAGCCGAGGAAGCGCAGCGGCTCCCGGTGCTCTTCCAGGGCGAGGGCGGCGGCGGCGTTCATCTCCAGCGTGGTGGGCAGAAGAAGCGATTGTATTTCCTCGCCTTCCTCTGCATCCGCACGCGCCATCAGGCGATCGAATAGCGCCCGCTCGTGCGCCACGTGCTGATCGACGATCCACAGCTCTCCGTCAGCCTCGGCCAGAAGGAAGAGGTCGCGGGCCTGGCCCAGGAGGCGAAGCCCACCCAGGGGGGCAGGCCCGGAAGCCCTGGGGGTAGGGGTATGTGGGAGTGCCGGCGGTGGACCGGGAGAATGCGGGGTGGGGAGTGGCGGATGCAGAGCACTGACATCCACGTCCCGGGGTGCCCTCCCATATGGGCCGCATGGCTGGGCCCCGCGTTCCGCATCAGGGAGAGTACGCGAGCCTGGATGTGGGACTCCGGCGTCAGCCGGCAGGCCGGGGCGCCCTGGCGTAACGATCGCCTGGCTGGCGAACGGGTAGGCGGTGGGCGGCGCCGGCACGGCCGGGGGCGTCTCGCGCAGCGCGGGCTTTGTGCGGCCGGGCCGCGGATAGCCAAACACAGGCCGCGCGGGCGCTGATCCCTCCCGCCCCTCTCCGGCAGGGGAGGGAGAAACGGCGGCTGGGTGCAGGGATGCGGTGGCGGCCAGGGCGGCCCGCAGCGCCGCCAGCAGCGCTCCATGGACCGCCCCTTCGTCCTGGAACCGCACCTCCAGCTTGGATGGGTGGACATTGACGTCTACTGCATCGGGCGGCAACTTCAGGAAAACCACCGCGGGCGGAAATCGCCCTTGGGGCACAGCGCCACGATAGGCGTCATCCAACGCGCGGTAGAAGAGCGGCGAGCGCACCGACCTTCCGTTTACATAGAACAACTGCGCGGCGCGCGTGCTTGCCGTACGCGTGGGGCGGGCGGTGAAGCCGTGCACGCGCAGGAGTCCCTCCTGGGGTTCGGGCAGGCGAAGCATCTCCCGCGCCGCGGCCCGGCCCAATGCCGCTACCACCGTGTTCAGGGGTTCTGCCCCGCCGGGGGAGAGGAAGGTCTCGCGGCCGTCCTGCACGAGCCGGAAGCGCACCTGGCAGGTGGCCAGGGCCAGCCGGCGCACCACCTCTGCCACGTGGGCGCCTTCCGCCTGGTCGGAGCGGAGATAGCGCCGTCGCGCGGGGACGTTGTAGAACAGATCCCGCACCGTCACGCAGGTGCCCACCGGCGCAGGAGCGGCCTCGCGGGCGAGAAGCCGGCCCGCCGCCATACGGACGCGCGTCCCTTCGGGCATCTCCGGCGTGCGGGTGAGGATCTCTATCTCACTGACGGCGGCGATGCTGGGCAGCGCCTCCCCGCGGAAGCCGAGGGTGCGGAGGTTGAACAGGTCCGCGGCGGTGTACAGCTTGCTGGTGGCGTGCCGCTCCAGGGCCAGAACCGCCTCCTCGGGGGTCATGCCGTGGCCGTCGTCGGTCACGCGGAGCAGCGCCTTACCACCCGCCTCGGTCTCCACCTGGATGCGGGTGGCGCCTGCATCCAGGCTGTTCTCGACCAGCTCCTTGACCGCCGACGCAGGCCGCTCGATCACCTCACCTGCGGCGATGCGATCCACGACTTCCGAGGGGAGTATCTTTATCCTTGGTTCCGTCATAGCGAAAGATGAAGGATGAAGCAACCGCAAAGGTGTGAAGCATGCTGGGATAGACACAGGCTAATAACAGCGCGGAATCCTCCTATCTAATCCTCTCCTTATGGCCCTCCGCGCTCTCTGCGCCTTTGCGGTTCCGTCCGGTCTATAATGTTAACCTATCCTTTTGCCTCTTTACTCTTGCCTTCTTACTTCACCAGCCCGCGGCTGCGCAGCCAGCGCAGGACCAGATCCTCGAAAGGCACGTCGGTGGTGGCGCGCAGGTAATCCGCGCCGTACTTGCGGCAGGCTGCCTGGAGCGAACCGCAGAAGTGGTCCAGCGCCCGCCGGTAATCGCGCAGCAGGACGCCGCTCACCGAGATTTCCCGCTCCTCTCCAGTCTCGGCGTCGATCAGCTTCAGGTCGCCCACCAGGTCCGGCTCGACTTCAGACCGGTCCAGGACGTGGATGACCGCCAGCTGGTATTTCCGCAGCGCCAGCGCCTTGATCCCCGCTTCCCACTGCGGATCCAGGAAATCGCTCACCAGGATAGCGATCCCCGTGCGGCGAGCGCGCAGGGCCCATTCCTGAAGGGCAGCGCCCAGGGCGGTGCCCCCGTCCGCCTGGGCCTCTTCCAGGAACCGGAAGAACCGGAATACCGAGGGCCGGCCGCGCAGGGGAGCCAGGTACTCGCGCATCGATTCGCCCAGCAGCGCCGCGCCCACGCGGTCGTAGCCGCACAGGCCGATGTACCCCAGGGCGGCAGCCACGCGGCGAGCGTAGTCGAACTTCGAGGGCGTACCGAACGTCATCGAGCGGCTGCCGTCCAGCAGCACGTAGACGTGCAGGTCCTCCTCTTCCATGAACAGCTTCAGGAACAGTCGCTCCAGCCGCGCGTAGGTATTCCAGTCGATGTAACGCGGGTCATCTCCCAGGGCGTAGTTGCGGTAGTCAGCGAACTCCACCGAGGCGCCGCGCTTCACGCTGCGCCGCTCGCCTTTCAGCCGGCCGGCGAACACCCGCTTCGCCACCAGGGAGAGCTGTTCCAGCTGGCGCAAGAACTCCGGTTCCAGCAATCTCGTTTGCATCGCCGCCATTGTCAACCTGGCTACGTGCGCTTGAAGCGCCGCAGCAGCTCCTGATACGAAATCTCCACCGCGATGGGGCAACCGTGCGGGCAGGTATGGGCCAGGGCGGCCGACTCCAGGTCGTCCAGCAGCTGCCGCATCTCCTCCAGGGCCAGGCGCGTGCCCTTCTTGATGGCCGCCTGGCACGCCGTGGTGGCAATCACGTGCTCGCGGGGCACCGCCCTCCGCTCCGTCTGCCGCGCGTGGGCCAGCTCATCCAGCAAGCCCTTCAGGGCCACCAGCTCCTGCCCCACCGGTAACAGCGCGGGCGCGGCGCGGACCACGAACGCATCTCGCCCGAACGGCTCGATTTCGAACCCTAGGGCGGCCAGCTCCGGCAGCAGATCGTCCACTAACAGCGCCTCACGGTGCGTCACCTGCAGTGTGATCGGCACGGCGAGACGCTGCGCGGCTACCTCTCCTTCACGGGCGGCGAGGCGATCGAACAGCACTCGCTCGTGGGCCAGATGCTGGTCGATAATCAGCAAGCCGGTGGGTCCCTCGGCGAGGATGTAGCTCTGCCAGACTTGGGCGATGGGCCGCAGCCCCGCCAGCGGGGGATGCAGGTCGGGAATCGACGGCTGCACCGGTGCCGGGACCACCGATACCACCCCTGCCACACCCGAGGCGCCCGCCGCTTCCACCAATGGGCGCTCCGACGTGGGTACCACCCACGGCCGCTGGAACAGATCCGCCGCGGGCAGGACCGCCTGCCGTGCCAGGCTCGGAGTGACGCTGCCCCCGCCATGCGCCCCCAGCGCCCCCTGCACCGCCTCGTGCAAGGCGCGGTGGACCTCCCACTCCCGCAGGAAGCGGACCTCCGTCTTGGTGGGGTGGACGTTCACGTCCACCAGCGTCGGATCGATTTCCAGGCGCAGCACGGCTACCGGGAAGCGGCCCGTGGGCAGCGTGGCGCGATAGGCTTCGTCCAGGGCGTGGGTGAGCACCTTCCCCCGCACGAAGCGCCCGTTCACGAAGAACAGCTGCCCGGAGCGCGTCGGCCGCGTGCCGGTGGGCTTCGCCACGAGCCCTTCCACCCGCAGGCCTGGCTTCTCCCAGGCCACCGGTAGCAGATCGCGGGCCACCTCCGGCCCGAATACCGCCGCCACGGCGTTGCGCAGGTCGTCGGTGGCGGGGCAGTAAAGCACCTCATCCCCATCGGCGAGCAGGCGGATGGTGATGTGCGGCTGCGCCAGGGCGATGCGGCTAAGGGCGTCGCACGCCTGCCCCAGCTCCGTACGCGGCATCTTGAGAAACTTCAGCCGCGCGGGGGTGTTGTAGAACAGGTCGCGGACGGTGACGCTCGTTCCTTCGGGAGCGCCCGCCGCATCCAGGGACCGGATCTCGCCGCCCTCCACCTCCAGCCGCGTGCCCTCCACGGCGCCCCGCGGCCGGGTGATGATCGTCACGCGGCTAACGCTGGCCACGCTGGGCAGCGCCTCCCCACGGAACCCCAGGCTGCGGATGCGGAGCAGATCCTCTTCCGAGCGGATCTTGGAGGTGGCGTGCCGCTGGAGGGCGAGGACTGCTTCCTGGGCGGTCATCCCGCAGCCGTTATCCGTAACGCGGATCAGCCGCCGCCCGCCTTCCTCCACCTCCACGGTGAGGCGCGTGGCCCCCGCGTCCACGGAGTTCTCCGCCAGTTCCTTCACCACCGAGGCGGGCCGCTCGACCACTTCCCCCGCGGCGATCTTACTGGCCACCTCCTCCGGCAGCACCTGAATGCGACACTCCTGGATCATCCCTGCTCCCGCCCCCGGGACGGTTCGGAGGCCTTACTTCATTATGCGACAGCGGGCGGAGAATTGCCTGGGAGGGAGCGGTGGGTGCTGGGCGTCAGGCCTTGGGCGGCGGGCGTAGCGCCGGCATCCCCACGGGCCGCAGGGCTTGCCTGCATCCGTTCGGCGTTGGGCCTGGCAACTGCGGATTGGTGACTGGCAGACTCCGTATTCCGCATTCCGCATTCAGACGTTCAGGGCTTCGGGCTCTCCCAGATCCCCGCGCCACAGCCGCCGCATCTCCTCACAGGAGGCAAGCAGCTCATCCAGGGTGCCTTCGGCCTCCACGCGGCCATTCTTGAGAACGAGGATGTGGTCGGCGCGGCGCAACGCTGCCCGCCGATGGGAAACAACGAGACAGGTGACGTTGGGGCGCTGACACAACCGTTCCCATAGTGTGCGCTCCGTCTCCACGTCCAGCGCGCTGGAGAGGTCATCAAACACCAGCAGCTCTGGTTCCCGCACGAACATGCGGGCTGCTGCCGCGCGCTGCACCTGGCCGCCGGAGAGCCGGACTCCCCGGGGGCCGACCATCGTGTCCAGGCCGTCCGCCATTTCCGCCAGATCCTGTTCCATCACTGCCAGGCGGAGGGCAGCGGGCAGATCCACGCTCTCCTCCGGTAACCCCATCAGGATGTTGTTCCGCAGGGTTTCGCTGAACAGGCGCGGCACCTGCGCTACGTAAGTGGTGCGCGGTGGCAGGAAAAACGAGGAGGGATCATCCACTATCTGGCCGTTCCAGCGGGTTTCCCCCGCCTCCTGGGGCAACAACCCGAGCAGCGTGCGCAGGAGCGTCGTCTTGCCGGCGCCGACGCGCCCCGTGACCACCGTGAACGAACCCCGCTCCAGCGCCAGATGGACGCCTTCGATCCCTCTTCCCGTGTCCGGGTAGTGGTAGGTCAGCCCGGCGACCTCCAGTCGGTCCAGCCGAGAGGCGTCCGCCCTGGGAATAGGAGGCACGTCGGGAAGGGCCCCCCGGAGATAGACCGGACCGTGCTGCACCAGCGTCTTGGGCGGCGCTCCTTGCAGCAGGGCGACCATCCGGTCAACAGACACCCCGGACTGCTTGTAGCTGGCGATGAACATCCCGAACGTGCGGGGAAATTGCGTCACCCAGCTGAGAAGATAGGTGAACAGCGCAAAATCCCCCACGGTAAAGCTCCCTGCCCGCATGGATTGCCCGACGAGCAGGAGAATCAGGCCTGTGCCCAGGTTGACAGTATTGAAAAAGATCGAATTCAGCAGTTCGCCGAACAGGCGCTCCCGAAGTGCAGCCTGGCGGCGAGCCTCGTTGAGGGTGCGGAAGCGGTCGATCACCTGCGCTTCGGCGTTGGCGACCTGGATCGCCTGCACGGCGCCGAACATCTCGCCAATGAAGCCCGTCACGCGCCCGGTTGCCTCACGGCTGGCTTTGCGGTAGATTCGGATGCGCGCGCTGGCCAGATGCACGCCTGCGGCCACGCCCGCCGCTGGGGTGAAGGCCGCCAGCGTGACCAGGGGATTGATACGCACCATTACCATCAGGGCGAGGAACGCGAAGATGGCTGTGCTGATGAGCCAGAGCGCCTGGCCGATACACTCTACCATCTGCTCCACGTCTTCGCGGAAGCGAGTGACGGCTTCGCCCGGAGAGTCCGGCACCGCGCGGGCGCCCGGGCGCTGCAGCACACGCTCGAACAGGTTCTTGCGCAGCAACGCGCCGATGGTGAACTGGTTAGTCACCATCGCCGCCACGCCGCCAAAGAGAACGGCAATGCGCGCCATCCCCAGTGCCACCAGCAGCGCGATCAGTTCCCAGATCCCCACGCTCACCCGCGCCTGCCCGGTCAGTGCATCGAAGAACGCCCGCGTAATTAGCGCCGTCGCCTGGAAGAAGATGGAAAACAGAAGGCGGCACAGGCCGTCGGCGAGGAGGATCCAGGGCCGAAAGCGCGCCAGGCGCCAGAGGTAGTGCCAGGTCTTCACACCAGCGCCTCCTCCAGCCCGGTCTGGAGCAGGTTGGAGAAGCGGGACGTCGGGTCGCTGACCAGTTGCTCGCGCGGCCCGTGCTCACGGATGTGCCCGTCTTCGAGGATCATGATCTCGTCGGCGCGGTGGATGGTGGCCAGACGGTGGGCGATGATGATGCCCGTGCGATGGCGCAGCAGCCGATCCACGGCGCGCTCGATTAGTTGCTCGGTGGCGGGATCTAGCCGGGAAGAGGCTTCGTCCAGAATCACCAGCCCCGGATCGCGCAGAAACACGCGCGTAAAGGCCAGCAGCTGGGCTTCCCCCGCAGAAAGACCGCCCCCGCCCGACTCCAGCTCCGTGTCCAGCCCCTGCGAGAGCGACCGGTACCACTCCCACAGCCCCAGTTGCTGCAACACCTGCAGAATCTGGTCGTCGGAGACGCTTCGATCGAATAAGGCCAGGTTGTCGCGCACCGTACCTCGAAACAGCTGTACGTCCTGGGTGACCATGCCCACCCGTTGTCGCAGGTGAGCCAGGCGCGCCGCGCGAATATCCACGCTCCCCAGCCGGATCACGCCCGCCGTGGGATCGTAGAGGCGAAACAGCAGCCGCGCCAGAGTGGTCTTGCCGCTCCCCGTGCGCCCCAGCAAGCCCAGCGTCCTGCCCGGTGCCAGGCTAAACGACAGGTTGTGGAGGACCGCATCACCCGCGTCGTAGGCAAACGAGACGCGCCGGAACTCCACCGAGAGCGCACCGGAGGGAAATGGGGCGCCCGGGCCATCCTGGATCTTGCTGTGCGTGTGGTAGATCTCCTGGATACGCGCGATGCTGGCGCTGGCTTTTTGGAGATCTTCAATCTGGTGGCTGATTTGCATCAAGGGGTGGAGCAGCATCGAGGTGTAGCGTGTAATCAGGAAGACTGTGCCGATAGTAATCGTTCCTGCGAGGAACAGCCAGGCCCCCACGGCAAACGCCAGCGCATGACCCAGGGTAAACAGCGCCGTAATCGTAGCCCCCATCACCGATCCCATCAGCCCCGCTTTACGCTCTTTGTGCAAACGCTCGCGCAACAACTGGAAGAAGCGACGCATCACGTAGGCAGTTGCGCCGCTGGCGCGGATATCCTCAATGCCTGAGAGCCGTTCCTCCAGAAAGCCGAAGAAGTCGGCGCTGGCCTGGCGGGCGAGCACCCAGTGGGGTACCGCGACGCCGCGCACACGATTCAACGTGATCAGTGCGAGCACGGCAAATCCGGTTAACGGCAGCCCGATCCGCCAGTCTTCACGAAAGAGAAGCGCCAGGACGCCGAACAGCAAGATCGTATTGCTGAGCAGACGGATCCCGAACTGGGAGAAGAAGTTGGCAAGCACGGTCACGTCGCCATCGAGGCGCTCAATCATCTCCCCCGGCGTGCGTGCTTTGTGGAACGACATGTCCAGCCGCAAGCAGTGGTGGGCCAGATCCGCACGCAGCTTGTTGGTAGCGGTCCAGCCCAGGTTTTCACCCAGGTAGGTAGCGCCGACGGATGCGGCCTGATCCACCAGAGCCACTCCCATAAACAGTAGCGCGGCGGCGGTGAGCCTGCCGGGGGCGCCCCCGGAAGTCGCGGTGTCGATGAAGAACCGCATGATCTGCGGGTTGACGAGCTGCAGGCCAATGCTACCCAGCACCAGCGCCGCCAGCAACGCCACACCCGGCCATTGGTGCTTCAGATAGCTGGCAAACAGATCCCGGTATTGTTGGAACGGCAGTCTCATGGCACCGTGCTTTTGACGACGTCGCTACGCGTGCTAGCCATGATCTCGGGAGAGGGGCCGTGCCGCGCCCTGTAAGCGCAACTTCCAGGGTCACCGCCGCTTGTCCTCCGGCCCGGAGGCCAAGAGTCCACCATTCCCTTTGCCGGTGACGCAGGATCCCACCATGCGCCCGGCTGACTGCTGCCGCCCGGAGCCGGCTGTCTGGCTATTCAGCCTGGGGACGCGGCTGGCTGCACCACCCGTTGGTGTTGGTAGGGACGAGTTGGGAACCGCGGCGGCCGTAACAGCAGGCGCCGGCTTGCGTAAGGTCGGTTAGGAATAGAAGGGCTTGGCGGCGGAAACGCCTCAACGCGCCGGGTGGGGGTAAGCGATGGCGTGGCAAAAGAGGCGCGCCCAGGTGGCAAGTTCACCGTGCGCAAGCGGCTGCTCCGGGTCGCCATCTGGCGAGCGCGGGCGAACAAAGGGGCTCGCCCGCGCTCGCGACGCCGGGCCCAACCGACTGGACCCGATCCTGCTCCCCAGGGATCAGGCGGACGGGGTCGTAGACGACCGCCGGCTGTGGACTACGGACGGACGACGCCCGGAGCACCGGGGGCCATGCCGCCTCCCGGCTGTCCCGGCGGCATCGTACTCGGGCTGGACGGAGCCACTCCGCCCGGCGCCTTGGGGGTGGGCATGATATTCGGAGAGGCGGGATCCACTCCCCCGCCTGTGGCCGGGGCGGGCGTTATGCCGGTTCCGTAGGGAACTGCCCCGCCCACGCCAGACATCCCACCGCCGGGTAGGGCCTGGGGCGAGGGGTAAGGCGGGGACCCGGGTTGTGGATTGCTGGGCGGATAGAACTGCTGGATCATCGCCTCCGAGGGAGGCGGGGGCGTCTCCGGCCGGCCTAAACTTCCGAACGAGCGCAGGGCGTACACCGCCACCAGGCCGAGGACGATAACCACCAGGCCCCAGAAGACTGCAGGATGGACTGGTTTCTGCATTGCAGGAAGTCTCCGGCTGGCGTCGCCAGTGAAGATCTCCGGAACCAGACGGGGATCACGGCGTTGCCAGCGGCTGTAACTACGGATCCGTGGAGACCCTATCAGGCGGTGGTGGCCCTGGCCTTCAGCTGCTCGAGGGTGGCGCGCATTTGGGGGAGGGCCTCCGCGATGGCGGTCACGTCCACGTGCTCCGCCAGCTCCGGATAGCCTGCCGCGCGCAGCATCGGCCTCAAGTTGAGCTGCAACTCCCCGATACTCCAGGCGAGCGGGTCGGGCACGGTTTCGGGGTGCAGGTGGAGCTGAATGTTCCTGCCATCCGGGTCGTAGTGGTAGTGCGGATCGCGCACGAAGCAATCAAACCGCAATGCCTGCACCCACCTGCCACTCTCCTCCCCCCATACGCGGATGGCGGGGCCGCAATCCCCCCGAAACACGCGGTATTCGAGGGTAAATCGCAGTCCCCCGACCTCCACCCACGCCGTGAGAGTCTCCTGATTGGCCATCTTCTCCTCCAGGCGGGCCATCCACCGAGCTACATTCCGACGCGCAAGAGGCATTTTCCTGCCTCGCCCAAGTGGGGCCGACCTTCTGCTCGGCGACGGGTGCCAGATCAGGTAGGTCCCCGAGTAGCAGCAGGGCGCGACTTGCCCGTCGCCCGGAGTACGGGAACTTACCCTCCTGCCCATGGTACAATGGTCCGGATCTCTTGCCTCCAGGGCGCGCTTTATGTGGAACCCGCTTCTCCTCTTCCGACGACCGAGGTACACGGAGAACTTCCTCCTGGTAACCTACGACTCGTGTCGCCATGACAGCTATCAGGCGGCTCGCACCCCCATCCTGGATGCGCACACGGAGGCGCGACGGGCGTGGTCGCAGGCCACGTACACCTACGCCTCGCACGCCTCGATATTCCAGGGGATGCTGCCGCACTCGTTCACCGAGGAAGCCTACTACAACCGGTATGTGCGGCAGCTATGGCGGCAGCCACACCGGAAGCAGGGCTCCGTGGATGCCCGCGTGGTCTTCCCCGCAGGTGTCAAGAACCTCATCGAGGGATTTAACCGGCTGAGGTACTTCACCTGCGGCACCGCGGCGATGGGCTGGTTCAGGCATCCCTCATTGCGTGAATACTGGCAGGCGTTCCAGTGGACGGGAATCAACGCGCGCCGGCAAGTGTCCTGGATCAAGGATCAGATCTTCCGCCACCGCCGGCGCCCTTGCTTCGCGTTCATCAACTTCGGAGAGACGCACTCACCCTACCGCTTCGATGAGTCCGTGGCGGGCACGGAAGGAGAAGCGGCGGCCCGCAAGGCGCGCAAAGGGAAGCGACTGACGCGGCAGGACTGGTCCTTCGACGAAGAGGGATGGCGGCGCCAGGTGGCGTGCGTGGAATTCCTGGACGCGCAGATGGGAGACCTGCTCGCCTGCTTCCGCGAGATAGGCAAAGACGTCACCGTGGTGATGTGCGGCGACCACGGAGATTGCTTCGGCGAGGAGGGCCTGTACGGCCACGGGTTCTACCATCCCCGGGTAATGGAGGTCCCGCTGGCGATCTTTGAGTACCCCGCCAGGCAGACGGCGGCGGGATAACGGAGAACTGCTCCCGGGGAAGTTCTTGCTAATAGAGGGCGCCCCCGCCCAACTACCGTGCCGCGTCTTATCGCCCGTGTTTGCGCCCCATCTTTGGTTCGCACCCGCAGCACAGCCGCAGGCACAGCCAGAGCGAGTATCACTCCCAGCACAGGCAGGCTGATCACCAGAGGAAGGTTGCCCTCTCTCGCACACGAGGCGCATCAGGCATATCCAGGCAGCGATGCCTGACGACTTCGGCCCAGGGCTCACACCTCAGATCGCCGCGCTCCCTACCCTCGCCGCCAGTGCGCCGCCACCGCGCGCAGCACATCCGCCCGCGTCACGATGCCCACCAGGCGGCCATCCCGCGTGATGGGAATGCGGTTAACGTGGCGGCTCAGCATCTCCTCGGCCACTTCGCGGGCCGACGTGGTCTCCGGCAGGGTGACCACCCGATGCGTCATCAGCTGCGCGGCGGTCAGCTGGTCTCCCTCTTCGAAGGCCGCCACCCACACCTCATCGGGCACGGGCATGACGCCGTAGAGCGCCGTGCGGGGGATATGGGCGTGGCGCTTCTCCTCGTCGATCAGGTCGGTCTCGCTGACGATGCCCACCACGCGGTTCTCCTCATCTACCACCGGCACGCCGCTGATGCGGTGGCGCACCAGCAGATCGGCGATCTCCCGCAGCTTGGTGTCCGGGCGAGCGGTGATCACCGCGCGCGTCATAATATCGCCTGCGCACAGTTCATCCATCGCCGGCTCCCGGGACGCTCCCCGCGTCCCCCCTATACAGGGTATAAGCGTATAGGTTGTGGGTGTATAGGAGATCAGGAGGAAAGGGAATCTGCAGGCTGCCTCGGAACCCTTCGGTAGGCCACGTTACTACTTCATCCTCTCCTCTCTTCACCGGTTCACCCCATCACCCACTTCCTGTGCTACTCCAGCCCCGCCACCATCGCCTCGGCTTCGGCCTGGAGGCGCGGCGAGAGGGAAACGGGGTAGGTCTCCGGCCCACGCCGGCGGCGGAACGGCTCCGGCAGCGCCGCCAGCTGCTCCCGCGCACGGGCGCAGATCGCCGGCAGATCGGGCAACGGGTCCGCCCGTTGCCCCCTACGCAGCACGGGCACGAGCAGCGGCTCCCCGGGCAGCACCTCACCCACAATCGCCAGAGCGTCCCCCGCGAAGCGTCCCGCCGCGTCCCGGGCGCGATACACCTGCTTGGCGTCCGGATAGGTCACCTTTCCCTGGCTAAGTTTACGCACCGGGACGCGCTGGCCCTCGCGCTCCACCGCCACCAGCTTGTAGACTCCCCCGAGCGCGGGCGCATCCCGCGAGGTGAGCAGATCCGTACCCACGCCCCACAGGTCGATGGGCGCGCCCGCATCCAGCAGCGCGGCGATCTTGTCCTCGTTCAGGTCGCCGCTGGCCACGATCTTTGCCTGCCGCAGCCCCGCCTCATCCAGGATGCGGCGCACCTGGCGGGAGAGTTCCAGCAGGTCGCCGCTGTCCAGGCGCACGCCCGCGATGTCCGGGGCTACCTGCGTCGCCCGGCGGGCGCCCTCCAGCGTATCATAAGTGTCGATCAGCAGGATGGTGTGCTGCGGGAAGGTATCGTGGAAGGCGCGGAAAGCATCCATCTCGTGCGGGAATCCCATGGTGAACGAATGCGCCGCCGTGCCATACACCTTCAGGCCGAATCGCTGGCCCGCCAGCACGTTGCTCGTGCCGATGCAGCCGCCGATCACTGCCGCCCGCGCCCCGTAGCAGGCCGCCTGGAAGCTGTGCGCCCGGCGGGCGCCGAACTCGATTACCCCTGTCCCTCGTGCCGCCTCCACCACCCGCGCCGCCTTCGTGGCGATCAGCGTCTGGTGATTGATCGTCGCCAGCAGGAACGTCTCCACCAGCTGCGCCTCGATGATCGGCGCGCGCACCTGCACCAGCGGCTCGTTGGCGAACGCCAGCGTGCCCTCGGGAAAGGCGTTCACATCCCCGGTGAACCGGAAGCGCTCCAGATAAGCGAAGAAGTCGTCCGAGACCGCAGCGAAGATCGGCAACCGGCGCAGATAGGCGAGAGATGAGGCGTCGAACGAGAGCCGCGTCAGGTATTCGACCGCCTGCTCCAGCCCGGCAACGAGCAGGTAGCCACGATCCTCGGGGAGGTGGCGTACAAACATCTCGAAGACGGCCACCTCGTCCACCATGCCGTGTTCGAAGTAGGCCGCCGCCATGGTGAGTTCGTAGAGGTCGGTAGCCAGACCCAGCTCACCCGGCCGCGCCAGCAGCCCCAGTGCCTCCACCGCCTCCCCCCTCGAGCGGGTTTCCGGCGCCTCTGTTTCGCGTCGCCAGCCCCTGCTCGATGTTGCCCTCCCGATCCGACATCCTTCCCCTTTCATCCCTCGTCTTTCGTCCTTCATCCTTCATCCTTCCCCTTTCGTCTTTCCCCTTTCGTCCTTCGTCTTCACCAATCCCCGTACACGCGAAAGGCCGTCCCGATGCGCTCAGGACGGCCATCCTCCCTGGTTCACCCCCATGCCCCGCGACGCCCGGCCGGGCCTGGGCGCGACTCCGATCGCAGTTCACCCCTATGTACGTGAGGAGCTTGTACCCCCTGGCGGGCACCTACCACTTGAACTTCTCGACCGCGATGAATACCAACACGCTCAGCGCCATAAACGCCGCCGCTATGTAGGCCGTCCAGCGGCTGAGCTGCTCTTCTGCTCCCGGCCGACCCCGAAAGCCTGACGAGGACGAATCGCCGCCCACGCTCCCCAGACCCTCGTGCCGCGTGGTCTGTGACACCACGAGGACAACCAGCGCGGCGCTCACCAGAAGATGCGCTCCGAAAAGGAGGAGTTTGAGAAATACCATCAGCGAATTCCCCCCGCGCTGCGGGCGCGGGACACCGCGAAGTCTAGCAAATTCCCCCCGCACTGTCAACTCTGGCGTGCCCTCTGCACCTCCACCGCCAACGGCGCCAGCGTGAACTCTCTGCCGAACGCCTTTCCCCTGACCTGTGACGAGCCGAAGTTGATGACTATCACCCATCCTCGAAACCGCACCCCGACGCCGTTGCCGCCCAGATCTTCCACTTGCATAGACAGGGGCTGCGTATGGGACGCGTTAGGCACCAGGCCGACGACGGCATTCGATATGACCTCGCCCCCTTTCTTTATGCCGGCGTTGGGAAGGTAGTTAGTCGCCAGATCCTGCTGAAGGCGGCCGTGGCGATAAGTATGGTTCTCCAGATAGGCCATCTTGCCGCTCGCCTGGGCGATGAGCCCCATTCTGTCATCCACATTTGCCCATGTCGTTTCCCAAACGTGCCGCTTGGCCGGCTCGTCGGCTGCGCCGCGCATCACGGTCTCGCCCGTTACTGTCCAGACACGGCGTTCGTTCCGGACGAGCGGCTTTGCGTCCTCGTTGAGAATCGCCACGATGCCAGTGGCCACTTCTTTCACGTTCACGTCCTCCCTCGCCCGCAGCCGCTCTACGTAAACGACCGGCGCATCCGGCAGGGAGATCATTGCGAGCAGTTGTGCGACTTTCCCCTCGCACCGCGCGAACCTGCCCACGAATGCGAACCCGCCCTCGGCACGCTTGCCCAGCTGCCGCAGGGGGATGACGTTCCGCGCTTCCAGTTTTGGCGGCGCATCCTCCGCACCCTCAACGACGATGCGCCCGACAAGGCCGCGCTCGTAGGGGGCGGTGAACCACGTATCATCCGAGGGATAGACCAGACCCATCGCGCCGTTAACCCACGCGAAGGAAGCGAATTTCTTCGGCGTGCGGTGGGTGACAAAGCCGCCGATGTCGAACACCCGCGTCCCACATTGAGCTTTCAGGGCTTCTCTCGGTTCAGCCGCCGGCGGATCGCCGAACAGCCGGTGGGCCAGGTAGAGTTCCGCATACCGCGCGATCAACTCTTCTTCCGCGTTGTCGTAGTTGTACTCTTGGCGATCATACGCGCGCCCATCATCGAAACGGGAATGCATCTTCTGCAGCCAGCCCAACGCCCCCCGTTCCATACGGGCGGCGTTGCGATCTCGCAGCAACGGGCCCGCAAGACCCCCCACCATCAGCGGTACATCATGGCGGTGTGGCCACCAGTCCTGGCCGTTCACGTAGAAGCAGCTCCCGTTCATCGCCGTGAGGTGCTGGAACACGCCGAAGCAGTCCGCGGCGTGATGGAACATCGCCCTGGGCGCTTCCAACCCGGCAAGCTCGTAGAGAAGCGCGTTTCGCAGGTTCAACGTGAAGGTCCCCAGGTAGTCGGGGTGCACGCGCGCGTGATTCTCCAGCGTGTGGTCGGGATGGATGCAGGTCGTCGTTATCCAATCTTTCACGCGCTTGCCGTCCACGAGCGTTTCGTCGTCCCGATCGGCCTTCGTAGAGAAGGAATTGATCATATAGATAATGGCCCGTTCGTGCCAGAGCATTGCATTCGGATGCGCCTGAAACATGCACCGCGCCAGCGCAATGACTTCCGAGTTCCACGCGTTTTCCTCTGCCTTCGTGTCTTCCCACTCGCCATCGTCCGGGGGCCGCATGTTGAAGCGGTTCGCTTCGTGAATCACCATCCGCGCGACCATGACCCGCGTCTCATCGTCGAGCTGCTCCCACACCAGCCACGCCGCCTGCCCCGCGATGCCGGCCCAAAATGCCGATTGCCAGGCATCGCCCCACTGTTTACCATCGCCCGTAGGGAGGAAGTTGGCGACATGTGTAACAGACAGATAGCGCAGCAACGCCGCCGTATCCGCCCGCACCTGTTCACGGGGGACGCCTGCCTCCCGAGCGTCAAAGTCGCCGAACGCGCTGAGGACGGCAAATCCCAGGGCAACCGTCGCGTTCTGTCGCACCGCCATTTCATCAGAGCGATCGACTTTGTGGAATTTTGCTCCCCGGTCATTCGGCCAGTCGTGCAGGTTTTTCTGCACGTACCGGACATACCGGGTCAGCAGACGGTAGTAGGGACGTGAGCCGCGTGTTTCCGGGCCGAGCGACTTCAGCGTCGTCGCACGGTAGATATCTTTCAGCCTGGGTAGTTCCTGTTGCATCGCCGTTTGCATCGCTATTTCCCGATCGCCCTGTGAGGCGACAGTCGCGCAGACAACCCCTAGCAGAGGGATGATCGGTTTCACCGATAACCTCCTCTGGAGTTGCCTCCACACTTGATGGAGTGGATGGGAGTGGGATCGTGCGTCCGCGTACGAATGCTTCGCCAGGGTGCGATTCAGGTTCAGGGCAGTATTGCCAGGCGGCAGCAGGCCCCGAAAGCTTTCGGGGCAGGCGCTCACAACAGACTTAACCCCACCGCCCCCGCCCCGGCGAGGGAAGGGGAGAGCGCAGACGCCCAACCCGTTACCGTGAGCCGGAGACGTCTCTCTCCCGGTGGGGAAGAGGTGACAACACATCCCGCCCCGACGAAGTCGGGATCGGGACCCGCTGGCCCTGATCAAGAAACGCACCCGCTCTGCAAGAGAAGATAGGTGTTCCTGATCGTCCTGACGACCCCAGGCTAGATTCTGGCTGGCAGCGCCGGCTTTCCTGCGCACCCGCCAGGAAAGTACGCCGGCGGATAACAGTGCTCGCTTGTCCAACAAGCATGAGGGCGGTCGAGTTGCGCTATTCATCCAAATGTGGTATAGTACGGGGACAAGTTCAGATCGAGTTCGTAACGCATTACCGTCACGGAGAGCAGAGCCCGCCGCCCGCTAGTGCCTTACGCATGCGGGCGAGGGCTTTTTTTGTTACCAGAAGTCATGCGCGAACCACCTGAACCCCCCACGGCCGGGGAGCGAGGCCGTCACGGGACACGGCCAGCCCGTACGGGCGGCCGGGAAGGATCAATCACAGACCGATGACCAAGCGTCTGTTCGTAGGTAACCTCTCGTTCGATATCTCCGAGGCGGACTTGCAGAACGCTTTTGCGGAGTTTGGCGCCAGCAGCGCCACCATCCCGATCACGGACTCGGGCCGGCCCAAAGGGTTCGGCTTTGTGGACGTGCCCGCGGAGCAGATGAACGCGGCGATCACTGCAATGAATGGTAAGGAACTCAAGGGCCGGGCGATCGCCGTTAACGAAGCCCGTCCGCGGCTCGATCAGCGCAGCGATCAGGGCGGTGGCCGAGGGGGTTACAGAGGCGGAACCGGAGGCGGGACCGGAGGCGGAAGCGGAACCGGAGGCGGGCGCGGCCGCCGCTGGTAAACCACCACTGCACATCAACAGGGAAGGGAGCGTCCTGTACGGGATCCCGCCGGGCCGCTCCCTTCCGGTTGTACGGCTCCCCGACGCGCTACTGCTCCTGGTGCGCGGTGATCGGCCTGTTCGACGAACCCGCCCCCGTGATGCGCCACCGACCATCCTTACCCCGCTCCAGCGCGTACGAGATGTAGACTTCCTGCTTCTGCTTCTCTGCGTCTATAAAGATGTGCTTGCCGGTCACCAGCACGCGCGCTCCCTCCGTCTGCTGCGGAGCATCGAACTCGAACCCGATGGTATCGATCTTCACCATCGCCTCCCTGGCAACCTGGAGGAAGTCCTCCGCGGCGATCGAATAGGCGTACTTCCCGGCAGGGTAGATGCGCACCTTGCCATCGCTCCGCACGCGGGTCTTGAAGTGCTCAAAGTCGCCATTCAACCAGCTGCGACGGATGTCATCCAGCGCCGCTGGCAGTGTATCCGCGGACATAGCGGGCGAGAGATAGAAGCCGTCGCCCTCCGGCACGGCGCCCTGGTGGTCCGCAGGCTGCGAAGGCGAGGGGGACGGCGCCGCGTAGCCGTTCCCGGCGCTCTGGGGGGGACCCCCCTCCTTCCCGTTGCGGATGATGACCAGGCGCTCCACGTAGACGCGCTCCGGCGGCAGATAGGGTGGCAGATAGCCGCCGTAGCCAGCGAAGCCGGGAAAGCCGTAGAGCGGCGGAAAGACAGTCACGGTCGGCAGCGGGTTGATCACCGTCACCCGTGGGTTCCAACGCCCGCCCAGGAACCGCTCCGGGTCGGGGCTGGTGTTGCGCAGGAATATGAAGCCCTCCTCGATGAGACCAAACGAATTGGGGCTGAGGAGAGGAGGTGGCTCGATGATGACCGTCGGACGCGTGGGATCCCAGCCGCGGAAGCCATAGCCATAGTTCCGGTATCCCCGGCCGCCAGCAGGGACGCGCCCCTGCTGGCGCAGGCCCCGAGGATCTGTCCTCTGCGCCTCTGCACGCGGCAGGCCCGCCAGCCAGCCTAGCGCAGCGAGCACAAGCACGACGAGCGGTCCGGATCGAAAATGAAGTGGATATTGCATCGAGGGTCCTCCTGAGCGCCGGTTGCCTTTCCGATGCCGGACAGACGCCGCGCCATCACCAGGCTGGAGAGGCACACAGCTACCATGGGTTAGACCCGTCCACCGCCTGAATGGTTGCCCCGAATATCGGCTCCCTACCGCCTTGCCTCCCCAGCGAGGTTCTGGTACACTGGCGCGGATCTGCCTGCTGGATGACCGGAGCCTTCCTTATGAGACTGCCGCTCGCCTCCCTGGCGCTTCTCCTCACCCTGCTGCTGGCCACCGCTTCCGGCTGGCCGCTGGCAGGCGCCGCGCTCCAGGCCTCTGCGGAGCCGGAGCTGGGTCCCTACCTCCAATGGGTCACCCCGCGCAGCGCCGTCATCCGGTGGCAGACCGCCGTGGAAGCGATCGGGCACGTAGACTTCGGCGCCCCGGGCCGCCTGGATCGCACGGTGTCCGAAGCGCAGCCCACCCGCCTCCATGAGGTGCGCCTGTGCGACCTCCATCCGGAGACCATCTACGGCTATCGGGTGCGCTGGCACGACCAGCAGACCGAAGAATATCGGTTTCGCACCGCGCCCCCGCGGGGGCGCCGTCGCTTCCGGCTTGTCTGCTACGGAGACTCGCGCACCGATCCGGCTACCCACGCCCGGCTGGTGCAGCGTATCCTGGCCGAAGCCCCCGATCTCGTCGTCTCCACAGGCGACCTGGTGGCCGCCGGACGCGTTCTGGAGCAGTGGAAGCCGATGTTCTTCGATCCGCTGCGGCCGCTTATGCGCTCCATCTGCTACTGGCCCTCTCTTGGCAACCATGAGCAGAATGCCGATATTTATTATCAGCTCTTTTCCCTGCCCGGGAACGAGGCGTGGTACTCCTTCGACTGGGGCCACGCGCACTTCATCGCTCTGGACAGCAACCAGCGCTTCGAACCAGGCTCGCCCCAGGTCTGCTGGCTGGAGCAGGACCTCCGGGCCACGCGGCAGCCGTGGAAGATCGCCTTCTTCCACCACCCGCTGTTCAGCGCCCACCCCACTCGCGGCATCAACGCCGTGCGCTGGTCCTGGCAGCCCATCCTTCAGAAGCTCGGTGTCAACCTTGTGTTCACCGGGCATGACCACCACTACCAGCGCACCTTCGCCATCGGTTCTGCGGCCCGCCCTTACAAACCGCCCACCTGGCAGTTCACCACGGGCGGCGGCGGGGCGCCCCTCTATCCTGTGCAGCAGCAGATCTGGACCGAGGTCACCCGGTCCGTCCATCACTATCTGGTGCTGGATTTCGAGGATGAGGCGGTGCGCGGCCGGGCGGTGAGCGTGGATGGGGAGGAGATTGACCGGTTCACCATCCGGCGGCGGGAACGGCCCGAGGAGGCGCACTTCGTCGCCTGGGAGCCGTTCCTGCTCGAAAAGTTGGTGGGTGCTGCCCTGGAGCGCCAGGAGCTGGTGGAAGCTGCGCCCGGGGAGCCGTTCACAGTGGAGCGGCCCCTTCACCTGCTGAACTCCGAACTGCCGCCCCTCACCGGGGAGGTTGTCTGGGAAGCGCCCGCCGGCTGGCAGATAACTCCCGAGCGGAGCACCTGGCGCGTGGATGCCTGGAAGGGGCTGGAGTGGAAATTTACGGCGCGCTCCTGCTGGCCGGAGTGCTATCCGTTGCCGCGCGTGCGCTTCCGGCTCTACAAAGGCTCGCTGGCCCGTAACTTCCGCAACACGGAGTTCGAGCTTCGCCCATTCCGTGTCTGGCCGCGGCGCACCGTGGAGATCGCGCCGCTCCCCCAGGGCGCCATCCAGATTGATGGTCGCCCCGATGAGCCTGCCTGGGGAGAAGCCGCGGAGCAGGTGGCCTTCGTGCGCAGCGATGGCACGGAGCTCGCCCTGCAGCCCACGCGCTTCCGCCTGGCGCGTGATGCGGAGCGCCTCTACCTGGCGGCGTTTATCACCCAGCAGGATATTGCGCTGCTCGATGCCGGCGAAACGGAACGAGACGCGTCGCAGATTGCGAGCGGCAACGAGCACCTGTTGCTGCGCCTAGCGCGCGGCGACGTGCGTTACGATCTGGGCCTCAACTCTCGCGGCACGCTCTACGACGCCCGCAACGGCAACCTAGCCTGGAATCCCACCTGGCAGGCGCGCGTCGCCCACACCCCGGACGGCTGGACGGTGGAGATGGCTGTCCCGCTCACCGCGCTCGATGGCGCGCGCCCGCGGCCCGGCGAGGAGTGGCGGTTCAACGTCCAGCGCGGGGACCGTAAAGCCGAGGATCGCAGCGAGTGGGTCCCCACCTTCGGCGCCCTCTCCGATGTCTCCCGCTACGGCACGCTGCGCTGGCGGTGACCCACCAGCACTCGCTCCCTGGAGAGCGGAGGCGAACAGCGAAGGCCGGCCCGCACGGGCCGGCCTTCGCAGGCAAGCGGGCTAATGCGATCCTTCTACTCGAAGAACCCCAGGTCATCCCGGTTGATCGGCCCCCTCTCGCCCACCGCGGCGGCCCACTCGGGCGTCCGCCACTCAGGCAGCACCTTATCCAGCCGCCACGGCATTACCTGGAGCGTCTCGGCGATCCACCGGGGTGGCATGCCGCGGTAGAACATCTGGGCGATGTCTTCGGGTCGCTCCCCGGTAATGGCCGCCGCGTTAGCAATGAAGAACACCTCCCGGCGCGTCAAGCCGCCGGCGCGGAAGCGGACATAGTCCGCAGGCGTGAGCCGGTAGGCGCGGCTCCACACCTTATCCGGCAGCTTTCGCTCGTAGCTCGGATAGGGGCTCAACGTTGCCGCAGGCATCGGGGTGCCGGGAGTGATCTCGATCCTCTCGGCACCCACCCGCTCTGCCGGCCGAGCCATTATCATCTGCTCCATGGGGATGGCCACCAGAACCGGCCCCTGCAGCGTGCTTGCCGGCACGTTCAGGTCCGCGCAGATCTGCGACCATGTTAACCCCCGCTGGTGCAGGGCCAGGATGTCCTCCACCGAGCGACCCGAGGCATGGGCGCACTGGCACACAGCCGCCATCTCCTGGGATGGAATCCGGCTCTCCTGCAGCCGCTGGAACTCGACAACCGTAATCACCACCGGTTGCCCCGGAGCCGACGGGGCAGTCTGGCTCCATGCCGGCGCTGCCAGACCGATGGTAAGGGCTGCAACGGCGATGCTTATACGGGACAACACAACTTCCTCCCTTTCACGCAAGGCCCCACCATCCCGACCCAGTCGGGACCGGCGGCGGCCAGCACAGCATCGCCCGCATGGTACCGATAGAAAGCCGGCGGCAAACCTGCTATAAGACGGCACGCTCTGCCGCCACGCCCACCGCATCCTGAAAGGCCTCTTAAAAGACGCCTCAGAAGTCGCTTCCCGACCCCGACGGCTCCCGCGCCTCCTCTGGAAACGGGGGCGCGTGGTGTTCCTCCCCGTGCCGGTGTTCCGGCAGCAGCAGGGCGGATGGTGGCCGGACCAGGGACGCGAGGACCGACCCTCCCAGCAGGCTGCTCACCACTGCCAGGGAGAGACCGATGGGGATCTGGTAATGCTCGCTAATGAGCATCTTGAACCCCACGAATACCAGCACCAGTCCCAGCCCCACCTTCAGGTAGCGGAACCTGTCCATTATCCCCGAGAGCAGGAAGTAAAGCGATCTCAACCCCAGGATGGCGAACAGGTTCGAGGTGTAGACGATGAACGGATCCCGCG
This sequence comes from Armatimonadota bacterium, assembly GCA_016199525.1. Lineage (GTDB taxonomy): Bacteria > Armatimonadota > SYMT01 > SYMT01 > JACQGL01 > JACQGL01. Next base: position 22,660 of record JACQGL010000169.1, read on the forward strand.
TCACTGCCAAAATTGCGGGGATGGAATCGACCGCAAACATCAGATCGGTCGCTTCCACGGCGATCAGCACTAAGAGCAGAGGCGTTGCGTACCAGCGGCCGTACCGACGCAGCATAAAGCGGGCCCCGTGGTACTCGGGCACCGTGGGGACCACCCTCCGAAACAGGCGCAGTATCAGATTGCGCTCCGGGTGAACTTCATCCGACCGCTGCACCAGGAGCTTGATCCCCGTGACGACCAGGAGCCCGCCAAATAGGAAGATCACCCAGTGGAATGACTGGAGCAGCGTTGCGCCCGCCAGGATGAACACCGCTCGCAGGGCGATGGCTCCCAGGACCCCCCAGAAGAGGACCCGATGCTGAAACGCCGTGGGGACAGAGAAATACGAGAAGATGACCAGGAAGACGAAGATATTGTCTACGCTGAGCGCGTACTCGATCAGGTAGCCCGCCAGGAACTCCATGCCCCTGGTTGAGCCGAACTGAACGAAAATCCACGCGCAGAAGCCAAGCGCCAGGGCAATCCAGAGGCAAACCCATTTGAGAGCCTCGGCGGGGCGCACCACGCGCGCGTTCCGGTGGAAGACGCCCAGGTCCAGAGCGAGCACGCAGAGAATGCCGGCGGTGAACCCCACCCACAGCAGGGGCGATCCTACGCTTTGAGGCATCGCACTTCCTCTTACCCGGCGTCTGCCAAACGCAGCGGGGGCGAGACCTCGCCACCCTGAATGCGTTCAGGACTGGCGAAAGTCTCGCCCCCGGCAAGCTTGGGCACGGCTCCGGGGCCGGCCCTCGCGGGCGTACTGACGGCCCCTGGCACGCCCTGATCTCGAAGAAGGCTTTCGGGACAGGACGCGGCTACTCCCCTTCGTCGGTCACATTATACCTGCGGTGGGACAGGCTGTCCAGCCTGGGTAGTGGGTCAGTTTGGCTTGACTCGTTCCCACGGGCTCTATTAGACTATGAACATGCCTAGACGCTCAAGCAGCCCACGCGACCTCAACGAGCTGGCAGCGCGCATCGTCCAGAAAGCCACCACGGAGCCGACGCCGACAGAAGAAGCACCTGACCAGGACCAGGAGCCCCAGCCAGGAGGCAAGAATCCCGCTGCAGTGGCGCTGGGGAGGCTCGGCGGAAAGGTTGGTGGCAAGGCTAGGGCAGCCAAACTGAGCGCCGACGAGCGAAAGGCGATTGCCGAACGTGCTGCTCGTGCGCGCTGGGGCCGCTCGGCGGAATAGCCGTAGCGATGCAACTCTGCGATATGGTTAACAGCTATGTCCGACCTCAGCAAGGGCTTGGGTGACTCCGACGGCAGACGACTTGCGCGACGGCACGCCAGCGCAACCGAAGAGGCTTGCAGAGTGGCTGAGTGCTTAGCTACGCTCATGCGCCGTTGCAACCTGTCTGACGCGGACGCAAACAGAATCGCGACGAATTTGCGGATACGCGCTGTCGAACTTCGAGAGAAGGCGGAAGGGCGCATTGAATCGCGCCTTACCACCAAAAACACGGGGCACCCGTTACTTGAAGACCGCAACGTCAACAGCTTGTATCTTGATGAGTCGGGGACATCAGCGATCAATGCGGACGACCAGGTGTTTGCGCTCGGCGGCGTGGCGATGCACGATGAGGATGTTAATACCTACATCGCCGAGGCAGATAAGATAAAGCGGCAATTCTTCTGCAGGACGGATATTACGTTCCACGAGCCAGACATGCGTCGGCATAACGACGACTTCTCATTTCGCCGAAATCGGACACGGCAAGCCGAATTCGATCGTGCGTTCAGGGCCCTTGTGGAACGTACGCCCTTCACCGTCTTCGGCGTTGGCATCCGCAAGGACGCATTCAAGCAAGAGTTTCTGGACAGCGGTTGTGACCCGTACCTACCGACCAGAGTTTATGACCTTGCCATTATGCTGATGCTTGAGCGGTACGTCGATTACCTTGCAACCCATCAACAGCGACGCATAGGCCGTGTTCACCTTGAGAGTATCGGTGCCCGGGAGGATGCAGAGCACCAGGCCGCCTATGCAGATTTGCTACTGCACGGAACCCAGTTCGTGCCGGAAAAGACCTTCCAAAGCTGGGTTGAAGCTGGTTACCGCTTCAGCCCCAAGAGAGGAAGCAGCCCCGCAGAGATGTCCGACCTTGTCGCGCGTGAGGTCTTCGAGTGGACCCGTGGGGGTTGCCAAAACGACCCGCCCTATTGGGCTGTGCTGAATCCGAAGATCCACCGCAGGGCTGACGGTCACTTCGGGAAGTTCGGGGTTAAGGTCTTCCCCAGCTCCGACATAGATGAGGCGGTGATGGCGCATCGCGTGCTCTGCGGGGCTGCGCCCAAAAACTAAAGGCGCCCTACCGCATTGCTGGGGTAAGGCGCCGACGGCGGAAAGCCCACCGTCCACTAGTGGCATTATTGCTCACAACGCGCCCGCAGTCAACCCTTTTCTGCCTCTCGATGTAGCTGGGTATTTTCCGATTTTTCGCGAAGAAGCTGGAGAACCTGATGCACGCGGTCGCCCTGCATTTCATGTTCTACAACTTCGGCCGAGCCCACCAGACCCTCAGCAAGCCCTACCCGACCACCCCTGCGACGGCTGCGGGCGTCGCCGATCACGTTTGGACAGTCGAAGAGATAGTTTCGCTGCTTGACCGCTCAAACTGACCCACTACCCCAGCCTGCCGTGTACCAACATCCTCCGTGCGATCCGCTGGGCCCGGTTCCCGCGCTCACCCTCACACCCCGAACACCTCCTGCACGTACGCGCGGCTCAGGCGCAGGCTCTCTGCCAGCGGCCGCGTCTGGGGCGTGCCCGTCTCGATCGCCAGCTCCACCACCAGCGGCCCCCGGAAGCCCTGTTCCCGCAGGATTGCCGCCACGCGCCGGTAGTCCACATCCCCGTCGCCCAGTTCCTCGGACCAAACGCCGCCCCGCGAGTTGCGCAGGTGGAGGCTGCCCACTCGGGAGCCGTAGCGCTCCAGGTAGGCGTAGGGATCGCCGCCCCCGCGCCAGATCCAGTGCACGTCCGCGCAGAAACCTACCCGATTGGGATCGGTCCAGTCCAGGTTGGCGCGCAGCTCCCGGGCGTTGTCCCGCATCTCCGCGTCGTGATTGTGGATCCACAGGGCCATTTCCAGCCGCTTCAGGCCCGCGCCCAGCAGGTCGAGATGGAAGGCTTGCCACCTCAGTTCCGCATCCGTCTTGCGCTCGCGCTTCACGTCGGGGTTGATCACGAGGGCCTGGCAGTGCGCGGCATTGGCCCACTGCGCCGCCTCTAGGATGTGATCCACCACGCCGGGGAGACGGGCCTGATGGCGGGCGAGCTGCCGCAGCTCACTCAGCGCCTCTCCTTCGATGCGCTGGATGTCTCTGCGGGAGAGGCCGAGTGCGCGCTCGATCTCCTCGATCATCAGTGGCGGGTTGTCCCCTGCGCCGAAGCGCGCGCAGAGAACCTCCCGGTGCCGCGGCGCCAGCGTGGCGAGGTAATCGTTCAGCGCCGGATCCGGAGGTGGGGGTTCGTACAGGTTCCCGCCTGTATACAGGCTGGGCGCCCGCAGATCGTAGCGGGCCAGCAGGCCCCGCCAGTGCTCCGCGCCCTCCTTCGTGGCGCAGAAGTGCAGGAACCCTTCCACCGCCTGGTAGCCGGCCTCCCGGATCTCCCCCAGAATCTCGTCCAGGGACGCCTCGAAGTCCCACCCCAAACGCTCGTACTCCTGCATGTAAACGTATAGCTGCGCGCCTACCATCATCGCCCTCCCGTTCTCGTCTTCACCCTCCCGCTTCTCTATGCAGGCAGGCCATACCCTGGCCCGTTCGGGCTTGCCCAGAGGCTCGCCCGAGGGCTCGGGCAGGGCGGCCCGTAGGGATGCTTGCACGCCACGCCCTCAAAAGGCCGCTGCGAACGCCCACGCCAGCGTCCGGTAGCCGAACGCCGCCGCCGCATACGGATCGTAGCCCGGCCGGCGCTGCACCATCACGCTCGCCTCCACGGTGATATAGCCGTCGTAGCCGTGCGCGTGCATCAGGCGCAGGAAACGCGGGTAGTCGTAGTCGGTCTCTCCCGGAAGAAGGAACTCATGATCCGGCGCGCGGCCGCGCACATCCTTCACGTGCACATGTACGCTGTGCGGCGCCAGCGCGGCGACGTACTCCTCCACCGGCATGCCGATGGCATCGAAGTGGCTGTTATCGAGGTTCACCTTCACGGCCGGGGAACGCACCGCGTTCAGCAGCCACAACGTCCGCTCCGGCGTGTTGAGTGCTGTCCCCGCGTGCGGCTCGATCGCCAGGATCACCCCGCGCCGCGCCGCATCCACCGCCAGCGCGCCCACCGTTTCCGCCAGCCGCTCGCGGACACACTCCCACTCGCCTGGCCGGCCGCCGGCCGTCGTGTTTATCACCGCCGGCGCGCCCTCTCCGGCCAGATCTACCGCCAGGTCCACAGTCGCTCGTAGCCGCGCCAGGTTGGCGGCGTGGATCTCGGGGTCCTCATCCAGCAGGCTGGTGTGCCCGGCGATTGCCGGCAGATCCATCGGCAGCGCCCCGAGCAGCTCCCGAATCCGTCCGCGTGCCGATTGATCCAGCCGCTCCAGCGCGGTCGTGTAGCGCGGCAGAACGGTCAGCTCCACCCCCGTGTAACCCATCGCAGCCAGCCGAGGCAGCGCTTCTTCCACGGGCGCGTCCGGCATCCCCCACGTGCTGTAGCCGAGCTTCACCGTTACCCTCCTCTGGTCTCGCATCCGGCGAGTATTCAAAGATCACTTCGCTGTGCCGGACACGGTTTCCGGCACGCCAGACTCACCGTGGGGTTAGGGGATGCAGGCTCCGGCATCCTCCCATCCCTACTGGCGATCCCTGGCGCTCTACGCGCCCTTACCGCCCATTCCGTCCCGTTCTACCGCGCCCGCGCCGGGTCGTTCAGCGCGCCACGATCCACCCCTCCCGCGGCTCAGGGAAAGCACCCACGCGCCACCGATCACCAGCGTAAGGACACCCAGCGCGGTGGTTACGGTAAACGGCGAGGCGCCCCCGCGATCCAGCGCGGCGGCGGTACCCAGGTTGGAGCTGAGCATGGCCAGTGTGAACAGCGACATCTCCACCGCGAACACCCGCCCGCGGTAGGCGTCCTCCACCAGCAGCTGGAGCAGCACTGTGCTGAACACCCACACGATGCTGCCGCCGAAGCGCGCCGCGAACAGCACCGCTGCGGCCTGCCCCAGGCTCCCGGCGTGCCCCAGGCCAACGATGAACAACCCGCCGATGAGGAATGCCAGCGCGATGGCCCACCGGAGCCGCGGCACCTCCGGCCCCGCCACCCGGCGACCAGCGATTGGCCCCAGTGCCGTGCCCACCCCGCCGGCGGCGGTAAGCAGCGCGATAGCGATCAGGCCCTTCTTATCCCCCGCCAGGGGAAACACCTTCGCCCCGAAAACCGGGATCAACGTCTGCAGGCCGCCGCCCAGCGCCCACCCCGCCTTCGCGGTTAGCGCCGCCAGCACTGCCGGCCGCTGGCGCACATATCCCAGCCCTTCCCACAGCTCCCGCCAGCCGCCCCGCCCCTCTGGCCTCCGGCCCTCTTCCGGTATCCGTATTTGCGCGATGAATACCGCCGAAATCAGAAACGAAACGCCGTTCAGCGTGAACGCCGCCTCCTTGCCCAGAAAGCGCGCCACCAGGCTCCCTATCAGCGCCCCCGCTGCCAACAGTGAGGACCACGTCACCGCCACGAGCGCATTGGCGGTGACCAGCTCCGCGCGGCGGGTGATGTTCGGCAGCGTGGCGCTGCGGGCGGGCTCGAAGAAGGCGGCGAACAAAGACAGCCCCGCCACGAACGGATAGGCGAGATAGACAGTCTCCGGACCCCGAACCAGCAGCAGCCCGAGCGCCAGCACCGCGCGGCACACGTCGGCGACGATCATCACCCGCCGGCGGGACAGCCGATCCACCACCACGCCCGCCGCCGGCCCCACCAGCATGCCCGGGACCATCTGGGCAACCAGCAATCCCGCCACGCTGCCCGCCTTGCCGGTGTAATCCAGCAACAGCGCCTGCAAGGTGATGATGTTGAACCAGTCGCCCAGCTGGGAAGCGATCTGCGCGTACCAGAGGTGACGAAAATCCGCGTTCCGATGCAGGAGCTGCCCGAAAGATACGGAAGGCATGCGCGGGCCTCATCCCCGGTGCGGCCCGAACCACCCCCGTTCGCCTTCGAGCCCAACCGGCCAGCCCATGTTCTCCCCAACTCCTGCTTCTTCATCCCTCCGGCGACCGCCACGCGCGTGGAGACGAACGCCGTCCGCGATCTTGGTGAGGAGCGGACGCCGTTCCGTACCTGCCACCGGTGAAGCGAACCGCCCCGAGAACAGGCCACGCACGGGCGAGGGTTCCCCACCGCGGGGGTTTCCTACGCCCACCCTCAGTCCACCACCTGCGCGGGCGGCGGCATCACCAGCACGGGGATGGAGGCACGCGCCAGCACGCGCAGGGTCACGCTCCCTACGTACTCCCGATAGCCTGCCGCCTCCGTAATGCCGCGGCTTCCCATCACGATCACATCGTAGCCGCCGCGCTCCGCTTCGGCCAGGATGGCGCTGGCAGGGTGGCCCTCGACAATGCGCGCCTCCGCCGCCGCCCCTCGCTCTTGCACCGCAGCCACCGTTTCGCCCAGCACCTCCTCGGCGTGGCGCTTGATCTGGCCGCGCAGCGTGCGCACGATCTCCTCCGGCAAACCTCCGGCGACGACCTCGTACTCCACAGCGGTGATGGCGGTGATCCTCCCCTCGGTGGCCTTTGCCAGATCGGCGGCGATGCGCGCTGCGGCGAGCGCGTGCGAAGAGCCGTCGGTGGGCAACAGGATTCGCTTGAACATATGGGCCTCCTCGCCTCTATCATAGACCGGCATAGACCGGCGGATCGGGGCCGAAACGTCCCCCAGGCCAGCGAGCGAGGGCCGGGACGCCCCGAAAGCTTTCGGGGCCGATTCTGGCGTCACGGTCCCGGCTTCCGCCCCAGCGTGGCCAGGTTCAACGTCACCCGCAGGAAGCGACCCTCCGCCACCGCCCGCTCCAGGGCCGCGAAGTAAGCCTCGGCCTCTGGGGGGCTGACAATCCCCGCTGCCACCCGCGGCCATACCGTCCCCCGCTGGCGCTGGTAGTCCGCCCGTAGATCCGCCACCGGCGCCCGCGGCTGGCGCAGCACCCACACGGCGGGGACCACGTCCAGCACCTCCAGGCCCAGCCGTCGGAAATGAAACGGCAGCTCGCGCGCCAGGGTGGGATTCGTGTCCTGGAAGCACCGGCGGTAGAGATCATCCGGTATGCCTGCTTCAAAGCAGCCTCCCAGGTCCTGCTCCACCGCCAGCACCGTGCCGCCCGGCGCCGTGATCCGCGCCATCTCCGCCAGGACCGCCAGCGGCGCGCGGGCGTGCTGCAGCACGCGGGCGCAGTAGGTGAAAGAGAATGTGTCGCCCGCAAAGCCCAACGCCCTTCCGTCCATTTGCCGGAAGTCGAGGATCTCCTCTAGATGTTCCTCTCGGGTCATTCCTCGCGCGACGTTCAGAACGGTGGCGCTGGGATCCACGCCCACGATCGGGTTCCGGCATCCCGTCCGTCGGGCAAGCAGCCGGGCAGCCTCCCCGGTGCCGCAGCCCACTTCCAGCACCCGTTGCCCCGGCGCCAGAGGCACCCGATCGAACAGCGCCGCCAGCATCCGCTGGTGATCCGGCCCGCCGCACACCAGGCGGATCACCTCCGCCACCTCGTTCGGGTCGGGCCGGCGATCGATCTCTGCCATCCAGTCCACGTAGTTCTGGGGCTCCATCCGCTCCTCCGTCTTTCGTCCTTCGTCTTCTTGAATCGCGTTCGCTCCCCTCCTGACGTAGCGCAGGCTTCCAGCCTGCATGCCCCCGCACGGAGGCCGCTGCGTGCAGGCCCCGAACGCTTTCGGGGCAGGCAGGCCATACGGCCCGTAGGGATGCCTGCGCTACCTACTGGACGCGAACGCACCCACTAACATAGGGCCTGGAGGCGCTGGTCCGCCGACATGCCGCTCTTCCACTCGGAGAGCTGGTCAGCCATCTGATAGCGGACCCCCAGGCGTTCGGCAAGGTGGTGGACGATCTGACGGTGGTGGTCGTGCGCCGCCGGTAGCCCCGGCAGCGCCGGCGCGGGGCAGGGCGCCGCGCGCATCACCGGCGGCGAGGCGCCCCCGGAAGCATCCTTTTCGTGATTGCTGAACTCCCGCCTCCCCGCCGACCACCAATCCATCGGCCGGTCTGATGGACCGCCGCGTCGCTCCGGCGGAGAGCACACCGTGAGCCGTTTCCGCCGTCGCCTTCTCGCCTGTATCGCCGTCGCTGCGCTGGGGGTGCTGCTCTGCCCCCGGCCAGTCGGCCAGTCCCGACTGCCTCGAGATCCGCTTCCGCCTCCGCCGGCGCCGCCCGCGCTCCAGCCCCCGGTGACCGCCGCCTTCGCCGTGCCGGTGCTGATGTACCACCGCATCGACGAACCCCCCGCAGGGGCCGGCCCGCTACTGCGGGACCTCACCGTCACCCCCGCCGATTTCGAGCGGCAGGTGCGCTATCTGGTCGAGAACGGCTACGCCGTGCTCACTGCGGGGCAGGTGGAGCGCGCCGTGCGGCTGCGGGAGCCGCTCCCCGCCCGCGCCGCCGCCCTCACCCTGGATGACGGCTACGGGTGCGCCTTCACGCGCGCCTTCCCCATCCTGCGTCGCTACGGGCTGGATGGGAC
>JACQGL010000173.1 GCA_016199525.1 Armatimonadota bacterium
GCCGGCGACTCTCCTCCCAGCGGCTCGCCTGATATCCGCCTGCAGCCCCTCCAGGTTCACCACCGGCACCGTCGAGTTCACCAGGCCCTCCGAGTGGCTGGATAACTGTGTCAGATACCTGGGGCCGAGTTCCTTCTCCATTTCGTCCTCAGCGTGGACGTATGGGTAGAGAAGCGTGCTGGGCACCCTGCTCCACGTGGTGAAGAGGACGTCCTCCGGCAGTTCCGCCGCGAGCTTACGCCAGTACATGTCCAGGCTGCTCATCTCGGCGATCATGATGGCGTGCGGAAGATAGGCCTTCAGGCGGTCGTGTACGAACCGGTGATAGTCCACCAGGCGCTGGGAATACGGATACTCGCGGCACTTGTCGCAGTCGCAGCCGAGGGACGCGCCATCGTAGCCGCAGAAGGTCACGAAGCCATCGAGCTCTGGGTAGAGCTCCGCCATCTCTCTTATCTCGGCGTCCAGATATTCCTTGAGCAGGGGGTGGGACGGGCAGATATGGCGGAACGTAGTGTACAGGGCTGAGTCATCCAGGCGAGCCGCCGCAGCATCCGGATAGGCGGCAAATATCTGCGCGTCGGCCCACGACTGATGCGAGACGCCGAAGTGCACTAGCGAGATGAACCCGTACTTCTTGGCGAGGGCGAGATCGCGCTGCAAGCCAGCTATCTCATCGTCAAGCCAGGGCGGGGCTCCGGTCACGAACGGGAGGTACTTGTATCTGACGTGGCGGTTCCTCCAGAGATTGTACCGGAGCATCAATACGTTGAGCCGCTGGGCAGCCAGCCCTTTGAGCTCCTCTTCCGTTGGGAAATATCCCGTGATCGACATCTCCTCCAGGCGGTAGTTGTTCTCGCCCTCGGCGTAGCCGCCGCGGTACTTGAACTGCGGCCTTTCCATCACGTACGCGCGCGTCGTCAACTCCCCACGCCTGATCAGACGCGCCACCTCAAGGCAGCCGTAGAGCACGCCGCGCGGGTTGCCGCCTATGACCGCCATGGTCTCATCCAACCCGTCGCGCTTTCTCAGATAGGCGGCGATGAAGCCGTCGTAGCCCGGCCAACCATCGGGAAGAGTAAGATAGCCGCCCGAGATCAGGCGCCTGATAGAGTGATGCTCCGGGGTACCTATCAAAATCGATGGGCCTGAAGCATCGACTCCGGAAACCGGCAGATCGAGCCCTTGCGTTTCCTTGACTGCCCGCCGGATCTCATCGACCCCTGTCTTGACAGGCGTAGGCGGGTCTGCCGCCATAGATATCCGCCATCCTTCGAAGTTCAGGACGGCGGCCGGAGGCACGACGTAGGGGATCGCCCCGGGAGACGAAAGCCTCTCCCGCAAAGCACGTCGCTTTGCAGGGTCATCCGATAGCCACGTCCCGCAGTCCTGGCAGTAGTAGCAGGGGCCGAAAAGGTGCGTCTGGATGCTGTCGGACGGTAGGCTCACGCGCTCGTGCTGGCAATCTATCAGCTTCCTTTCAGGCTTCCACATAACTTGCTTCACAGTGCTCCTCCAGAATGGACCAGTTATCCCGCCCGGAGATGGGGGGCTGCATTGCGTAATCCAGCTAGCGACTCGTGATCCCCGCCCGTTCCTTCGGGCCTAGCGTGCCCTCGATTACCATGTGTCCTCCAACAGCGTGGATGAGAAGCGAGACCGAAGCGCTTCTGCCCCGGAGGGGCGCAGGCATACGCCCTTCCCACACCCCCTCTTAACCTGACGAAGCGGCGCCGCTCAGGATGCGCTCCGCCGTCCTACCCATAACCAGCTCGACTATCTGTCTACCGGCCTCTGCCAGCGGAGTGCCCCCCAGCTCTAACCCAAAGATCGCCTCCAGATACTGCCTCCAGAAGATAGCCCTCTCGATCACCTTCCTGACAGGCACCCTGAGCAGGAACAGGTCGGTGCCGAAGAGCAGCTTCGTCCCGATATCTTTCTCAATGATCGCTTCTTTCGCTGCCTGGATGACCATGTGCAACGGCAGGGAGACATCGAAGTAGACGTTGGAATGCGTGAGCGCCAGCGCCATCGCTTCCTGAAAGTAGGGCCAGCCCAGATGTGCGCCGATGATCGTTAGCCCCGGGAATCGCTTCGCTATCAAGTCGAGCGTGTAGAGGCTGGTGTTCCACGTGGGGACGTAACCGCCCTCCACAGCCAGGCCACCCTCTGGAAACTGCCAGAAGTGGCCGCAGTGGAAGACAACGGGCATCCTCAGAGCCTCGGCGCGGGCGTAGTGCTCGAAATAAGACTCGTCGCCGTACGGCTTGGGCGGCGTGTGCGCCTTTAGCCCCACGAACCCCCTTGCCTTGAGCTCGTCGACGACAGACGCTGGCCTGGTCAGGTCCAGAAATCCGAACGGAACGAGGAACCCCGGGAACTTCTCGCTCACCTTCAGTATCCGATCATCGTTGCCTGCATCCAGCCCCCAGTGTGTGAACGTGGGGAGCGACAGCAGCCAGATCTTAGCGACCTCCCCGGAATCGGCCAGTAACTTGAGATCATCGTCCGTCACGTTCGGCGGTAGGTGAAAATGTGCGTCTACAACAAACATCTCCATTCTGTCTCCTGCCTGGATCGCGCGGTCCGGGCTCTTCGATTAGCCAGCGTCACTGCCTCTACCTCATCCTGATGCGGACGGGCCCGCTGCCATGCGTAACGAAAACATCGGTCACCCCGTCCGAGACCCGCTGGAGATTGAACTCCTTGGCTCCCGAAACCTCAATGTGGGCGCCCTTGGCGTGCTCGATGCGCGTAACCGTGCGCCTGTCCTCGATCGCCTTCAGATCGACTTGCGCCGCGCCGCCCGCGAGTCTCGCCCCGGCAATCCGCGCCGTCGAGAAACGGACAACAGTGCCCCCGTCACGAAATGCGGCGGCGAAATCACGTGCCACAACGGGCGCACAGGGAAGAATGGCAACCACCTTGGTCTGCTGCGGCGCGAGCTTGACCTTGATCGCTTTCCCAGTAAGCATCTCGCCGGTCGTCGGCTCGCCGACAACAGAAGCACCTTCATCGGCGTCCCACTCGAGGACAAGGTAAAGCTCGTTCGGCCTCAATCGGGCGCGGGGAGAAGGAGCCACACTCACCTCGGCGGCCAAGTTCTCAGGATTCCAGACCGCGATGAACATGTCGCCGTTCAGGCTCAGATACTGGTAGGAGCGCATGGGCTCTCCCGCGATCAGCCTGCTCTGCCCGATCGCGTAACCCAGTCCGATGTTCCGGTTCAGCAGGTCCACCGCGGCCGCCCGCTCGTCCCCCTGAACGTCCGCGCTCGGCCGCCCGCGGTAGGCCATCCCCGCAAACAACGCAAACTCCACGTTCTTCCGGATCCCGCCGACCCTTCCCTGGTAGCGCGCGTTATCCGGCGAGTATACCTCCGGCGCCGAACCATAGCACTGGCACAGCCTGGTTCCACTCACTGTCTTAAAGAAGATCGGGAAGTACTCGATGGGGCCGATGTCTCCCTGCACGACGTCTCCAAACCTGGTGATCGACGACTGCAGCTGCGGCGCGTTGAGGATGTAGTAAACGCCGCGCTGGTGGAGCCAGGACGAATATTCTCTGATCCACTCCTGGAAACCCACGATGTACGGGGTGAACGGATACTGCGCGTAAGGGTGCCCGTAATCCGAGCCAGCTCCCCAGTACAGGTCCATATAGGCCGCTCCCGCCTGGTACCTCTGCACGGCATCCTTGTGGATCCGCAGCTCGCTCTGGCCGAACGAGAACCTGGGGCTCTGGTTGACCAGCATACCCTCCCAGTTGATGAACGGTCCGTTACCCGCCGCATCGTAGACCCAGCTATCGATGAACTGCGTATAGTGCTGGGAGGCGTCGAAGAGCTTCCCGGCCGGGGGAGCGACGGCGATATTGTCCGAGAGCAGCGGCGTCATGCCGTACTTGCGCGCCCAGGAGGCACCGGTCTCGTTGAGATTGAACTCCTTGGAGAGCCGTTCGTGGTTCGCGTGTCCGAAGAACAGGTGCGCCTCGTTCGCTCCTTCCATGCCCTGCTGCCTCGCAATCTCCTCTGTCCAGGGCTTATCAGTGAAGAACGCTTCCCACCCGCCAGAAAGCCCCGGTTCCAGCGGCCTGGCAAGGTTACGGTGATCCATGCGGTACAGGGGGTAGTCTTCCAGGTAGAAGTCCTGGATCAGCTTCTCCCAATCGGCCTGTTCACAGTAGCCGATGGTGACCTCGTACGGAACCTGGCTGTCACCATCGCCGCTGTCAAACCCCGAATCAACGAAATCCGCCCGCTCGCCCAGCCAGAACCTCTTGAGGACTCTCAGGCCCTCGGTATCCGCCTGGCAGTTGAGGGTCGTGCGGTTATCCCAGGTGCAGACGATCGCGTCGCCGCGCTTCCCCAGCAAGCCGACCACGGGTAGCCACGTCCCCGCGCCCGGCCCATCGCCCCAGGCGAGCTCGCCCGTGCCCCACGTGCCGCTGACCGACTGCGAGGCGAGGTCCAGCGCGAATGGGAACTTGCCGCTCGTATAGAGCGCCTGCCAATCGAAGCTGAGCCACGGAAATGTCAGCGCTCGCTCCGCCGTGCCGAACTCGGAGGCCGGCTCGATGCCCAGCATAAAGTCGAGCCGGCGGGAACCCGGCTTGGTGTTCGCGGCGGCGAACCTCACCCGCATCGATGGGCGCTCGGGAAGCAGTTGGTACTCAATCGACACCACCGCGCCGCTTTCCCGCGACCGCCACTCCTGCCGAACAGCCAGGCCGGTAGAACTTACCTTTTCGCGGAAGAGCGACCACTGCCCGGCCGGCTTCCCGACCTCCTGGGCAAACCATCCATCCCCTCCAGGGACAGTAAACAGCTTTCTCCCCGTGCCTGCGTCGGAGACAAGCAGAGCACCAGCGGAGGTGCGGGTGAGCGCCAGGTACTTGCTGTGGGCCATCGGGCTCGCGGGCCGCGGTTCGACGCCCGGTTTCCCGGGCCTGGTGAGCGTGATCCCTCTCAGCAGGCCACCCACAGAAATGTAGGGCGACCACTCATTTGTAATCTTATACTGATTATACGGTGCAAAGACCGTCTGCTTCGGCGGGCGCGCCTTGGCATTCACGCCGGTCAGTTCGGCGTCGGCCCAGAGCACGATGGGCTGCGGCGCGTTCGGTCCATAATCGTGAGGGACTGTGTCGCTGGTTATGGCCGCGCCGCTCTCCTCGAAAAGCGAAAACCGGACGGAATTCGGCCGGTTCTCGATCTTCAACCGGTACCACTTGTCCACCTCGAGGTTGCGGTCCACGAGCGCGCGTGGGACCTCTCGACCGCCCTGCATCAAGTACGCGATGAGCCTGGCATGGGAGAGATCCACCCGCCAGTAGTATCTGGGCTCGCTCCAGTACTCGGCCTTCGTGGGGTAGCGAAAGCCGATCCACATCCCGTTGTGCTGCCCCTGGGTATCCGTGCTGCTGACCTGAAACTCTAGAGCGACCTCGAAGTCTTCATTCGGAAGCTTCGTCTTGGAGGTGATCTTCGCTGTCTTGATGTCCTTCGCGAGCAGGTGGATGGTGTTGTCCTTGAAGCTCTCATCCGGCACGTTCTCGGTCACCCACGTGCCCTTCGCCGCGGGCATGCGCACGATGACCTGCCCGACCTGCGCGTCTTGTGCCGCAGCCGGTACGGCTAATAAGGCTGCCAGGGCAAAGGGTGCTACTAATCGTACAGCGCCGCTCACTTGGTGACTCCTTGCACTCTTAAGACGATGACGGAGGTCATGCCGGGTTCCACAGAGAGGTTACAGCCGGTAGCTCCGCTTGGAAGCGGGACGGCCTGCCCCGTGCCTCCACTGCTCATGTTCTTGGTTCGGGGTTATCCCCCTCTTGCTGCAGGCACAGCCACTGTTCCAGGACAGAGTGCAGGCGGTCAACCGGGCACGTGGAGATGATGGCCTCCTGCTGGTGGAACCCGCTCTGCACGCCGACCAGCCAGTAGTACTGCCTGCCATCCACCTCCTTGACCGCAAAGATCGGCCCTCCGCTCATACCCTTGAGGCTCTTCACGGGCGGGGCCACGTCCTCAAGGCCACTGATGACACGGTAGAACACGCGCGGCCAGGGCTTGGCCCGCATATCCTCGGGCACCTCGTCCCTGCGTACGGGCACAATATCAACCAGCCGGAGGCCCTTGGCCATCCTGGCAGGGTGCGGGCCAGTGGTGATCGTCTCCTGCGGGACACCCAGAAGGAAGAACCGGTCATAACCGCCTGGCTCCTGGCAGTGCTCCGCCTTGAGCGGGATGATGCCATTGGCCCTCATCTGTGGGCGGTAAACCTCCCGTAGATGGATAACACCATAGTCCATCCCCGTGCTCTCATCGTACGCGCGCCCCTTAATTGCGTTGTCGAACGCGAAGGGGCCGACCTGGTTATAGCGCGCCCCCATCGACGCAGCGTCGTCGAGGTCCCAGTGCGGGAAAACCACGCCTTTGCGGCGTGCGTCGTCCACCTCCGTGAGACAGTGGCCTGCGGTCACCAGGAACCACTCGCCCTGAACCTCTACCACGAACCCGGAGATTCCCCAGGGATGCTCCTCGATGGGTGCCCCGGTCTCCGGTACACTGAGGTAACGGCACGGCAGATGCACAAAATGACGCGCGAACCAGCGCACCGCATCAAACGGGCCGGGGCCGTGATGCTCCGGTATCTCCAGTCCTGTTACCGGCATCGTTATCCTCCTCTGCGCTCCGGTAATCACGCACCTCCCCCCGCGCGTCTGCGTGCAGCAGTCGCAGCCACCAACGGCAGCAGCGCGCGCACGCGATCATCGAGCGAGAGCCCGCAGAATTCGTCCGGGGCGAGCGCACGCCGGGTCGGTGTGTGAGTTAGCATCTCTCGATGATAATTATGGCCGCGCCTTTAGTTGTTTATTCGGCAAGTCGTTTACGCGGTCCACGCCAGCAGAGAAGATGCTGCTGTGGCACTACGAGTTAAGGAACTGACAACCGAACAACAGGAAGCGGTACGGCGGCTGGCTCACTCTCGTCCCGAAAGCTTTCGGGACGCCTCGTCGAACGCGCACGTATCATCTGGCATGCCCTCCAGGGAGAGCGCGTGTCGGCCATCGCCCACCAGTTACGCAAAGAGGCCGCGCACCGGGTGCATCGCGCTTCTGATCGAGCGCGGGCGCTCTCCGCTCCCCCGGCTGCCAGGCGAGACAGGCTTGCGGCATCGCTCCCAGAGGAGGGGAACGTTATGGCTCACCAGGTCACCCTCTACACCCAGCCCGGGTGATTCTTCTGCGACCGGACGAAAGAGTTTCTTTCGCGGAAAGGGGTAGCATATACCCAGCGAGACATCACGCAGGACCCGGAGACGCTGGAGGAACTGCGTGGTCTGGGAGTGATGACGACCCCGATAACGGTGGTCGATGGGCAAACCGTCGTCGGCTTCGACGAGAAACGGCTGGACCAGCTTCTCGGCTCCTGAGCGGTTCTACCGCGGCATTCCCGCTGTCACTCGCTCCCCCAGCCGCGTGAGTAGCTCCGCCTGCGCCAGGTTATAGCCTACGACGGCGCGCACCAGATTCTGGCGAGCAGTGGTTAGCGCTTCCTGGCCGGCCAGTACGTCGAGCTGCAGACCAAGGCCGTTCTGGTACCGCTCACGAAACACGGCCAGGGAGGCTTCGGCCGCCGCCCCCTGCTGCTGCGCTACCTGGACCTGCTCCTTCGCGGCGGCTACGGCCTGCTGCACCACCAGCACTTCTCCCGCGATCTGGTCGCGCAGATCCTCCTGGCGCAGGCGAGCCTGCCGTTCCTGTGACTTCGCCTGGTCGATCTTGCTGCGGGCGCTCTGCCCAAGGCTATCCAGCAGGCGCCATTCCGCGTAGAACCAGGTGCGGCGCAATGGCTGGGGTGTATCCGTAGTTACACCGCCGAGCCAGCGTTCCACGCCGATCGTCGGGAGGAGCGCTCCCCAGAGCGCGCTCTTGCGGCGCATCTCCGCACCCCGGATCTCGGCCCTGGCCTGGGTGAGCTCGGGGCGCTGCTTCAAGGCCCTCTCTACCAACTGATCCGGCGTCGCATCCGGCGGCACCAGCGTCCGCATCTCCACTTGCAGTTCACTGGCCACCAGGGTGACTGCGGGAGGAAGGCGCAGCAGCGTGGCCAGGCTGATGGAGGCGGCCTTGAACTCCCTCTGCGCCTCAACCAGCCGCTGGTGTTCCTCTCCCAGCTGGGCACGGGCGCGCAGCACGTCGGCGTTCAGCGCGAGCCCGCCCTGCTGCAGCCCCTCCGTTTGCCGCACCAGCTCCTGCGCCTGAAAGACCGACTGCTCCGCCACGCGCACCAGCCCCTGGGCCAGCTGCAGATTGGCGTAGCGCGCTGTAGCTTCCAGCAGTACATCCTGAGTCACGCCCTCCCGGTTGAACTCCGCCGACCGCACGGCAAACTTTGCCACCTGCGCGTCGTAGTAGACCCGGCCGGGAGAGATGAACAGTGTGACACGCCCGGCGGGGACCCCCGCCACTGTGGCGATGTTGGGCAGCAACCGCGCCACCCCTGCGGAGATCCCCACGTTTGGCAGCGCCTGCGCTTGCGCGCCGCGGCGGGCCGCTTCTTGCTCGTGCACGGCTTCAGCCGCCTGTGCGATCACCAGGTTCTGCTCCTGTGCCAGGCGCAGCACGGTGGGCAGGTCGATGCTGCGGCGCTCCGTGGCGATGTTAGGCAGGGCGCCCGATTCGATGGGCACGGTCACTGGGGCAGGGGACTCCTCAGCCCCGAGCGCCGGCCGTATCCCGGCCAGGAACCACGCCACGCAGAACAGCAGCCGTGCCGGCTGGGCGGCCCGTCCCCGCCCGTGTCGCGCCCCATTGCCCATCGCTGCCCCTTCCCTCGCCACAGCGTCCCGCCTCTACGGAGCCGCCGCTCCCGCGCTCCAGTGCCGCGCCGGCACGGCCCGCACCGCCTGCCCTGCCTTCAGGCTCGACTGCCCGCTGGCGATGACCTGCTCCTCTGCCCCGATGCCCGCCAGGATCTCCGCCTCTACGCCATTGTCCACGCCCACCTTCACCGGGATCTTCTCCGCTTTCCCATCGCGAGCCACCCACAGCGAGCGCACCTGCTTCTCCGCCACCACGGCGCTCGACGGCACCGTGAAGGCCCGGGCGTGCGTCTCCAGGTTTACTGCCACGTCCGCGTACATCCCGGGCCGGAGCGCCCACCCCGGGTTCGGGAGGTCGATCTCTGCAGTCATCGTGCGGGCCTGAGGGTCCAGATCGTTGGTGTAACGCGTGACCGTGCCGGACCACGTTCTCCCTGGGAACTCGTGGACGGTCAGCGTCACGCCCCGGCCCACTCGCAGGTGCGTTACGTCCGTCTGGGGCACGGCGACTATAACCCGCACGCGGTCGATGTGGCTCACCACCAACAGCGGCCGGACCTGGCTAGATACGGATGTCTGGATCAACTGACCCGGGTCCACGTTGCGCGCCGTGACCACCCCGTCGTAGGGCGCGGTCAGCCGGCGGTACTGCATCAGCGTGCGCACCTTCTGGGCGCCTGCGGCGGCGGCAGCGACCTCGACGTGGGCGCTCGCCACTCTGGCTTCCACCTCACGCAGCTGCCTGCGGGCCACCTCGACGCGCGCCTCCGCGGCGTGCACGGCGCTCTGGGCGGAGCCCACCGCCTTCTCCGCCGTGGTGACCCGAGCGCGGGCTGTCCGGCCCTTCGCCTCGATGTTCGGGACCTGCGCTTCCGGCGCCGCGGTGCGGGCTTCGGCAGTCGTCACTTTCGCCTGCCAGGTCCGCACGGCGCTCTGGGCCGCCACCACCCGCTCCTTCATGGCGCTCACCCGCGTCTCTGCGGTGTTCAGCGCCGCCTTCGCCGCTTTGTAAGCACCTTCGGTCTGGTCCCGTTCCTGCTCCGTCACCACGCCGCGGTCGCACAGCGTGTTGTAGCGCCGGTAGGTCTTTTCCCGCAGCTCGTAGTCCGCCTGGTAGCGCGCCACCTCCGCCTCGGCGGCCTGCAGGTCCGCCTGCGCGGCGCGCAGAGTGGCGCGGGCGGTCTCCACCTCGCGGCCCGGTTCCTCAGCCGCCGCTCGTGCCACGGCCTCCTCCGCCCTCACGCCTGCCAGCAGGCTCTCCGGCTCCTGTGCCGCCGCGCGGGTGGCTTCCAGCTCCGCGCGGGCCGCCTCCAGAGCGGCCCGCGCCGCGCCCACCTCGCTCTCGGCGCGATCTACCTCCGCGTGGGCCGTCGCCACGGCGGCGACCGGCTCCCGGCTCCGCATGCGGGCCGCTTCTGCCTGCGCGCGCTGCTGGGCGAGATCGTCCCCCATCTCGGGCACATCCAGGACAGCCAGCAGCTGCCCGCCCTTCACCACGTCCCCCTTGTCCACCAGGATCTGCCGCAGGTAGCCGCTCACCTTGGCGTAGAGCTGCGTCTCCTCCCATGGCCGTACCGTTCCCGGCAGCCGGATCTGGCGGACCAGGTCCCGCCGCTCCGGCGTGACGACCTCGACCGCCACGGGCGGGGGCGCGGCGTTCTGCGCCTCGACCGGCGTGCCCGGTCGTCCCGCGCCGAACAGGGCCAGGGCGAGCAGGATCCCACCCGCCGCGGCGATGGCCGCCATCCGAAGCAGCGCCTTACCCTTCATCTGAGACCTCCGTCGCCGGGTCCTTCACCGCCAGGAGCAGCGCGGGCAGCACGAACATTGTCAGGACTGTGGCGGCGATCACGCCGCCGATCACCGCCCGAGCCAGCGGGGCGTTCGCGCTGCCCGCCACCGCCATCGGCGCCAGCCCGAGAGCCGCCGCCAGGGCCGTCATCAGCTTGGGCCGCAGCCGGATGCTGGCTGCGGCGCGGATCGCCTCCTCCCACGTGCGGCCCTCCTGCCGCAGCCGGTTCGCCAGGTCGGTCAGGAGCACGTTGAAGGAAACGGCGATGCCAATCATCATCATCACGCCCATCAGCGCGGGGATGCTCAGGTGGGTGCCGGTGACGAAGAGCATCGCCAGCACACCCATCAGGCCGAGCGGCACGGCAACGAGCACGATCAGCGGGTCCAGGAACGAGCGGAACAGGACCACCATCACCAGGTAGACCAGCGCCATGGCCATCAGCAGCCCGAAGCCCAGGCTGGCGAAGGATTCGCGCATGCTCGCCACCTCGCCCCGCATCCGGATGAAGTAGCCCTCGGGTGGCTTGATGTCCGCGATGGCCCGCTCGATCTCTGCCGCCGTGCGGCCGACGTCCCGTCCGGCGACGTTGGCGTAGATGTCGATCACCCGCGTGATGTTGTGGTGGTTGATCTCCGCCGGCGCGCTGGTGCGGTCGAACGTGGCCAGGTCTTTGAGAAGCACCGGCGTGCGCTGGCGCGGCCCCGTGATCGGGATGTTCTCCAGCGTTTCAAGCGACCGGATGGCCGACTCCCGGTACTGCGCGCCGATGAAGTAGTGGTTGCCGTTCCGGTGGTCGATCCAGAACGCGGGCGCGAAATTGATGCTGGAGTTGAGCGTGGTGACCACGTTCTTGACCACGTCCTCCTGGGTGAGGCCCAGGTAGGCGGCCTTTATGCGGTCCACGTTGATGCCGATCTGGGGGTAGTCCAGCTTCTGCTGGATGCGCACGTCCGTGGTGCCCGCCACGCGGGTGATGCGGGCGCGGATCTCCTCCGCCAGTTCGGCCGCGACATCCAGCCGGTTGCCCTCCACCTGGATGTTGATGGGCGACGGCAGCCCGAAGTTCAGGGCGGCGGTGAGCAGGCCGCCCGTGTCGTAGGAGAACTCCACGCCGGGGAATCGCTCCTGCAGCGCGGGGCGCAGGCGCGCCGCGTACTCCTGGGCCGTGCGGGAGCGGTGCTCCGTGAACTGCAGGTTGATGAACGCATCCATCGGCCCCGAGTTGGATGTGTAGGCCGCCGGCCAGTCGTACAGCACGCCGATGTTGGAGATTATCATCTGGAGGTCCCGCGCGGGTATCTCCTCCCGGATGGTCTGCTCGATATCGCCGACGACTGCCTCGGTCTTCTCCACGCGCGTGCCGGAAGGCAGGCGGACGCGGACCATCAGCTGGCCGGCGTCCACATGCGGGAAGAGTTCCTGCCCGATGGCGGGCAGGAACAGCAGGGAGGCGGCGAAGGCAGCGCCCGTGCCGCCCAGCAGCAGGCGCCGCCGGCGCAGCGCCCCCACCAGCCAGCGCTCGTAGCGGCTGCGGAAGCGCAGGTAGACCCTATCGAACGCCCGGAGTAAGCCGTCCGCCGTAACCACCCACTTCCTGCGCGCTGTTTCCCTCTCGTTTTCCACCGCGGGGCGGTGCGCCTTCAGGAACCACGCGCAGCACACGGGGACCACGGTCATCGACAGCACATAGGAAGCGCCGAGCGCCAGCGCCACGCTGATTGCCAGCGGGGTGAACAGGAACTGCCCGATGCCGGTGAGGAAGACGACGGGGAAGAAGGTCACCACGATGGTGACCGTGATGACCAGCACCGGCGTGGAGACCTCCCCCGCCGCCTCCAGCGCGGCCTGGAGGGGCGGCTTCCCCATGTGCAGGTGGCGGTGCGTGTTCTCGATGACGATAATCGCCTGGTCCATCAGCAGGCCCACGGCCAGCGCCAGCCCGCCCAGGGTCATGCTGTTGATGCTCTGGCCCGCGGCGTAGAGGCCGATGAACGCCGCCAGGATCGAAAGCGGCAGGGAGATCAAGATGATGCCCGTGGAGCGGGGGCTCCCCAGGAACAGGAGCACCATCAGCGCCGCCAGGGCGGCTCCCAGGATCCCCTCGTGCTGCAGGTTGGCGATCGCCTCGCGCACGTAGACGGACTGGTCCATCACCACATTCAGGTTCACGCCCTTCGGCAGCCGCGAGAGGATGTCATTGATCGTGTCCTTCAGCGCGTCCACCACGGCGATGGTGTTTGCGCCGGGCTGGCGGTAGATCGGGATGTAGACCTGCCGCCGGCCGTTGATCCGCACCACGTTTGTCTGGATCTGAGCCGTGTCTTCCGCCTGCGCCACATCCTTGAGGAAGATGGGCGCCCCGTTGGCGTTGATCTGAACGGGAAAGTCGTTGATGTCCTCCACACGTGGGACCATGCTGTTCGCGTTGATCTGGTAGTCTTTATCTCCGAACTTCGCGTTCCCCGTGGGGATCATCAGGTTGTAGCTACGGATGGCCTGCACCACGTCCATCGGGGACAGGTTGCGCGACGCGAGCCTGTCCCGGTCCACGTAGGCCAGGATGCGCCGCAGCTTGCCGCCGTAGACTGCGGGCGCGATCACGCCCGAGATTCCCTGCAGCCGGTTCCGCAGTTGGAAGTAGGCCACATCGTAAAGCGCCGTTTCGTCGAGTTGGGGACTGCTCACGGAGAGAAGCGCCAGCGGGATGTTCGCCGTAGGATCAAACGGCATCACCATCGGTGGAATGGTGCCCGGGGGTAGGTAGTAGAGGTCGGACATGGCGAGGG
The DNA here is from genome assembly GCA_016199525.1 of Armatimonadota bacterium. Lineage (GTDB taxonomy): Bacteria > Armatimonadota > SYMT01 > SYMT01 > JACQGL01 > JACQGL01. Next base: position 13,410 of record JACQGL010000173.1, read on the forward strand.
ATGTGACCTGGGACATGGCGGTGTTGGGGTCGATGTCCGGGCGGAAAAAGTCCCGAACCACGCTGACGCCGACCATCGACTTGGACTCCTGCCGCGCCACGCCATTCGCCTGGCCGGTCCACCGCTCCAGGCGGGTGGTAATATCCGCCTCCATCACGTCCGCTGGCATGCCCGGGTAAAGGGTCAGGATCTGTACCGCCGGGGTCTTGAAGGTCGGAAGAATATCTGCGGGGGTGCGGATGAAGCTCGTCACGCCGATCAGGAGGATAGTCAGCGCCATCACCACCACGGCGTGCGGGTTGCGGAGAGCGAAACGGACCAGGCCCATTGCGGCCTCCCAAGGGCACCGGTCGTCTGCGTTCACGGCCGGTAGGGATGTGGAACGGCGTGGAACAAGGCGCGCACCAGGACGCAGCTGGGCACCCCGGCGAGGTTCAGCCGATACGCTCGCCTCTTATGGATACAGCGTTCGCCAGCGCTTTTATTCAAGTCTGGACGGAGACTGTTTCGCGGAGGCGAGAAGAAAGCGGCCCCTCGCTCCGGATGGGCCCATCTGTTCTGGTCGTGTCCGCCGTCCGCCAGGTCAAAGACCTACTTGCCAAGGATTTTGAGTTCCTGGACCTCCAGCACCTGGCTGCCGGGGAAGACCACTCCCTTCACCTCGACCTGCTTCCCGTGCAGCGTCTCGCCCTTGATCAGCGGCTCCGACTTCGCGTTCTCGAGGAACGTGTAGTACCGGCCCTTCTTCGTCTTGAGCGCGTGCTTGTGGCCGTAGACGCTGCACTGGGCGGCCGCACCGTGGGCTTTCTTGAAGTCGCAACCCAGGCACACCAGCGTGCCTGTCAGAGTGACTGCTTTCGGCTTCGCTTCTTCCTCAGCGCGGGCCGGAAGCGCGGTGCCTACAGCCGCAAGCGAAGCGCTGATTCCCAAGGTCGCCAGTCCGGCGACAAACGCGCGGCGTGATCGTTGCATGCTCGTACCTCCTTGCTGCGGCCAGCCCAACCTCCTGGTTCAGGCTGGATGAGACATCCCACTGGCGGAACACGCCAGCCGGATCAGTTGCTCCAGCTTTGCGCCGGAAACCATCATGAAGTGCATGCCGCCGGACTGCCAGGCCACATAGGTCAGCCCATCCATCCGCCCGGTCAGGAAGCGGCGTCCCCGGAACGTCACCTCGCGCATTGGCGGCAGGGTGATCTTCCGCTCGTCCATCTGGTAGAGGGAGACGCGTTCGCCTTCCCAGTCATAAAGCAAGAAGGCAATCGGAACCCCGTGCACCTGGCACTTGCGCCCCCCAAGTAATCGCGCTCCCTCCGACTGCAGGTTCACTACCGCCACCGGGAATTTCAGGAGCGGCGTCAGGCCGAGCGCGACCTCGCGAGCGTCTGGACCTGGGATCTGCGCCGGCTGGGGGTTGGCGAGGTATTCCAGGTGGTCCTTGCCCAGCAGCGCGAGCGAGAGGGTGATCCGGTCCTCGCGGGTCGCCACGTATCCGGCCGGCTTGATCCGGCCCGCGTGCCACTGACCGGCGAAGTACCCGCTTACCAGCAGACTGATCGCCAAGGCACCCAGAGCCAGACGGCGCCGCATAGCCGAGGGAGGAATGAGAGCCCGCCAGGGCCTGCGCACAGGCGCGAGCTGGCGCAGACTTTCCATCACGCGGATCGCCAGCGTCGGTGGCGCCTCCACGGCGGTGCGCAGGGCGTCCGCTATCAGCTCGTCCGCGGCGGCCAGATCCTCTGCCAGCGCCGCGCACCGGGCGCAGGTCAGCAGATGTGAGCTGATGGCCGCCGCTTCGGCGGGAGCCATCTCTCTGGCGGCGTAGAGCGGCAAGCGCTCCTGCACACGCGCGCACCTCATTCGTCCACCTCCCCCCGGCTCTCCCCTGCGTCTCGACCGGCGTGCCGGAGGCTCTCCCGCACCCGCGCCAGCGCGCGCCGGACGCGCGTGGCCGCCGTCTGCAGCGGCACCCCCAGCGCCTCGGAGAGCTCCCGGAAGGTCAGGTCTTCGAGCACGCGCAGCACCACCGCGACCCGCATCTCGGGCGGCAGCTCTTCCACGGCCCGCAAGGCCCGCCGCTCCTCCTCGGACGCGAGCGCCCGGGCCAGCGGGTCCAGCGCCGCCATGGCAATGACCTCATCGCGGAGGCCCAGTTCCATCCACTGCTGCCGGCGCTTACGTGTCTTTATAAGGTTTACGCAGGTGTTGGATACGACACGCAACAGCCACGGCGTGAACGGGAGCGATGCGTCATAGCGGCTCAGCTGGCGGTAGGCCCGGAGGAAGCACTCCTGCGCCCAGTCCTCCGCATCCTCCGTGTTGCCCGCACAGCGGTAGCAGATGCGGTAGACGCGGTCCCGGTAGCGGGTTAGAAGTTCCTCGAAACAGTTCAGTTGCCCGGCCGCGGCGTAGCGGGCCAGCTCTTCGTCTGGCAGGTTAGACAGCGCAATGGAACGATCCGGCACGGGTGGCATTACGTCGGTTCCGCTACTGAATACAGCGCCGGGCGGCTTCTTTATTCGGAATCGGGGCAGAAGGTCAGTGCCGACAACTGTAATACGTATGTAAGAGTGGTACGGTCAGCGAGCCGACTTCTGGCTATCGACTGCGTACGTCGGAGGCGCAATGGTGAATGCCACGTATACCCACCGCCGCACGCTGGCGGCGACGTTTGGAGCCCTGGCGGTGATGGTGCTGGCAGTGATGGCCTGGGCGTGGCAGGTGCGGAGCAATGACGGCGATCTCCACCGCCACACGAACCGCCTCATCCACGAGACCAGCCCTTACCTGCTCC
>JACQGL010000178.1 GCA_016199525.1 Armatimonadota bacterium
CAGCAGGACCAGGCCGATGATCATCAGCGTACGGCCAATCATCTGTCTGCTAGAATAGCATCGCGCGTGAACGCCTCTGAGAAATGAATGGCGAAGCGAACGGCTGAAGAAGCCACACCCGCGCACAACGATCCCTCCTCGCTGCCTGGCTTCCCCGTCCTCTCGCCTCCTCGTTTTCCCATCCTCGCGCTGATGCGGTCGTTCGCCGCGCTCCTTCCCCAAGGACGCCAGGGCCTGCGTGCCTGCGAGCAGGCCGTCCGCGGTACGCGTGCCGACGACATCAGGACGACCCTGATCGATTAGGGCGCGACAGATCTTCGCCCTGCATCTCCGGGGCGGTCCCTACGGCGTCGGGGTCGTCCTCCGGGCGGGCGGGTGGCGTAACCGGTTCGATGTAAATGTAACCGCTGGACGGTACAGGATCAATGTGCGCCGGGGGGTGCTCGGTCGGCACCGTCGGAGGTGTAGGGGTGGGCGAGGGCAGCGGTAACCCTCCGCCGGAGGGCAGCGGCATCACCCCCATTGGCACCGCGGGCACCATCGCCCGGCCGATCTCTGACGGTGTGGGCGACCAGTAGCCTCTCGGAGTGGCGGGCGTGCGCGGCACAATACCCGCGGGCGTCGGGGGAACCGGCGCGCTGGCGCGGAACCCGCTGGGTGTGCCGTTTGGGGCCGCAGGGGGCACGCTGCGCGTCTGGACCGGCGCTGTCGGTGCGGACGCGGGCGCTTGACTGCCCGTAGCGGCGGGAGCCGTGGGCGCGAACGGCGCGGGGGACGGTTGCGGCAGCCCCGCGGCGACGCCTGGCGGCGACGGGGCAGGACGAGCCCTGCCGGAGGCGCGGAGCCATACCAGGCCTCCCAGGAACACGATGAGCGCCGCCCCCAGACCCAGTGCCAGCGCCAGGTGCGGGTGCAGTTCCCTGCGGACGCGTGTTCCGCCGCCGGCAGCCGTTTCGAGCTTGGCGGCCTCTACCGCAGCCACGATCGCCGGATCACCGCTCGGGCCCACAGGTACCTCTTCCGGTAGCGGCGAAGTGACCTGCGCTACTGCCTGCGGGAGCCGCGTGCCGCATTCCCGGCAATACTTGTCCCCGGGTGGGGCTTGCATCTGGCACTGTGGGCAGTTCATCGCCCTCTCACTGGATCCCGGCGTCCCCCCGGGCCCTTGGGATGGGGGCCCTGGGTATTGAATGTAGCGCCCCGAAGGCTTTCGGGGCACGTCCCCGGCCTTGGGCCTGGAGGACACGGTCCCCACGCCCTGCGCCTGCTACGGGACCACCTTATTGAGGGGGTACTCGACAATCCCCTCCGCGCCGGCGCGCTTCAGCTCGGGGATCAGGTCCCGCGCCCGCTTCTCGGGCAGAATGGTCTCCAGCGCCACCCAATCCTCATCCGCCAGGGAGGAGATCGTGGGCCGCCGCATCGCGGGCAGATTGTCGAGCACTCGCTCCAGCCGCCCGCGAGGCACGTTCATCTTCAGGCCCACCATGCCTTCGGCATCCAGCGCCCCCTGGAGCAACAGGCAGATGTTCTCCATCTTCTGCCGCTTCCACGGGTCCGCATAGGCCTGGCGATTGGCGATCCAGCGCGGAGTAGAGACCAGCAATTCGTCGATGATGCGCAACCGGTGCGCACGCAGGGTGCTGCCCGTTTCCGTCCCCTCCACGATGGCGTCCACCAGGTACGGAACCTTCACCTCGGTAGCGCCCCAGCTGAATTCCACCGTCGCCTCGACTCCATGGCGCTCCAGGTAGCGGCGCGTCACGTTCACCAGCTCGGTGGCAATGCGCTTGCCCTGGAGATCTCTAACGCTGTGGATATCGGCGTCATCAGGGACCGCCAGCACCCACCGGTATGGCCGCGAGGTGGTCTTGGAAAAGACCATCTCCGCCACTTCGACCACGTCCACATCCGACTCGACGACGTTATCGTAGCCGGTGAGACCGGCATCAAGGACGCCCTCGGCCACGTAGCGAGGGATCTCCTGGGCGCGCAAGAGGGTGGCTTCGATCTCGTCGTCATCCACCTGCGGGAAGTAGGAGCGTCCGTCCACGCGGAACGTGTAGCCCGCGCGCTTGAACAGCGCCAGCGTAGCCTCCTGAAGGCTGCCTTTGGGCACCCCGATGCGCAGGATCTGCGCGCCCATCCTCTCTCCTTGCCGTGGGGCGTAGCGCGTCCCGGAGGTTTCGAAAGACAATCTCCCAGGCAGCGTGCCGGTGGTTATCGAGCGTACGCACGGCGTACCGCGATTATAGCGAAAGCCCCTCCCCCCGTCAAATCAGCCAGCCACCAGAGGGCGGGGCGCGGAACGGAGGATGGGAGCACGGATGGTGGGAGGCCGCTTCCGGTTTCCCGTTCCCTCATACAGCCGTTCCCCATACCAGGGCATCGCCTGAACGCCTTATTTCCTGCCGATCTTCATCTCTTCCAGCACCTTCACCAGGTCCGCCCCGTGGGTGCCAGGCGCCACCTGCGAGCTGATGGAGCGGATGACCCCCTGCTTGTCGATGACGAACGTTACGCGACGCGCCATGCCGTTGGGCCCCAGGATCCCCATCTGCTGCGCCAGCTTGCCCTGGGGATCGCTGAGGATGGGATATTTGAGCTTCAGCGACGCCGCGAACTGCTTGTTGGTATCCACCGGATCGGTGCTGGCAGCAAAGAGCTGGATCTTGAACCTTTCGAGTGCCGGCTCATCACGGAGCGACGCACACTCGCGCGTTCACCCGCCGGTGAACGCCTTGGGGAACCAGGCCAGCACGATCGCCTTCTTGCCCCGGAACTCCTTCAGGCTATAAGTCTTCCCATCCGAGCCCGGGAGGGAGAACTCGGGCGCCCGGTCTCCCACCTGGAGCGCGGGGGCGTTCTGCGCCGCAGCGGGATCACCGGCGGGGGCGCCCCTCGCCAGCGCCAAGCCCACCAGCGCCAGCGCCGCAGCGGAAATCCACGATGTCATTGCTGTGCCCTTTCTGCTGTAAGATGCGCGCCGGGGGTGCGTTCGTGTTCAGTGGGTAGCGCAGGCATCCTGCCTGCTCCGAAAGCGTTCGGGGCGCTACGTCTCGGGCCGGCCCTCGGGCACGAATTCCTTACCTAC
>JACQGL010000179.1 GCA_016199525.1 Armatimonadota bacterium
CGGGGTATTGTTGCGCCGGACCTCGAAGTGCAGGTTGGGCCCTGTGACCTCCCCGGATGTTCCCACCCGGGCGATGACCTCTCCTTTCGCGACCCGCTGGCCCTCGCGCACCAGGATCTTCGAGGCGTGCCCGTACCAGGTGCTCAAGCCTCCGCCGTGGTCCAGGATGACCAGACGGCCGTAGCCACCCTGCCACCCGGCAGACCGGACGATCCCGTCGCGGGTCGCCCTGATGGGTGACCCAACCGGTGCGGCGATGTCGATCCCGTGGTGGTGCTTCCTGCCCCGGTAGCCGAACCGCGAGGTCACAATGCCGCGGCTTGGCCAGTCCATCCCCGGCCGGCGCAGGCGCTGTGGTTTCCCGACAGGGGTGGGAGTTCGCGGGGACCGGAGTGCGGGACTGCCCTGCGCCGCCGAACGGATCCCTCGCGGGCCCGATGAGGGGAGGATGACCCGTGTGCCGATGCCCAGGCGCCGCGGATCGGCCAGGCCGTTGGCGGAAGCCAGCGCATCAGGGCTCAGGCCGTGCATCTGCGCGATAGCCCAGAGCGTGTCGCCGGCACGGACGACATGCACTTCTGGCGTCGGCCCCCGGTCCACCGGCATCGCCACAGCAGGCGAAGGAAACCATGCCGCCGCCGCGGCACCGGCGACGAGGGCCAGCAGACGCGGCCTGGTCACGCCCTGATCCGGAACAGCGAACCGATGTGCTCAGCCCCCTGTGTGACCCAGGCCAGGGCTGCGAGGCCGACGAGGACCAGGAGGAGGATCGCCCCAGTCGCGACGCTGATCCACAGGATCGCGGAAATCCCCACCCAGTTCTCTATGGCAAACAGCGGAAGGAAGATCCACGGGGGCTTGGTCACCTCGATGCTCTCGATCGGCACCGGTCCGATCACCGGTGGGCGAAGGACGGCCAGGAGGAGGACCAGGTCCGTGGTCCTTCACACATCGACTCCATGCGGCGGCCTCCTACCTGGCCCCCGCCGACGCCATCGCCCCACGGTACGCAGGGATGCGCAGGGACTGCAGCCTGGTGATCCGCACAGGGAATCCAAACGACTTCAACATGTCGAGGCTGCCCCCACGAATGCCGGCTTCACTCATCAGCCTGTCGAGGTCTCCGATGGCGGTGATGAGGAACGGTGGGACGAGCCGCCGTTGGTTGACGAGGATCGTTGTGCCCACACATTCAATTCCTGACGTTCCCACTAAGCGCTCTTCGTTGATCGCCACCGCTTCCGCCCCGGCCGCCCAGAGGTCGGCGACCACGCGCGCGAGATCGGTGTAGTGCAGCAGGACCTCGTTGGGATTCTCCCCTGGCTGGAGAGGGCGGGGGTTGTCGGACAGTTCGATGGCCACCCCTGGACCTTCCACCGGGGTCAGTCCTGCGAGGAGCCGGAGAGCGCGAAGTTGCATGTTCAGCGCGTAGAACCCGCGTTGTTTGCGTGCCATTTCCTCCATCAGCGCTTCCAGCCGGCGCCGCAGCGCGGCGGCTTCGGCCTCCAGTTCGGACCTGAGTTGTTCCTCTCGCTGCATGCGGTATGCGAGTTCCTCAAGCTGGGGGGAGGAGACACCGAGGAACTGGCGTACCTGCCGCTCGGTCCGCACCTGGAGGACGGCCAGGAAGGCCACAAGCAGGGCGGCGGTGGCGATGATCAGATGCGCCCGCGCGCTGCCCATGGGGGCGTCACCCTCGAGCCGGCGCCGGTGACTTGCTGGCATCCTCCGGCCGCACGCGGAGCAACGTCCCCTCGATCTGCTCGATGTGGACGGACTCCCTTGGCCTGAACAGGCTCGCGCTGGTGGCGCGCCAGAGTTCCCCCCGGTGGCGGACCAGGCCGGTGCGTCCTTCCCACTCGACGACGGTGGCCGTCTCACCGACGATGCGCTCGTTGCCCGTTCTGATGGGGGCGCGCAGCGCGCGGTTGACCGCGATCGACGTCGCGATCGTCGCGGCGATCACTGCGGCCAGGACCGGAATCGCGATAGACGGCGGCGCGACAAAGAAGCCCGCCACCGCCAGGACCACCAGGATGAGGTGGAGCCCGTGATCCGCCATCCCGTCTAGCAGCACCCCCTCCGCGTGCGGGTCGCCGGCTTGGGGTCATCACCGTGCGCATGCTCGGACGACTGCTCCCCGTGGCCATGCGCGTGCCCGCTGGCGGAGCCTCCGTGGGCGGAATGCGTGTGGTCACCCGTCCCCTGGTGACCATGTCCTCCGTGCCCGTGCATCCGGGAGTGCAGGAGGATCATCACGACGAAGACGATCCCGTAAAGAATCCAGGATCCGTATGCCTGCCAGAGTTCTGCCACGGTCACCGCCTCCGGGGCTGACGGAGAACTGGTGCGAAGGTAGCACCCGATGTGTCAGTAATGGTTAACGCGGTATTTACTTTCTTGACACGCGGCCGTCGATGGTGTAGATAAATGTGCGAAGGGGATGCAGTTCATCAATCAGGACTTCCCTGCGGTCTCGATGTACGCCGACAAGATCAATCTAACCGACACGCAGCGGAGACAGATCGAGAGTACCCGCCGGGAATACCGCGAGAGACTGAACAAGATCATCGCTGAAGGCAGGAAAAACTGGCTGCCGTGTCACGAACTTACTAAGGCACCAGTCCAGGGCCGCCCACTGAATATGAAGCGGGCGGCGGAGTGTTCGAGGAGAGCGGCCGACCTGCAGTACCAGGCAAACATGCTCTGGTTCCAGGCTGCAGCGAATGGTGCACAGATCCTGACCCTCGAGCAAATTCGTTGGCTGGAGGCACACTACAACAAGCTGCAGTCACAGATTCCTGAGACTCTTAAGGGCAATGGACCGTGACCACAGCGGCGATCAGAGGACACTCACCGGAGGGCTGGGGATTCACCCAGCCCTTCTCACCTTTCTCCAGGTCACGCAAGCTCCTATGCCGCCTGCCGCGGTCCTGGAACTCGGCTGTGGGAATGGGCAGACAGCCTGCGTCCTCGCGGCCAAGGGATACCAAGTCACCGCGATTGATCTTGACCCTGGCGCGATTGGCCAGGCTCGGGCTCTTGCCTCCCAGTGCGGCGTCTCGGTTGACTTCCGGGTGACGGAGGTCACAGGCATTGAGCAATACACGCCGGCGAGCTTTTCCCTGGTAGTGGCGGTCGACTTCCTTCACATGGTGAGTGCCGAGCGGCGAGAGCTTCTACTCAATGCGGTCAGGAGACTCCTCGTCCCTGGTGGCACGTTTCTAGTCATTGACCGAAGCTCGATTACCAAGCTGCTCCCTCATCACGAAGGGTTCCATGTCTTGGAGGGGAGCGGCTACATCGCTTTTCAGAAGGTTACAGTTTCAGGACCGGGGGTGGGGGTGTCCCGAGGGTAGTTGATAATTGAGGGAGCAGCACCCAGTATGGTGAATTCAGCTTTGGGCGCCACAACACACCATGCGAAGGGAGACTGCTCCATGTCCACGGTACTGCGGATTGATCCCCAGGGCAAGGTCCAGCCTGCACCCCGCAGCGATTTCGCAAACAAGGACCGGCACTGACTGGTTCGGTGCAATGGGGGTGGGTTTTCGGTGCGAGCATGGGTTCAGCTTCCCAGTACGGGAGGGGTGTGGGCCGATGGGGGCGGTCTCAGGGGGTGCGGGGGCCTCAGACCCGGAGGTCTTCCGGCGACCTGCCGGAGGAGCTGGGATCAGCTGGAGTCAAGGAAGGTCGTGGCATATTCGGCCGCCAACAGCCCCGCGAGATGCCGATACCCGGGGCGATGACGGCGACAATGGCTGAGCACCTGGCGGTGGAAGAAGAGGAGAGTCAATGTGTACGCAAGCACCCGGATCATCGTGAGCCCCACCAGCGCTTGGTCATGGCTCGCGTGCACCGAGGGTCGTTTGAGGGCGCACGCGGTGGTGAGGGTCTGAAACACCTCGGTGTCGATCCGCCAGCGGCTCTGCCCCACCTCCTCCACAAAGCGCGGCGGGATATTCACCAGTTCCAGGTTCGTCGCGTAGAGGTGAGTGTAGGACTCCCACCGCGGCACTTTGACGGTGGTGCGCGTTACCCCCCGGCACGACACGGAGAGGCGATGCGTCAGCACCTTGCCCTCCAGCTTGACGATCCGCACCGCGCGATCGGCCGCCGCCCAGTACACGGCGGGCAGATGCCAGAGCTGCCACTGCCGATCAGGCTCCCGCCCTCACTCCGTCGACAGGCCACGGGTGAGTCGCTCGACGTCCGCCACGAGGTTGGGCTGATTGTCCTTGACCGTGAAGACCCAGTCCAGCCCCAGGGCTTCCACCGCCTGCACCACCGGCGCGGTACAGTACAATGCATCCCCCACCAGGACGTCGATAAACCGCC
>JACQGL010000175.1 GCA_016199525.1 Armatimonadota bacterium
CTCCCCGCCCGCGCCGCCGCCCTCACCCTGGATGACGGCTACGGGTGCGCCTTCACGCGCGCCTTCCCCATCCTGCGTCGCTACGGGCTGGATGGGACCCTCTTCCTGGTGACGAGCACCGTGGGCACCGCCGGCCACGTCGCCTGGGATGAAGCCCGGCTGATGCTCGCGCAGGGGATGGACTTCGGCTCCCACGCCGTGCGCCACTGCGACCTGACCGCCCTGCCCACCCCGGAGCTCGATGCAGAGCTGGCGCTCTCCAAGGCGGACCTGGAGCGCGAACTGGCCACTCCCATCCGGCAGATCGCCTATCCCGCGGGCCGGTACGACGAGCGCGTGAAGGAGCACGCCCGCCAGGCGGGGTACCTGGCCGGCTGGAAGAAGGGCGGCGGGTGGGTCACCCCCGACTCGGACCCGCTGATGCTCCCTCGCGTGCGCAGCAGCACCACGATGGCGGGGTTCATCCGCAAGCTGACCCATCGCCCGCCCACGCTCGACGAACTGGCCCGCTACGGCCCCTAAGGAGTGCAGAGAGAGTCCTGGGCGCGAGCAGGGACTCCGATCCGCTCACTACTCATTCTGCACTCTGCACTCCCTCACTCCGCCGGCGCCGGTTCCTCGTGCTGGAAGCCCACCCGTTTGTGCGATCCGTCGCAGAACGGCTTGTTCTCGGAGTGCCCGCACCGACACAGCGCCGTCACCGGCCCGGAGACCGGATAGGGGTGGCCGTGCCAATCCACCACCTGAACCGGCCCCTGGATCACATAGGGGCCGTTCGGTCGAACGGTAACCTTCAGCTCCGCCATGGCCTTCTCCTTCGCGCGCCGGCTCCCTCGTGCGGCGCCGCCGGGGAGGAGTTAGACGGAGACATAGGAACTCCTGTCCCGAAAGCTTTCGGGACAAGCCGGCGCCCGAAGAGTGCTACCGCTGCTCTGCGGTCCGAATGAGGCGCAGCAGAGCTGCCATCTCCTTCGTCCCCCGGATCGGGGCCAGCTCCGGGTCCTGCTGTTCGGGAGCGCCGGCCAGGCCCTCCAGCAGCGCCTGTCGATCTGCCGGGTCCCGCGCCCGCGTCCACGCCTCCCGCAGGAACTGAACGGCGCGGCGCACCAGCATCGGCCGTGCCGTGGGGGGCGCCAGGCGGTACTTCTGCGCGTAGGCGCAGGCAATGTTGTACAGCGACGCCGCCTCGTACTCGCCCCCCGCCTGCGCCACCCGTCCGTAGTGGTGGATGGCGCGGTCGAAGTCCCGCAGATCGAAATACGCCCCCGCCAGGCGGTAGTCCATCAGTGGGCGCTCCTCTTCCGGAATCCCCAGGGCCAGGGCGTCCTGGTAGGTGCGCAGCGCGTCCTGCGGCCGGCCAAGCTTCCAGTAGGTCTGGCCCAGATCCACCAGGACGCGCCATCGCCGCCCCCGCTCCAGCGGCGGCTGTGCCTCTCGCAGCGCGATCTCATAGGCACGGGCGGCGCGCTGATAGTCTGTGATTCGGTAGTACGCCGCTCCCAGGCGGGTCAGCACGTGCGGATTGCGCGGCGCCACCCGTTCCGCCTCCCGGTAGATGAGCAGTGCATCCTCCCGCCGGCCGCCTTCCAGGAGCGCGTCTCCGGCGTGCAGCTGCTGCCACACAACAAGCGGGGTTGGATCGGCGACCAGCCGCCACGTCAGCCCGTAGGCGAAGGTGAGGCCCAGGATCGCGCCCACGCGCGCCACCGCCCACCGGCGGGGAGCCATGAGCGCCGCCAGACAGCCCGTAAGGTAGGCGAGTGACGCAGCGATCAGCGGGGCCCACAGCAAGCCAAGCATCTTGTCTACCAGCGCCATCGCGCTCAGCACCATTGTGATGGTGCTGAGCGCTCTCTGCCAGCCCCGCCGGTGGAGGATCGCCACTCCTATCTTCTCGTCCCCCATCCGCCTCCTCTGGCGTGCGCCTCAGGCGCACTTTGCAGTGGGGCGGGCCCCGAATGCTTTCGGGGTCCTCTGCGCCCCTACGCATACGGGACCGTAGGGCCGTATAGCCAGGTGGTTGCTCTCTAGGCCATCAATCTCTGTCACATCATGCTGCAGACACGAAGAGAGCCCGCCCACCCCGGTGCACGGGGCGAACAGGCTCCCCAACCGCTCGTTTCAACCCTAGCCGACGTGCCGTACTGGAGGCTCAACAGACCGCTTGCCTCCCCCCGGCTTCGGCTCGGGCGGATCTTTAATGCGGGCCGCCTGCAGCGATCCCGAAAGCCTTCGGGACGAGGAGTGCAGTCCGCCGAGGAAACCCCCGGCCAGCACTACCCCTAGCGCCAGTCCGATCAGTATCACGCGCCACCGGGTCCAATCGCTCATCGCACATCACCTGTTATGCCATTCTACCATATCCGCCGGCACTCCTGCCCCTTCCTAATGCGGAATGGGGAACCTGCCGGTCTCCAAGCCGCGTGCTGCAACCTGCGTTCCCCACGAGTACAGGACCCTCCCTGGCCCTGCCGGTTCCCTGTCGCCCGTACGGGTACTTTTCGTGCTCACCCCGCGCCGCGCCGCCGACAATTCCATTGGTCTTATGGTGGGCAGGTTGCCCCGCCGGCGCACCCCATCGAATGCTGCCGCCGTAACCATCGGGGCGTCCCAACCGGCCGGGACAGCGCGCGATCACCGGCCATCCCGCCCCTTAGTGCATTATTCCTCGCCCCACCAGCCCTTCGTTCTTCGCGCTTCTTTCTTCACATCGCTTGAACTTGGCGGCGATAACCGGTAATCTTCTCTCAGCCACCCATCGCTTGTTACCTGATCGAGGGTAGCCGTGCATCTGAAGCGCCTGGAACTTCACGGATTCAAGACCTTCGCCGAGCGTACTGAGGTCCACTTCACCAGCGGCATCACCGCCATTCTGGGACCTAACGGCAGCGGCAAGAGCAACATTGCGGATGCCCTCCTCTGGGTGCTCGGGGAGAACAATATCCGCGCCCTGCGCGGCGCCCTTACCCAGGATGTGATCTTCGCCGGCAATGAGCGCCGCCGGCCATTGGGCTTCGCCGAAGTTGCCCTCACCGTAGACAACAGCGACGGCGCCCTGCCGCTGCCCTTCCCCGAGATCACCGTCACCCGCCGCGTCTACCGCTCCGGGGAGAGCGAGTGCTTCATCAACCGCGCCGCCTGTCGCCTGAAGGACATCTACGAGCTGTTTCTGGATACCGGCGTGGGCCGTGATGGCTACGGACTGGTGAGCCAGGGAGAGATCGATCAGATCCTGAGCGTGCGCGCGGAGGATCGCCGCGCCATCTTCGAGGAGGCAGCGGGGATCAAAAAGTACCGCGTCCGCAAGCGCGAGGCGGAGCGCAAGATGGAGAACACGCAGCAGAATCTGCTGCGTGTGGCAGATATCCTGGCGGAGATTGAGAGCCAGCTCGAGCCGCTGAAGCGCCAGGCGCAGGCGGCGCGCCGCTACCGCGAGCTGGCGCAGCGGTTGCGCCTCCTCGAAGAGGCCTGGTACGGCACTCGTCTGCGCGCCCTGAGCGCCGAAGGCGAGCGCATGGCCGCCCTGGAGGCGGAACTCAGCGAAGAACGAGCGCGCCTGGAAGCCGAAATGGCGGGGACCCGCACCCGCGAGCAGGAGGCCCGCCGCGCGCTCGCCGCCCTTGAGGAAGCCCTGGAACGCTGCCGCGCGGCGCAAGCGGAGGGCACCGCCCGCGCGGCGACGATGCGCGCCGAGGCTGCCCGCGCCGAGGAGCGTGCCGCCGAGGCCGCACGCCGCGCCGCCCTCCTGGAAAGGGAACTCGCCGCCGCCGAGATACGGCGCGCCGCCCTGCGCGACGAAGCCGACGCCGCCGCCGCAGACGTCGCCGATCTGGAGCGGGAACTCGCCGCGCGCACGAGGCAGGTGGCGGAGGCCGCGCGCGCCGCGGAGACCGCCCGTAGCCGCGCCAGCCAGGCGCGCCGCGCGCAGGAAGCCCGCCGCCAGGCCGCCTTGGTGCGTGTCCGACAGGAAGCAGAACGCCAGGCCCGTGTGGAAGCGCTGGCGGAGCGTCTTTCCCAGCGCCAGGAACTGGCCGCGCAGGCGGCAGCGGCTCTCGCCGAGGCGCAGGCGGAGCTGGACCAGTTCCGAAAGCTTTCGGGATTCCAAGAGCTCGCGGGCCCGAAAGCTTTCGGGACGGCCGATCCCGACTGCGTCGGGACCCGCACGCGTGTCCTCCAGGCGGAAGCGGCAGCTGCGCGCGCCGCCCACGCCGCCCGCGAGGCCGACACTGTCCTGCGCGCCCTCCACGCCGAACGGGATGGCGTGGCCGCGCGCCGTCAGGCGCTCATCACCCTAACCGATGGCGACGACGCCCAGGGAGCGGACGCCCTCCTGGCCGCCGCTGCTGCGGGCGAACTGCCCGGCCCCTGGCAGCGGCTCCTCGATGCTCTTCGCGTCCCCGCCCACCTGGAGCGCGCCGTGGGCGCCGCCCTGGGTCCCTACGCGCGCGCCGTGGCCACCGATAATCCTGCCGCCCTGGAGGCGGCGCGATCCTGGCTTGCCAAACGAGGTGCGGGCGCCATCCTCTTTGGTCCCCCGGGCCTGTCCGCCCTTCCGATACGTGGCGACTCCCTGGCCGGGCAGATTGAGGCCGCTGGCCCCGCCGCCGCCGCGGCGCGTGCCGTCCTCGGCCGGGCGTTTCTGGTGCCGGAACTGCCGAACCCCACCCCCGTCCCCTCCCTCACGGGGAGATCCCGATATAATCAGGATTCCCTCGTAGGGAAGGGAGCCGGGGGGTTAGGTGCGACACACGCGCCCGAATTTGCCGATCACGGCACCAACTTTCAGATAGGGGAGGAGTCGGAGGGAGGGTGCTGGATGGCCGTCACGCCTCGCGGCGACTGGCTCGCCAGCGTGGGGGCAGTGCACGTGGCCGCGGCCGCCGGCAAGGACCCCGTCACAGCCGCGCTGGCGCGCCGCCGCGAGATCGAAGCCCTCGGGGAACAGCTCGCCGCCCTGGAGGCGGCGCTGGCCAACCGCGAAGCCGCCGCACGGGATGCACGGGACACCGCCGAGCGCGCCGCAGGGGCTCTGCACGAGGCACGCGTGGCCGCCGAGGCCGCGCGGCTGGCACACCAGGCGGCCCAGGACGCTCTGGCGGCCGCCGAACGGGAGCGCGCCCAGGCCGAACGCCGCCGCCAGGCCGCTGCCGACCGTCACGCCCATGCTCTGCGGGAAGTAGAATCTGCCCGTCACGCCCTAACGCAAGCTTCCCAACCCAGCGTGGATGCGGACACCTCTCCCCTTGTAGGAGAGGGGCTGGGGGAGGGGGCCGACGACCTGGAGACCGAAAGCTTTCGGGACGCCCATGCCGCCGAGCAGGCGCTCGCGGATGCGCGCGTGGCTCGCGCCGCCCTGGAATCCCGGCTGGTCGGCGCCCGTGCTCAGACCAGTCGCGCCCGCCAGGGGTTGGAGGAGGCGGAGCGCTCCCTGTGCCAGCGGCGTGAAGAGCGCGCCGCCCTCCGCGAGGAGGCCCCGAAAGCTTTCGGGGCCGCTGAACTGAGCGAGCGCGCCGCCGCCCTCGTAGAGCAGGCCGAACGCGCCGCCGCTGCCCTCGCTCGGGCCCAGGCGGAGCGTCTGGAGCACGCCGCCCGCGCCGAAGAAGCCGCCCGCGCCGCCGCTCGCCTTAGCGAACGCCTACGTGAGGTCGCCGACCGCGCCCACCGCGTCGAGGTCGAGCGCACTGCTGTTGAGGCCGAGCGCCGTCATCTCCAGGCCCAGTGGGACGAGGCGCGCCTTCTCACCACGGAGGATCCCGATGGCTCCTCCCCCACGCGCGAGGAGCTGGCGGCCGCGCTGGCGCAGAGTTCCGATCCCCAGGGAGACCTCCAGCGCCTGCGGCGCCAGATCCGCAGTCTGGGCCCCGTGAACCTGGAAGCCGAGGCCCAGTACGCCGCGCTTTCCGAACGGTACGCCTTCCTCCAGCGGGAGCGCACCGACCTGGAACAGGCCTCCGATCAGCTCCGTGCTGCCATCCAGGAGCTGGACGCCGCCAGCCGCCAGGCGTTCCGCGACGCTTTCCATCAGATCGCTGCCGCCTTCGACGAGATGTTTCGCCTCCTGTTCGACGGCGGCCGCACCGAACTCCGCCTTACGGACGCTCACGATATCCTTGAGTCCGGCGTGGAGATCATCGTCCAGCCCCCGGGCAAACGGGCCCAGAACCTCCTGCTCCTGTCCGGTGGGGAGCGAGCCCTTACCGCCGTGGCCATGCTCTTCGCCCTGCTCAAGGTGCGTCCCAGCCCGTTCTGCGTGCTGGACGAGGTGGATGCCGCGCTGGACGAAACCAATGTCGGGCGCTTCATCGCCGTCCTGCGTCAGTTCGCGGCACACACTCAATTCATTGTCATCACCCACAACCGGGGTACGATGGAAGCAGCGGATACGCTTTACGGCACGACCGTGGAGGAGAAGGGCGTGTCGCGATTGCTGGCCTGCCGCCTGGAGGACGCCGAGTGGATCGAGAACGGGCGAGACGGTGCATCCGGCAACGGCGTGTCCGGTAACGGCGCGTCTGGCAATGGCACGTCTGCACGCCGGGCTTACACTTCTTCTCCCGCGTAACTCGTGATGCGGCGTGTTGCGCCCTCTCTAACGCGGAACGCGGGGTTTAGATGCACTCCGGAACGCAGAATCCGGCGGTTGCTATTCCGCAGTCTGTAATTGGCACGCCTATGCGATCGGCCTGGCTGGAGATCGATCTGAATGCCTACCGCGCCAACCTGGTCGCCCTGCGCGAGCACTGTGGCGTTGGGCTGCTGGCAGTGGTTAAGGCCAACGCCTATGGCCACGGACTAGTGCCGGTGGCTCGCGCCGCCCTGGGAGTGGGTGCCGCCGCCCTCGGCGTCGCGTTGCCGGAGGAAGGGGCGGATCTGCGCGAGACCGGTTTGGAGAGCCTGCACAGCGCACGGATCGTGGTTCTGGGTCTCACCCTACCCGAGCAGGCGCCGCTGCTCGCGCGCTACCGCCTGGAGCCCATCATCAGCGATGTCCTGGTCCTCCCGGCGCTCGGCGTGGCATCCCGAAAGCTTTCGGGACGCGATCAGGGAACCCCCCTGCGCGTGCATGTGAAGGTGGACACTGGCATGAGCCGTGCCGGCGCGCCGCCGGAAGCCGCCCTGGCGCTCTGTCAGGCGGTGGAGGACGCGCCCGACCTCCAGCTCGCCGGCCTGGCCACCCATTTCGCCAGCGCCGAAGACGAAGACTTGCAGAGCGTCCGCGAGCAATGGGAGCGGTTTGCCCCCCTGGTGGCGGCCGTCCGCAAGCAATGTGGCGCCCAACCCCGCGGAGCGGGCCTCGACCCCGTCTGCCATGCCGCCAACAGCGCCGCCGCTCTCTGGTTCCCGGAGGCCCGCCTGGACTGGATCCGGCCCGGCCTGGTCACCTACGGCATTCCCCCCGCGCCCCGACCCATGCCGTTCCTCCCCCGGCCTGTCCTGGCCCTCAAGGCGCATCTGGTCCAGGTGCGGCACTTCCCCGCTGGCGCCGCCATTGGCTACGGGGGGACCTACCGCACTTCACGTCCCTCCCGCCTGGCCATTGCCCCCGTGGGCTACGGGGACGGCCTTCCCTGGGCGCTCGGTAACCGCGGCCACGCCCTCATCCATGGCCGGCGGGCCCCCATCCGCGGCCGCGTCTGCATGGACCAGGTGATTCTGGACGTGACGGACATCTCCGACGTCCGCCCTGGGGACGAAGCGGTGTTCATCGGCCGCCAGGGGGAGCAGGAGATCACCGTCCCTGAGATCGCCCGGCACGTGGGCACGGTTACCTACGAGATCCTCACCCGCCTTGGCGCTCGCCTGCCGCGCGTCTATGTGGGGGAAAGGGCGGAGTAGACAGGGCTGGCAGGGAACGCCCGCCG
Organism: Armatimonadota bacterium; assembly: GCA_016199525.1. GTDB lineage: Bacteria > Armatimonadota > SYMT01 > SYMT01 > JACQGL01 > JACQGL01. Next base: position 7,863 of record JACQGL010000175.1, read on the forward strand.
TAATGTTTTCACAGTTCCACCCCTGGCTCATCCCGGCGTATCAAATCGGCGCGGGACACCTTCACTATCACCTCCACAGATCCTCCGCGAACCGCCGTACCTCCTTCGTCACCGGCTTGCCGCCGCTGATCCGGGACGCTCACCGCGCCAGGATGGACTTCCCCGCCCCGCCCGAGCCGCTGATCGCCACCCGCCTCGTCCCTGGGATCTCCTCATCAAGAACATTCATCTCCGCCCGCCAACCTCTCCCACAACTCGCGGAGGTTCTATTCCACAGGAGGGAGTCACTGGCCCCGCTAGCTAATTAGGCACCGTTATATGCCGGCGCGTGACGCTGTCAGGGCACGGAGGAATATCAGCGGGCTTCCCTTCCGTTATTCTGACACCCGTGGCCTCCCGGCGGCTTGCCAACCCCTTGCGTCTTACCTGCCCGCAAACCAATCAGGAGGGAGATCGGATGGATCACCCGCAAGCCAGTGAGATGGGCCCGCGAAGCATCATGGACATCCTGTGGTCGATGGTCCCGATCCGCGTGCTGACCGCAGCCGTGAAACTACAGATCTTCGCTCCCCTGGAGATGAGCCCGCAAACCGCCGCGGAGGTGGCGCGCCAGGTGGAAGCCGACGCGCGTGGGATCCGCATGCTCCTGGATGCGCTGGTAGGGATAGGCTTCCTCACGAAAGCGGGGGACCACTACGCGCTCACGCCCGTGGCGCGCGCGCACCTGGTCCCGGGCAAGACGGGCTACCTGGGCGATTATGTGGCCGGATCGGCCCGCATGGCCGAGAGGTGGGGGGGCCTCGCGGAAGCGGTGCGCACGGGGCAGCCGGTGATGGCGGTCGATGAGCAGGAAACGGCGGAGGAGTACTTTTCTACGCTCGTGCGCGCGCTGCAAGTCACCAATGGCCCCCCGGCGCAGAGGCTGGCGGCGCACCTGGCGAGCCGGCGATCTGCGGCCCGAGTGCTGGATGTGGCGTGCGGTTCCGGAGTGTGGGGCATCTACTACGCGCTCGCCGATCCCCAGGCCCGCATTACCGCCCACGATTTCCCCACGCTCCTGGAACTGGCGCGTCAGTACATCCGCAACCACGGGGTCGAAGACCGCTTTGAATACCTGCCTGGGGACGTGCGTACGGTAGACTTCGGCGTGGAGCATTACGATGTAGCCATCCTGGGTAACATCTGCCACTCCGAAGGAGAGGCCGGCTCTCGCGCCCTGCTGCGCCAGATGGCCCGCGCTCTCCGACCGGGCGGCACCGCCGCCATCATTGATATGATCCCCAATGAGGCTCGGACCGGGCCGCCGTTCCCGTTGCTCTTCGCCCTGAATATGCTCCTCCACACCCGCGAGGGAGACACCTTTACCCTCGCTCAGTACACCGCCTGGGCCCGCGAGGCGGGCCTGGAGCGCGTGGAGACGGTGGATATCGGCTCTCACTCGCCCGCCATCCTCGCCACTCGCCCGTAGCGGGGTGGCGGGGATGGGCCCGTTTTCGCGCGGTAACTTATCCCATCAATCCCACTTCGGGTGCGGACGCCGGATCCTCGCCGCGTAGTAACCTGTCGGCGACGCACTCGCCTCCCCGTGCGGAGATCCGCAAGTCTCCAAGACCCGGCGTCCGTGAACTGCCCTGGCGACCGGATGATGTATTACCAGGCAGGGCCAGGAGCGTCTGCGCGCGATGCTTCCCGCTCCGAACGTCCAACCCGGGCGGAAAGCGCCGAACGTGTCAAAAAGTGGTAGTCAGAGCCGTTCTATACCACGGAGGCGACCGGTCGCCGGCGGGGCCGCGCAACGAAAAAACGCACCACGCAGATCAAATGAGGGGCGCCAAATGTAGATTAGTGGGGGTGTGCTTGCCGGAGGGTCTGCTGTTTGCGGTGGCGCTTCTCGTGCCCGGCTTGCAGGCCATCGGGCTGGTTTGCGGGAACAACCGGCGGTCGACCCATAACCAGCACACTATTAGGTCGCCGGGCAAATAGTTAACTAACCCACCGCTGTTCTGCGCTGTTTTAGTTGTTTTACCCTTACTCAGTGACGATATTCACGGTGCGGATGACTTCGAGGTCTCGGCCTTTTACCCGCTTCAGAGTGTCGATCTCCATGTCGTTCCAGTGCGAGTCCGGAGATCCGGTGATATACCAGCTACCGCCATTATCAGATAGTATCATCCCGTACGTTTTCAACGCCCGCAGGATCACTTGGACAGCAGGTGGGAAGCCGGAGATATCGTAGGAGGCTTTGAGGCGCACGCGCAGACCCATGGGCGGGAGCATGGGATCGGTACGCTGGCTGGCGTAGTGACGAGCCGGGTGGATGTAGGCGCGTCGGGTCCTGGGTGCGGTAAAGCGGAGTGCATGCCGGATTTCCTTCTGCTCCATAACCTCATCATAACGAACGAGGCCCGGGAGGATCGGTAGCCCGGCCGCGTCCGCCGAAGTCCACCCCGCCGGCCGCAGATTATTGGCGTTGAGGTCGAAGATGGCTCCCGACCCGGCGCGCCACAGATCTCCGTCACGGCGAAGCCCGTAGAGCTCATAAAGTTTCCAGCTGTCCCTGTCGATAATCAGGACGTGGCGATCCCCCTGCGCGTTCGATCCGCCCTCAATCGGAGGGTCCGGCGGGATGGGGTACAGGCCGTGGTCGCTCTCATTGACATACTCGAAGACGACGGGGACCCGCGGCTGGCTGCCAGGCACCACCACGTAGGGTAAGCCCCATGGTGCACCATTCCAGACCGTACCGAAATCCGGGTGCAGGGGACTATCGGTACCAATGCTGGCAATGTAGAGTTCTGAATTGGGGTCAACGGGGATGTGCGCGATTTCGGTATTCCAGGGATTGTCATCGGGGAAAAGGCGGCGCCCCCCCAGGCTCGCGTTTGGCCCCAGCTTGACCGGGTTGAGTTTCGCTGGCGCAGCGGGCGTACGCTCCGAACCTCGATCCGGACTGGACTGGGCCGACGTGAGCGGCACTGGCCCGGCGTCGCCGGAAGGCCTCCCAAACGCCGTGGAACCGTTACCGCCGGTAACCCACCTGGCCGGCCAGCCACGTACAGCTAGCGATGCGATCCCGATCCCTGCGCATAGGGACAGCGCGATAATGAGCCACAAAGCGCCCTTCATCACCTTGCTCCTCGCCAGGGCGCATATGCCTGCCGCGGCCCAACGGGAGTCCGGCCTGGCGATGGGCACACACGCAACAATGGATTCCGAAGCGTTTCGGATTCTGCTGGACCATTTGGGGCACTTTACCGCAGCAGCGCCTGCGATCAACCGACTATAGAAACCGAGGGAGATCATTGCTCTGGAGTGATAAGCACACCGGAGGACCGCCTGCCGGCGATACCGCCCTAGTCCGCCGCCGAATCCGACGCGGCGCCCATTGGCAGGCAACAAATGAAGTGCCACGCTCCGGCGATGTGTGCACCCGGATACCCAGCGCGGGCAAGCTTCCGGCTCCCCGAGATAGGGCTTATGAACGGGACCCGTATAGATTTCGTGCGCAAGGGGGACACGCTGCGGGGGTGTCAATCCGTTGATGGCAGCGATACCGCTCACCGGCTGTACGGTCCTGAACCAGTATTCAGCGGTGTTGTTAATAGATTGCCATGCGAGTAAACACCCGGTCGGCCAGTTGGGAAGGTCGATGCGCGATGCGGCGTTTTTCCCGTAACTACCGTGCCTGTTTATTGCAGGATGCATGATTGCACGGCTCCGGGCACAAAAATTGCACGAGCGTAGTCATGAACTTGGGTGTAGCGCCGTAACCAGGTGACACGCGCGTTCGGGATAGATGCTTACTTGCATATATACTACAGCACATTACAATTAACCCTACTGCAGTGGGGTCTGGTGCTTCTCTCAAGGCGAGCTTACAACACCGGTCCTCACCAGCTTGCGCGGTAGCCGGCGCAGCAGCAGCAGTAGGACGGGGCTTCAGCGAAGGCAATCAGGCACAAGATGGTAACCGAACTACAGTTGACGCTCCGTGCTGACAGCCTGGAGAATGCGAGCCTCTCCGGTGCAAATCTGGCGGGAGCCGAGTTGTCCGAAGCAAAGCTGGCCGGGGCGAACCTCTACGGGGCGAACCTGGCGCGGGCCTCCCTGCGCGGAGCAGACCTGAGGTACACGGACCTGAGTGGCGCGAAGCTCGTCGCTGCGGAACTGGTCGGTGCAAACCTGGATACCGCGCAGCTGGTCGTGGCCGATCTTAGCGGCGCCAACCTGAAAGATGCGCATCTGGGCGGCGCGGACCTATCGGGCGCAAATCTGCGCAATGCGGACCTGCAAGGGGCGTGGCTGGGCGGCGCGGATCTGGAGTGCGCCATCCTTACCGGTGCAAACCTGCGAGGCGCCAGGTACACGCGGGACACGCGCTGGCCCGAACGCTGCCACGCCGATAGACGGGGCGCGATCCTCGTTACCGAACCGCCCATAGCATAAACTGCGCGGGCGCGTGCCCCTTAGCTTCAGTGCCGCGCTGCGCTTCTGTAATCAACCCCTCAAACACCCCCTGTGCAGCCGGCAGATTGAAAAGGGGGCCACGAGCGTCTGCTTGTCGCCTTGCTTCCCGGTACGGTCGAGGTCGGCTATCGCCGCAAGCGCCCGGCAAACACCACGCACTGTACGGGGGCCCCTTTCCAAATCGCACCTCCTCTTGAGTCGCCGCCCGCGCGCAGAGCTTCCGCAAAGTTGCTTGCACACTTCCGCATCCTCGCGCAGTTCTGATACGGTGGTCGCATCTGGCACATCCGACGCCGGAATGGCGCGGTCTCATTCCTGGCTACCCTCCGCAGATGCGCGGTGCTCCACGAGTTATTCATCCCACGGGGTTCCTGCGCAACCTATCTGCGCGTGCGGCGAGGATCCAAGCGATGACCATCCTGATGATGGTGTTCTGGGCGGCCTGGGTGATGATCGTCTACACCTACTGCCTCTTCCCCGTGCTCCTCGCCCTGTTCGCTCGGCTGTTCAGCGCACCCAGTCACACCGAAGATCAGGAGGTTCCTGAAGACGAGCTGCCGCGCGTGGCGATGCTGGTTGCCGCCTACAACGAGGCGGCGGTGATTACCGCGAAGCTGGCAAATGCCTGGCAGATCGACTATCCCGCGGATCGCTTCCAGTTGCTTATCGGTTCGGACGGCTCCAACGACGGGACTGTGGAGCTACTGCAGGCCGTGAGCGACTCCCGGCTGCGATGCGTCTTCTTCCCCCGGCGGCGTGGTAAGATTTCCGTCCTTAACGATCTGGTCCGCGAGACGGACGCGGACATCATCGTCATGTCCGATGCCAACACCATGTTCGCCCCGGACGCCATCCGTAAGCTGCTGCGTCATTTCCGGGACCCACGAGTGGGGTGTGTCAGTGGCGAGCTATCCCTGGAGCAGCACGGGGGCGCCTCAGGCGAAGGGCTCTACTGGAAGTACGAGGGCTGGATCAAGCGAAACGAGAGCCGGCTGGGATTCCTCATCGGGTGCAATGGCGGGATCTTTGCCATGCGCCGTGATCTCTACCGACCGCTGCCGCCCTCCACCGTGGTGGAGGATTTCGTGCTTACCATGTGCGTCCTGCAAAGCGGTTACCTGGTTTGCTTCGCACCCGAGGCGAAGGCCACGGAACCGCCGTGTCTCACCGCTCGGGCGGAAATGATCCGCAAGATCCGCATCGGCGCGGGCGGCTTCCAGGCACTGGGGCTCACGTACGCACTCCTGCACCCCAAGTATGGGTTCCGCGCGTTCGCTTACTGGAGTCACAAAGTGCTGCGGTGGCTCGTGCCCATGTTTTTGCTCGTTGCCCTGGGTACGAACGCCGCGCTTGTCGGTCTGAACTTCTATCGGCTGCTGTTGCTACTACAGCTGGGCGGCGCGCTGATTGCCGCTCGGGCGTACACGGCTCGCCCGGGCGCAAAGCTTCCCAAGTGGACCCGCCCGATCAGCTATTTCTACCTGATGAACTTCGCTCTCTTCTGTGGGTTCTTGCGCTTCCTGTTCCGCACGCAACGGGTTACCTGGGAGCGGGCCGCGAGATAAACAAGAGGGATGCTATCGGACCGCAACCCTCGGCTACAAACACAAAACTAGAGTTAGCTGGTAATCCCAGCAGCTCCCCCAAGAAATGCATATCCGGAGGGCAGATTGGGAGTTAAGGAGCGAGCCACGACTATGAGCCGCAGGCGGCGAGTCGTTGAATGGCAATCCCTGAAACGAGTTGAGGGCCTCTATCGGCAGCGTCTTGAGAATGACCCGACCGATATGATCGCCCGCATCAGCCTAGCATGGTGCCTCTTGATGCTGGCTTTGCACCAGGCCGGCAGGGAAAGCATACTGATGGGGCTGCTGGAGACAACGGGCGATCAGGACGAGCTGCTGGCCAACCGCATCCGTTCCATTCTCGATCAGGATGCCTATGACCTGCTCAGGGACAGCCTGCGGCAGGCGCTCACGGTAAGACAGTTAAGCCTGAACCCGCAGGATCAAACAGATGCGGCGAAGCTGCAGGAGCTCATCGAACTATCAGGTGGGAGTGAGGCAGTCTCCGAGGCGGAGGCGGAAGCGGCAGAGATCCTCGCTGCTGTAACGCGGGACATACTGCAGGCCCGCCGGCTTGCGGAGAAGAGCCCCCAGCGATTACCTACGCGCCGCGATTCTACGCCGTAGCCGTTCCCCCACCCGTACGGACGTGCGGCGAGGGCAATGGACCGGGTCCGTTGCTATTCCCATTCCAGGCGGATACGAGCGATCTGCCGGCGGAGGTTGTTCAGCCCGTGACGCAGCAGCGAGCGCGCCGTCGCGGGGCGAATGTGCGCCATTTCGGCGATCTCTTCGAACGAGCGGCCCTCGTAGTAGCGCCAGATGACTACCTGGCGCTGGCGCAGCGGTAGCTTGGCAATCGTCTCGGGAAGCGCTCGCAGCACATCCTGGGTCATCAAGTCCCGGTCCCACTGGCGCGCGGGGTCCACGGCGTAGTTCGCTTCGCTCATGGTGACCCCCGGTTCCAGGTTAATCTCACGGCGGCGGCGGCGCCAGTGGCTGCGGGTGAAGGTGTAAACGGAAGCGGTCAGCGTGCGTACCAGGTAAGGTCGAAGGGGGATTCCCCGGCTGGGGTCATAAGACGCCAGCAGCTCACAGAACCGGCAGTAAATCTCCCCCGCCAGGTCTTGCCGGAGATCGGGGTCTTCGCCGAATTGCCTCACCAGGCGCCGCACCAGGGGCTGGAAGTCGGCATACAGGGCTTCGCGCTCATGGTCCACAGAGCGCGCGTCGGCCGTGGCCCCCGGAGTGGGGTTGGGGAGGTCGCCTTGCCAGGCATCACGAGCGCAGGCGGCAGGATCCTCCATAATTGTGGTCTCAAGCGTCTTCCCGGTACACTCTGGATCGTTCGCACCGTCACAGGTCCCCACGGGCGACCTGGTGGAGATCAGGCTGGGGTGTGTCATCACATCTCCTCAGGAATGACGACCGAGCACTCCGCGATCCTTGCCATCGTCCCAAGAGGCGCTGTTCCAACCGCTTCTTGTTGGGCGCTTCCGTGACGGAGAATCACCCGTCTCATCCGAGGTGCACCAAACCTAACTCTCCTACGGCTATATACAAGCCAACTGGCCGAGAAGCAATCCGGCGCGGACCAACTTTTTCCCAAGCAGGTACGCGGCAAGTACAATCGGGGTGGGTTGGCAGCAAGTCGCCAACCGAGTGACCGTACTCTTCGTTGTTATATCAGGGAACAGGCCGGGCAGCAAGAGTTTCAGGACGTCTAGTTACCGTTGCTGGCTTTCGTGGCGCAAGGGGAAGACGTAATAACACGGTTACTACATAATATACGTACTTATAAAGGGGCAGAAAGCGATAGCCCTATAGCCATCCTTGTAGAGTATACCCACTCCCGCCGCGCCATCAACCGCCATTTGCCCGCTTTGCCGGTGCTGCGCAGTTCGCCTTGCCACTTCTTCTGCGTCTAGCCGGTTACTACCCCAGGCAGCGTGGCTCCGATTCCTAGCCATATTCAACCGGTTCGCTCTTGTTTCCTCCACGTGCCGCAGGCCACTTCTCGAAAGAGTAGCAATCGACCGTACGACGCTTGCCTGTAGTAGAACAGGCGCTATCCAAGCCAGGAAATCAGAAGGAGCCGCCGTGCCTATCCCCCGAAGAGAACCGCTATCAGCCCCGGCATTCATGCCGATCGAAGCGGATTCGGCGACCGCAGGCCGGCTGGAAAGCCTTCCGGACGACTGAATCCACCGCCGAAACTCCTGGCGATCTGCCCAGGAATGGCTGCGCTTCCCGTCTCCGGCCTTCAGGCAGCCAGCGCGATTCCCGCTTTGGCGCGGTTCTCATACACCGCTGCGCACGCATCATCAATTGCACGGCGCCGCGCGTGTCGGCA
>JACQGL010000172.1 GCA_016199525.1 Armatimonadota bacterium
GTAGCGCAGGCTTCCAGCCTGCATAACAGGAAGGCACGCGGCCGTGCGGCAGAGGGGTGAGAAGGCGGCCGGATCGGAGCAGTACACCGACCGCAGCGCCACCGTGCCCGTCCTCCGCGAGATGCCGGGGAGGCTGCTTACTGCTCCCCGCCTTCCATCCCCGTCCAGTCGAACACGACGCCCATCGCCGCGGTACGATCCGCCACCAGGGCCTCGTAGCACTCCCGCGCCTGGCGGGGATCATAGCGGTGCGTGATCAGGTCGCCCACCCGCATTTGGCCCCGCTGCAGGTAGGTGAAGAATAGCCGCGCCATGTTGGGGTGAGACCAGTAGGCGTAGTCCGTCCCCTCCGGAGGCGGATTGCTATCGTGAGCGCCCACTACCCTTAACCCGCGGGTGACGAGATCCGCTGTCAGCCGCTGCTCGGAGGGCGTGCCCGTATCCCCCAGCAGGACCACCGTTCCGAAGCGGCGCGCCAGTCGCAAGGCCGCCGGAAACGAGGCGGGATGGCCGGTCACGTCGTAGACCACGTCCGCCAGGCGTCCGTCGGCGAGTGCGGCCACGGCGTCACGCGCGTCGGAGGCGAGCATCGCCAGGGTGGCGGTCGCCCCATGAGCCGCAGCCCATTCCAGCCGTCGGGCCGCCGTGTCAATGGCGATCACTTCCCGCGCCCCGTTGATCCGCGCGTACTGCGTGACCAGCTGCCCCAGCGGCCCCAGCCCGATCACCACCACCGCGTCGCCCAGGTGGTGCTCCGCCCGGCGCACCCCGTTCTGCACGATGCAGCCGAGTCCGAACCAGGTGGCCTCTTCATCGGAAATCTCCTCCGGCACGCGTAGGGCCCGCGGGGCGTCCACCAGGTAGTACTGGCGATGGTTGGCGCGCGCCGCCACCCGATCGCCCGGGGCCCAGCCTTCCACTTCGGCGCCGGCGCGCACGACGCGCCCGACGTTGCTGTAACCCGGATAGAATGGATAGCGGACCCAGGCATCCCAGTGCGTGCCTGGTTCGCACTGCCGCAGGTAGCAAATCAGCTCGGTGCCAACGCTGATCAGCGTGCGGGAGGTACGCACCAGCAGCTGTCGTGGCCCAGGCTCAGGCACAGGCTCGCGCCGCACCTCCAGTTCTCGAGGCCCGAGGAAGACCAGGTTCCAGGATTGCATCATAAGGCTCCGTGGCGCAGGTTGGTTCGCCCGTAGGCGAGTTGAGGACGACGTACGGTTCCCCCGGAACGGCGTACTTCCCTCTGGCCGGCAGTTTTCAGCGCGGAGTCAATTCGGGCGGTTCCGGACTGGGGGCTGCCCGGACAACCGCCGCTTTGACGGCCACCAGGGTGGCTTCGGCAATCACGGAAGGTGAGTCCACGGGCGGCTCTAACCCAACCAGCACGGATGCCGGTTGCCAAAAGCGGGCGCCGCTCCGCCCGATCAGGCTATCGCTCGCCGGCGGCCGCCATTCGCAGGATGCGGTGATGGCCCGTATCGGAGAGGTAGATGGAGCCGTCCGGCGCCGCGGCCAGACCCGCGGGCTCGGCCAGCGGGCCGAGCGGGCCCGCCTTTTCCACTGCCTGCCGCAGGCGCCCGTCGCAGTCCAGCACCAGGATGCGGTTGGCCTGGCCGTCGGCGATGAACACCGTGCCCTCGGCATCCACCCAAACGGCACGCGGATCCTGGATGGTGCTCTTGGGACTGCCCAGGATGCGCTCCAGGCGGAACCCGGCAGTGAAGATCAAAACAGCGCGCCGCTGACGATCCGCCACGTAGATATGCCCCGTGCGCGTCACCGCCACCCCGCACGGGTTCCCGAAGTAGAACGACAACCTCTCCGAGTGCGCGAGAATACCCAGGGGAGAGCCGGCGGGATCCCAGCGGGCCACGCGGCGGTTGCCAGCATCGACAATGTAGAGGCTGCCATCCGGGCCGATCGCCGCTGCCGCAGGCAACCGGAATTCCGCTGCCCCCGCGCCCCGCCGGCCAAACTCTCGCTGCCACTGACCAGCGGCATTGAACACCTGCACGCGCGCGTTGCCGGCGTCCAGGACGAAAACCTCCCCTGTTCGGCTCGCAGCCACCGCGGTAGGATGCTCGCACTGCCCCTTGCCGCGGCCGCGCTCCCCGATCGAGCAAACGTCGCCCGCCGGGGTAATGCGTTGGCAGCGATGGTTGCCGCTGTCCGCCACCAGCAGGTTGCCCTGGGCATCCACCGCCAGGCCCAGGGGGGTGTTGAACTGTCCGAAGCCCCGACCCGGCCCGCCGATCACCTCCACCACCCGCCAGCGAGGCGCCGCGGGCGGGGTAGGCGCGCCCTCGGAGGGCGCCGCGGGCACTGGCACGCCCGCCGCCTTTCCGGGCCGCGGGCGCTCGTCGCCGATTTCCAGGTAGTCGAAGCGGTCGCTCATCCGCCACCGAAAACACGAGGATGGAAGGAGGCAAGCGCGCTCCGGAACGTGACGGCACGCCTCCCTCCTTCCATCCCTTCCCTATCGCAGTAGTTCTCCCATCCCCTAATTCGCGCTTGCGGGAATGGGAACCTGCGCCGCAGGTGTGGGACGAACAGAGGCGGAGGGAGAAGTGGCGGGCCAGATGGAAAGAGACAGCGAACCAGTCAGCGGCAGGCCGGAGGGGTGGGTATCCCGAAAGCTTTCGGAACGTGGAGTAAGGGGTGGCATCGGTTAACCGCAGGGGGAAATGATTTACGTGCTTTAAATCTGGCCAACTCGTCCCTCGATTCCGGGCAGGGCCCGCGCGGACGGGTACTCTGTGGTTGGGTATGGGCCCGAACGCAGTGCGTCCCTGGTAGGGCACTCCATCCGCATCGTTCCCGCCCGGGAGGACGGCGTTGCTGCCCGTGAGGAGGAAGGCGTGAGCGTCCGCAAGCTTGACAGAATCTTTAAGCCCCAGCGCATTGCGGTAATCGGAGCAAGCGAGAACCGAACCAGCGTGGGGTATACCGTGCTGCGGAACCTGATTGGCTCGGGCTTCCCCGGCGTGGTTTACCCGGTCAACCCTAAACGCGAATCAGTACAGAGCATCCAGGCCTATCCCAACGTGGTCAGCCTTCCCACAACTCCCGATCTGGCCGTGATCTGCACTCCTGCCCCCACGGTGCCAGGGATTGTGCGGGAGTGCGGTGAAGCGGGGATCCTGGGGTTGGTGATCATCTCCGCAGGATTCGGCGAGGCAGGCCCAGAAGGCAGAGACCTCCAGAAGCGCGTCCAAGAGGAGGCCCAGAAGTTCGATGGGATGCGCATCATCGGCCCCAACTGCCTGGGGATTATCGTCCCGCGCCTGAATCTGAACGCCAGCTTTGCCGATGGCATGCCCAAAGCAGGGCACGTGGCCTTCATTTCCCAGTCCGGCGCCTTGTGCACCTCGGTCCTCGACTGGGCCCTGGAGAGGGACATCGGGTTCTCCTGCTTCATCTCCATTGGCAACGTGCTGGACGTGGGCTTCGCGGACCTCATCGACTACCTGGCAGGGGACCCGGAAACCCGAGCCGTCATCCTCTACGTGGAGTCCATCACCGGAGCCCGGGAGTTCATGTCCGCCGCGCGGGCCTTCGCACGCACGAAACCAATCGTGGCCTACAAGGCGGGCCGGTTCGCCGAGTCCGCTCGGGCTGCCGCGTCGCACACGGGCGCCATGGCGGGAGAAGACGACGTATATGAAGCCGCCTTCCAGCGGGCCGGCATCGTCCGCGTCTTTGAGATCGAAGAGGTCTTCGAGTGCGCAGAACTGCTGGCGCGCCAGCAGCCTCCCAAAGGCGCCCGCCTGGCGATCATCACCAATGCGGGCGGCCCCGGCGTGATGGCCACGGATGCCCTCATTGCCCGTAACGGCGTGCTGGCTCAGCTCTCCGAGAAGACCGTCCAACAGCTCGACGAGAGTCTGCCGCCCTGCTGGTCGCACGGAAACCCGGTGGACATTCTGGGGGACGCCCCGCCGGAGCGGTTCGCGCACGCCACGCAACTGGTGCTGGCGGATGAAGGGGTAGATGCCGTGCTCGCCATCCTCACCCCTCAGGCGATGACCGATCCTACCGCCACGGCGCGGGCGGTAGGTGAGGTGGCCTCGCGCTCGCACAAGCCAATCCTGGCCGCATGGACGGGCGGCCGCGCTGTGCACGAGGGGGTTCAGATCCTCAACCAGGCAGGCATCCCCACCTACCCCGCGCCGGAACAGGCCGTGAACGCGGTCACGCATCTGGTGTCCTACGCCCACAACCTGGAGATTCTCTACGAAACCCCGCGCGATATCCCCGTCTCTTTCGCGCTGGATCGGCGCAAGCTACGCGAGCTGTTCGATACCGTCCTCTCGGAGGGTCACGAAGTCCTCTCCGAGCCACTCTCCAAGGCGCTTCTCGAGGCCTACGAGATCCCCGTCACTCGAACTCTGGCCGCGCATTCGGCGCAAGAGGCCGTGGAGATCGCTCGCCGGACCGGCTACCCGGTAGCGCTCAAGGTTCTCTCCCCCGAGATCACCCACAAGACAGATGTAGGGGGAGTGGCGCTGAACCTGCGTAACGATGAGGACGTCCGCAACGCCTTCGAGCGGATCATCACCACGGCGCGAGAAAAGCGACCGGATGCCCGCGTGGAGAGGGTCACTGTCCAGCAGATGGTCACCCTCCCGAACAGCTTCGAAATGATCATTGGGGCAAAGCGCGACCCGACCTTCGGGGCCACGATTATGGTCGGCATGGGCGGCGTGGCCGCGGAAGTATACCGCGACCGGTCCCTGGGCCTTCCGCCTCTGAACGAGCGGCTAGCCCGCCGGACGCTAGAGTCGCTCCGGTCCTGGCCGCTGCTCCAGGGGTACCGGGGCCGGCCCGGCATAAATGTAGATCGACTGATCGAGATCCTGATCCGCTTCTCTTACCTGGTGGCCGACTATCCGGAGATCAGGGAGCTGGATGTCAACCCTCTGCTCGTCAGCCCCGAGCAGGTGATTGCCCTGGATGCCAGGATAATCATCGACCAGGAGGCGCTAAGCCGGCCCATCCGGCCTTACGAGCATCTGGCCATCCGCCCCTATCCCGAGGAGTACGTGCGGCAGATTACCCTCCAGGACGGCACCCCGGTCATCCTCCGACCGATCAAGCCGGAAGACGAGCCGCTGTGGCACGAACTGCTGGCCCGGTGCTCTGCCGAGTCGATCCGCTATCGCTTCCGCTACGCCTTCAAGACCACCACCCACGAGATGGCCACGCGCCAGTGCTACATCGACTACGACCGGGAAATGGCCATTGTCGCCGAGGTGGGAGAGAACGGACGTCGTACCCTCATCGGGGTCGGCGGGCTGGCGGCGGATCCGGACCATGAAACGGCAGAATACGCTTTGCTGGTGGCTGATCTCTGGCAGGGCCGGGGTCTGGGAGGGGTAGTTACGGACTACTGCCTGGAGATCGCCCGGAACTGGGGGGTAAAGCGCGTGGTTGCCGAGACCACGCCGGACAACCCGCGGATGATCGCCGTCTTGCGCAAGTGGGGTTTTCACCTGGAGCCCGACGTGGAGCGAGGAGTCGTCTCCGCAGATCGACAGGTGGTGTAGATACTCCGCCTCTCAAAACCAGCAGATGGCCAGCGCCGACGAGGCCGTCCCTCCTTGAGAGTCGGCAGAGTGCCCCCTGGGGCGCCCCGCCGCTTTCGTTACCATCCACCCTTTCCGGGGAGTTTCTTACTCACCGCTCGCGCCAATGCACCACCACGGTAGTCGCACCTATGTCGCCGGGCAGCCGCACCCACTCGCCCTGGAAATCGGTCCACCGCTGGCCGCTGACGGTCACGGATGCGAGAGGGCGCCCACCCGGCTCCCGAAAGCGCAACCGGATCGACCGGGGCGGGTCGCGCCGCGGGGCCTCCAGCCGGGCGGTAATCTGCTCCTCCCCGGCCTCGTAGATCAGGCTCATCGGCCCGAAGTGGGTGGCCGCTCGCTCTACCCCACAGCGCTGCCCGGCCCGCAGCCACTCTCGCGGCACTGCCTGGCCCAGCAGCAGCTCCTCCCCTGCCTCGCGCGCGAAGATCTGACGCAGCCAGCCCGCGGCGTTGGACTCATCCGAACTCTTGTAGTGGTCCCCCCGCCAATCGCCCATATTGGGCAGAGCGTGCTCGGTAATCATGCGCACGTCGGGGAAGTAGCCGACGGCGATCGCATTGAACAGCGCGCGCAGGGCGTGCTTCACGTCATCCCGGTAAAGGTAGGGCTCCACGTCCAGCAGCAGGCAGGACTGCATCGACATCCCACCCCGCCCGAACCAGTGCGCCTCGAAGTCGTCCAGCGTGTACCCCCACTGATGAGAAAGGTAGAGGTTATCCTCATAATCTTTGACAATCCACTCCGCCTCCGGCGAGTGGGGATCGATGACGCGGCTGATGAGCAGGTGCAGCGCCCCCTCCAGCGTCTCGCACACCCAGCCAAAGCTGCGTCCCCGGCGGTACACGTGCGAGGGAATGTGCGGCACTGCGGTGCCGTCCCGCAGGCGTACCACCGGTGCTCGCCGTGCCGCCTCCCGGAACGCGGCCAGCAGGGCGGCGTGGTAATCCTCTGCTTCCTGGCGCAGACGACCTGCCTCCGGGTGCTGGATCTGCGCCAGGGCCCAAGCGGCAGCGTCCAGCCCCCGCCAGGTGTAGCAATTCGTCGAAAGCCAGGGCCACCAGTCCCCGATATCTTCCAGGCTTCCGGCAGGCAGCAAGCCGCGCCCCAGGTCCGCGCGCCCCGCAGTGCGCTGCCGCTCACGGATAACCCATTCCGCCCCCGCCAGGATGCCTGGGGCGGCGCGACGCAGCCAGTCGGTGTCGCGGGTGAAGCGGTAGTGCTCCGCCAGGCACCACAGGATCCAGCCGTGGTGCTGATTGTAACCGCCTGCCTCGTAGCCACCCGCCCCGTAGAGCACCCCCTCTTTGGAGGAGAAGTCGCCCGGCAGCTCCGCCGTGCCCTGATAGCGCAGCCACGCATCCAGGCACTGCCGCGCCTCGGTGTGGTAGCCACGCCGGTCCAGGTTCACCACCATCATGCACGACTCGTTGCCGTAGGCGCCATACCCGAAGGAGCCCACGCGGGCAAAGCGACGCTCGCTGTCCGGCTCGCGCTCACAGTTAATGAGCAGGTGCGCCGCGTGAGCGCGGTGGAACTCATTGAGCATTGGCTCCGGGGTGATGAGGCGCATGCTCTGGTCCAGCCGCCGCCGCCAGTAGCCTGCCACCGCGGCGTGCTCGTGCGCGAAATCAAGTTGCGCCAGCGCCACGTGCTCCGCCGCCTCGGTAAGCAGCACGTAAGGGAGCTTGACCACCGCCTCCCGCGACTGCCCGGGCGCCAGCTCCCAGGACCAGTGCAGCGCCCCCTGTTCGGCAACCGGCGCTCCGTCAGCGACGATCTGGCCGCGCAGGCGCTCCCCGCTCCACAGCCGCCCACCGGCATCAGCGCGCAGGGCCTCCGGATGGTCGCCGGCTTCGCACCGCAGGCGTAGCGCGGCGATTCTGGCGGTCTGGGTGGGATTGATGAACGTGAACCGCGCCAGCAAGACAGCAAATGCGTCGCCTGGCGGAGGTGGCCCGTCTGTCTGCGTACCCGACAGAGCGGTGACGAAGGCGGTCTGCTGCACGCGTACGCCTTCCTCCTCCCAGGTAGTCTGGGCAATGGGCAGACAGCCCTCTTCGATGGTGCGAATCACGGGGTGGCACGACATTCCGAACCAGCACCGGAGGGGCACGCCGTCCTGCTCGATGCGGGGGGAATCCTTCCCCGGCCGGTATCGTAGCTGGTGGCTATTGATGCGATAGGTCACACTGCCATCGGCGTCCAGGCGGAAGCGCTGCCGTCCACCGTCCAGCCCTAGAGGCAGATAGAGCGGCTTGCGCTTGGCAGGCATCCCCTCCCAGGCCGCCTTCCAGGTTTGCTCCGGCAGGAGGGCAACGCGGTCGTACAGGGTTTTCTCGCCGCGCGCTGCCTGCGCCGCGACCACCGCGGCGTAATCGCGCTCGTCCTCCCCATCCAGCACCGCCACGCCAAACGGCGGCAAGAAGAGAGGTCTCTGTGCCAGATCGTCCACGGCAAACGTGAACGCGCGCGGCCCCCGTACGGTGACCAGCGTGCGGTCGAAGGTGTTGGGATCTGGATTGGCGGCGGCCCACAGGCGCATCTGGAAGTGGTGCGAGGAGCATCGGTCCAGGCCGTCCACCACGCCGTTGAACACCTCCAGTTTCACCTCATCCTGCGGCGCCTTGTCCCAGGCCAGGCGGACGACACGCCGCTCCCACACTGAGTCTGTATATGCTTCGATCCCCTCTATCTCCGGCAGGGGCTCATCCGCCGCGATGCGGATCTTCAGCGTCGTGCGGAAGGTCGCCGGGTAGTCCTTCAGCTCGGGAAACTCGCGGGCATTGACAGGGCGAAAGGTAAAGGTGATCACGGATCCCTGGGATACGGCGATCGCGTCGGCGGCACGCCAGCCGCCCCTGTACCAGTTGCCCAGTTCCCACCAGCCCACGTCTCCGCCGCCCGGCTGACGGTCCTTGGGCAGACGCTGTGCGGGCCAGCGGCTGCCCCAGTATTCGAGGCGCAGGCGATGGGTAGGCAGGGCGGGGCCTTTGAAGCGGACCACCACACGGTGGATCTCGCGCGGGTCCTCCCAGACGATGCCGTTCCCCTCCGGTAGCAGCGTGCCGAAGGGCGCCACGTTCACCGGTTCGCCTGGCGCCAGGGGGGATGGGAAGAAGGGAGCCATCGTCACCATTTGGGGGGCCTCCTGCGGTACCGTGCGCCGCGTCGCGCTCCGCCTGCCGCCGCTCCCGGCGGCAAGCTACCTCGCCCGGTAGTTGCCTGTGGGATAGGGAATTCCTGCGTCGCAGAGTGGGATAGCGGCAATCATTATACGCGCCCCGATTCAAACCACCGCACCTACGGGAGGTGCAGGCACGAGCACTGGCGCCCCTACCTGCCTGGCAGGCGGCACCCACGTGCTGGAGAGACTGCGAAGGCGTGCTGCCCCGGATGCGCCGCGCGCTCATCATGCCGAGCAAGACACGCGGAAAGAGCCGGTGAGATCAGGTAACGGCGGCACGTGGTGGCGAACGGATGGGAGGGAGCCGGATGAGCAGCACACCGGTGACAGAACGTCACCTGCCGCCCGGAGCGAGGGCAATGTCCATCTCTGAGTTGAATATCGTCACCGGCGCCTTCGGCTATACGGGCAGGTACATCACCCGCCGGCTGCTGGCGCTGGGGAAGCGGGTGAGAACCCTCACCGGGCACCCGGAGCGCCAAAACCCGTTCGGCGACCGGGTAACCGCCGCGCCGTTCAACTTCGACCGCCCTGCCGAACTGACGGAAAGCCTGCGCGGTGCCACCACCCTTTACAACACCTACTGGGTGCGCTTCCCACACGGACGGGTCACGTTCGACCAGGCGGTGGAGAACACAAAGACGCTCATTAGTGCCGCCGAGGCAGCGGGCATCCGCCGGATCGTGCACATCAGCATCACCCACGCCTCTGAAGCATCACCCCTGCCCTATTTCCGCGGGAAGGGTCTGCTGGAAAAGGCCATCATCCATTCCCGGCTGTCTTACACCATCCTCCGCCCCACGGTGATCTTCGGGGCCGAGGATATTCTCATCAACAACATTGCCTGGTTGCTCCGGCGATTCCCCGTCTTTGTCGTTCCCGGGTCCGGGGATTACCGCCTGCAGCCCGTCTTCGTGGAAAACATGGCGGAGATAGCCGTCGCTGCCGGCCAGCGCGAGGAGAACAGGATCATAGACGCGGTTGGCCCGGAGGTGTTCACGTTCAACGAACTGGTGCGACGCGTCGCCGACGCCATCCATAGCCGGGCAAGGATCGTTCACCTGCGGCCGGGCGTGGCACTCTTTCTTTCCCGGCTGGTCGGCTACCTGGTCGGGGACGTGGTGCTCACGCGAGACGAACTCATGGGGCTGATGGCGAACCTGCTGGTATCCGATGGTCCTGCCACGGGACGGACGCGATTGAGCGACTGGCTGGCTCAAGACACGGGTCGGGTGGGCGTCCGATATGCCTCCGAGCTGGCGCGGCACTACCGCCGCTAGATCTGCTCAACGGCCCCCGCTTCATCTCCCCTTCAAGCAGCACAGCTTATACTTCTTACCACTACCGCACGGGCAGGGGGCGTTGCGGGCCACAGTTTGAGCCCCTCCCTGCGGCGCCCCCAGCATATCCATGATGGCGGCGGGCGGACGTCGGTTCCGAAGCAGGTCGGCCATGATGCGCATGGCTGGCCCGATGTGCGTGAAGAACTTCCGGTAACCGGCGCACAGATAATTGAGCCCGGGATCGCCGTCCGGCGTGGTGGCGAAGCGGTCCTTGGGGCAGCCGCCGTTACAGGCAAAGAGCACGGGGCATTCCCGGCAGTAGCGAGGCAGACTATCCCGTTTGTCGTTTCCGAAGGCGCGCTGGAAGGTCGATCCCACCAGTTCCGTCAGCGGCGTGGTCTGGATATTGCCCAGATAGTAATCCGGCGTGACGAAATGGTCGCAGGAGAACAGATCCCCATTGTGCTCCATAGCCAGACAGTTGCCGCATGTTCGTGCGTGGACGCACAGGCTTGGTTCCGCGCCCACCCAGGCTTCCAGAGCCACGTCGAAATGCTGCACAAAGATCCGCCCCACGTCACGACGCACCCATTCCTCAAATACGGCGCACAGGAATTGGCCCCACTGCTCGGGACGCACCGTCCACTCGGTTACCTCGCCGTTGGACGCGCGCTCTACCGCGGGGACGAACTGGATGAACTGCACGCCCTCGCTCCGGAAGAAGCAATACACGTCGAGAGGGTGCTCGCTGTTGATGCGGTTCACAACACAGAGGATGTTGAGGTCAACGCCGTGCCGCTGCAGCAATTTCAGCGCCCGATAGACTCTGTCAAAGGTGGGATTGCCCCCCTTATCAACCCGATAGGCATCGTGCAGGTGGCGTGGCCCATCCAGGCTCAGCCCAACCAGGAACCGGTGCTCCTTCAGGAAGCGGCACCATTCGTCGTTCAGCAGCACGCCGTTGGTCTGCAGGGTGTTGGAAATACGCATCCCCGGCTTGCGGTACTTCTCCTGCAACGCAATGGCCGTGCGGAAGAAATCGAGACCCATCAGGGTCGGCTCGCCGCCCTGGAAGGCGAACGTCACCTCGGGCACGCGCTGTGCGGCGAGGTACTGCCGCGTGAATGCCTCCAGCACCTCCTCCGACAGGCGGAACGGCGTGCCCTCCGGGTAGAGGTCCTCTTTGCGCAGGTAGAAGCAGTAGGAACAGTCGAGATTGCAGATCGGGCCGTGCGGCTTGAGCATCACGTGGAAGCCGGGCGGCATCAGCGCGCGGGAGGTGGCCTTCCCGCCCAGCAGCGCGGCCTGAGGGATGAAGGTGGTAGTGCTCATATAGACAGCTCGTTACCGATTAACGCGGGCGGGATGGGTCGGGAAGCGGCAGGGTTTCGGTCAGGGGTGGACTTCCTGCGGCAGCAGGGACAGCACGAAGGCGGACAACCCCTCCGCATCCACCAGCGCTTGCTCGAACTCCGCCCGGTCCGGTTCCAGAATGGCGCCTGGGTAGCGGAAGCCGGTAGCGTAGCGAGTCAACCGCTCGGCTGCGTCCAGCCAGGAGGAGAAGCCGGTATCCTGGGGCATCGCCAGGCCCACCAGCACCTCGATGTCGTGGGTACGCTCGAAGCGTTGATCGTGGAAGACGAGAAAGGCCTTTTACCGCCTTCTCCCCTGCCTGCTGACAGTGGTAGACCGCCGTATCCAGGTAGGGGTCGGGTTCGGCCGCCAGCTTCCCGGCAGACGCGAGATCGTGCTGCGCCTTGGTGAGCCAGCTCTGGACGAGTTCACGCTTGGCGTCGCCCATAGAGGATCCGTCCTCGCTCCAGGATCTCGCTCTCCAGGGAGGCGTGAACCCGCCCGTAACGCTCCATCTCGGCGCGGGTCTTCACCAGGATGTCCTTTGGAGCGCCCAACCCCCGCAGGCAGCGCCGGGCGCGCAGCTCCAGCTCCCCGGGCGATCCGTTCTCATCAGGCACGACGACCAGCAGATCCACATCGCTATCCTCGTGGGGCGCGCCCCAAGCATGGGAGCCGAAGAGAATAATCTGCTCCGGGTGCAGCTCCGCAACCAGGCGCCGCGTCATTTCTTCCAGTAGTTCAGCCGGGATGGTCTTCATGGTGTGTCCCCAATGGATGGTATAGCGAAATTGGGCAACTGGGTCGACCGCATCCCGCGAGCCCGTTTGCCGACGTGCGACCGAATCACCTCCGGCTCCCGCCATCCTCCGCACCTCCATCAGGTTGCCGTGGAAGGTGGCGCCGCGGCCATAGTCGCCGAGGACCGTCGCTGGCGCGGTAGATGCCAGGTGCGAAGTGGGGCAGGCAGCGATCCAACCGCTCCGTGGCGGCCACGAAGTCATGTGCCTCCGCCAGATCGCGCCGCACAGAGTTTCTGCACCACCAGGTGCCTGCCGTGCCGCGCACGCGCAACTGCCAGGTGCGGGCCGGGTCGCGCCAACCGGTCTCCGCCGTGCCCAGCGCTCCGCGCGGGAAGTGGCTTTGGATGAGCAAGTTTAACATACGGTAGAGATGGACACCTACGACCTGCTGGTAATCGGTGGCGGCATCAACGGCGTGGCGCTGGCGCGAGAGGCGGCACGGCGCGGCTGGACCGTCTTTCTGGCCGAGCAGGACGACTACGGCAGCGGCACCAGAGCTGCCTCCAGCCGGCTGATCCATGGCGGCCTGCGTTACCTGCAGTATGGGGAGCTGGGCCTGGTGCGCGAGTCGCTGCGGGAGCGGGCGCGGTTCCTGCGGGAACGGCCCCACGCGGTGCGGCCCCTGCACCTGTACCTCCCCCACTACACGCACGCTCCCCAGCCGGCCTGGATGATCCGCCTGGGGCTCTGGCTCTATGACCGGCTGGCGGGCGGCGAGGGAAACCTGCCGCGCCACGAGGCGCTGACGTCCGCCGCGCTCGCCGAGCGGGAGCCCGCGCTGAACCCCCAGGGCCTCCGGGGCGGCTTCGCCTACGCAGACGCTCAGGTCGTCTTCCCCGAGCGTCTCTGCCTGGAGCTGCTCCTGGAGGCGCGCACCGCGGGGGCCATCACCCGCAACTACACCCGTGTCGTCGCGCTCTCGCTAGCGGGGCACATGGGTATCGAGGCCGGCCTGGAAGACGTGCTGACCGGGGAGCAGACGACGATTTGCGCGCGGGTGGCGGTGAACGCCGCCGGCCCGTGGGTAGATCGCGTCCTGGGGCTGCTTCCCCGGCACGGCCCCGAACTGATCGGCGGGAGTCGCGGCAGCCACCTGCTTCTTCCCCGACGGGCGAATGGGCCCACCCAGGCGCTCTACGTCACTGCCCGGCGGGATGGGCGCCCCTTCTTCATCCTGCCGTGGCGGGAGTGGCTCCTGGTGGGCACCACCGAAGTGCGCCACCGGGGCGATCCCGGGGTGGCGCGCGCCACCCCGGAAGAGGTGGAGTACCTTCTCAACGAGCTGCGCTGGCTCTTCCCGCGGGCGGGCTACGGAGTGGCGGACGTGCTGCTCACCTACGCGGGTGTCCGTCCTCTCCCTGCACGGCCTGGCCCCGCGGGCCGCGTCTCGCGGCGGCATTTCCTCACGGACCAGGGACGGGACCGGGACTTCCCGAATCTGTTCTCCATTGTGGGAGGGAAATGGACCACCTGCCTGCGCCTGGCGGAAGAGGTGGTTGAGCGGCTGGCGCCCCGGCTGGGACGTTCCGGCCCGGCCGCCCCACCGGCGCTCCCGCCGCCTCCGCCGGGTACATCCTCCCTGCGGGCGGCAGGCCTGGAGGCGGAGGATGCCGGCTACTTCTACGCGCTTTACGGCGCCCGGCTGCCCGCCCTTCTCGACCGCCTGCGCGCGGATCCCTCCGGCCGGGAGCGCCTCTGCCCCACCCACCGCGATGTAGCCGCGCAGGTGGATCTGGCCATCGCCGAGGAAGAGGCTCGCACGCTGGCGGATGTTCTCCTGCGCCGCACCGGCCTGGGCACGGGCGACTGCCTGGGTCTGGACTGCGCCCCCGTAGTGGTGGCGCGGATGGGCCGGCTCCTCGGCTGGGATGCGCAGCGTCAGGCGGCAGCAGTGCTGGCCTACCGGAATCTGGTTCGCCAGCGCTTCCGCGCGGGGTTGGAATGAGCCCCAGGGGCCAGAGAGCGCGTGAGAAGTCGCTGTGCGGCCCGAGATGGAAGGAGAGCGGCGCGGCGAGCGGTGCTCTGCAGGGCCTGCCGCTCGTCTCGAAGTCTTTCGCGACCGAGGGCAGGCGGGTCTATTAGGACAGCATTGCCGAACTACGGGCCCCCTGTGCGGCGCGCGCCCGATCACTGCCGCGCGTGCTCCGTATCGCGTTGCTGGAGCACCCAGGCCAGCTCCGCTCCCAGCACCACCAGCAGGCTGCTGTAGTAGATCCACATCACAAGACCTACAATTCCACCCAGGGGGCCGTACACAGCGCCGAAATCCGCCAGATTGGCCGCATACCAGATGTACGCCTGCTTCGCCAGCTCCCAGAGGAGGCCGGCGGTCACGCCGCTGCGGATCGCCGTGCGCCAGGATGTGGGGCCGTTCGGGAAGAAGCGGTAGACAGCGGTGAACAGACCGGTGCTTACCAGGGCAGGTAGCACCACCCCCAGCAGCGCCATCACTACGGGCCATGCCAGCCACCCCAGGCCGGGCAGTGCCGCAGCCGCGGCGATCACGCCCGTAATCGCCACGCTTACGAGGAGGAGCAGACCGATGAGGAGCAGCATCCCCAGCGCGAACAGCCGCTGCTGGATGAAGCCGCGCGGGGGCAGACCGCGACTGCGATTGATGGCCTGCTCCAGGGTCACGATGGCCCCCAGTCCCGCCCACAACAAACCCACCAGCCCGATGCCTCCCACGACATCCCGCGCTTCCACGACCTGCCGCAGCGCGCCCAGGAGCGGTTTCGCCTGCCCGCCCAGGTACTGGCGCACGACGCCCGTCACCCACTCGAGCGCCTCTGCAGACGATCCCAGGAAGAAGCCGAGGGCGGAGACCCCCAGCAGGAGCAGCGGCGCCAGGGACAGGAGGCTGTAGAAACTGAGCGCCGCGGCCAGCAGGCTCCCGTCGTCCCGGGAAAACTCATCCGCTGTGGCGCGCAGAACCTGCCACGCCTGCCGCCACCAGGGCACTCCCAAAGCCCTCCGGCCCGGCCGGCTCGATCGGTCCGGGCGTGGGCGAGCGGTCTCTGCCATCCAAGTAGGTCCCCGTCCACCCCTGGGAGGCGAAGGGAGGACGGTGAGGATAAGACAAGCAGATGCAAGAAACGGGCGAATAAACGGGACAACCTTTCAATCCAAAACTCGAGCTGCCTATTTGGTTACCATTCGGCGTCTCGTCATCTCCTTCCCTCGTCATCCCGCTGCCTCGTTGTACTCGCTACGTAGCCCGTATACCCGCTGCCCGGCGTGTACCAATCCGCGCCCTTGCCGGCGCGTCGCGGGTACGAGTATACTCGCACCGGCGCTTCCCCTCTCCGACAACCCGTCGGCGGGGCAGCCAGTGAAGCAGGGACGACGAGGCGATCCAACGAGGGCAGGAGAATTCTGCTCCGGAAGGACGTTCATCCAGGCCCCCGATAAACCGCTTGCTCGTCTCCTCATTTTGACTATTTTCCGGCGGGAATGAAATGGCAACCCTGCGTGAGGCTGCGGAAACAATCCTATGCCAGTGCCTGGCGGTTCGGGCGGGCGAACCGGTGCTCGTGGTGGACGACCGCCGCGCGGGCGCCCTCGCGACCGCGTTCTCTGAGATGGCAGCCGAGATGGGTGCAGAGCCGCTGGTCATAGAGATGCGGCCGCGGGCGCGCAACGGGGAGGAACCGCCCGGACCGGTGGCGGCGGCCATGCGCGCCGCGGCGGTGGTCGTTGCTCCCACCAGCCGGTCGCTGACCCACACGCAGGCGCGGCGGGAGGCGTGCGCGGCAGGGGCGCGCGTTGCCTCCATGCCGGGTGTAACGGAGGCGATGCTCCAGCGCGCCATCGTCCTTGATTACGAAGCGATGGCCCGCCGCTGCGAGCAGGTGGCGGAGGCGCTGACGCACGGCCGCGAGGCCCGCCTGTTCACCCCACGGGGCACGGATCTCCGGGTGCAGATGGGCGAGCGCCAGGGAATCCCTGATACGGGCCTGCTGCGCCGGCCCGGCGATTACGGCAACCTGCCCGCAGGAGAGGCGTTCATTGCCCCTCTCGAAGGCACGGCGGAAGGAATCCTGATCGTGGACGCCAGCCTCGCCGGCCTGGGGATGCTGGACGAGCCGATCGCGCTGACGATCCTCGCGGGAAGCATCGCCGAAGTGCGCGGCGGCGCGGCGGCGGAGCAGTTCCGGGCGACGCTGGATCAGGTCGGCCCGAGGGCGCGCGTCCTGTGCGAGCTGGGAGTGGGCGCCAACGAGCGCGCGCGGGTCACCGGTGTCGTGCTGGAGGACGAGAAGGTCCTGGGTACGGTGCACATTGCCTTTGGCAACAACGTCGGCTTCGGCGGGGTGAACGACGCCCCGTTCCATGTGGACGGAGTGGTTACCGCACCCACGCTGGTCGTCGACGACGAGGTATTGATCGACGCGGGCGCACCCCGGTTTTAGGCGGATGGGCACCGCAGAGACGCAGAAACCGCGGAGGCGGACAGCGGTTAATGAGGAGAACGGCGATGGCAGAAGAGAAGGAACGCTTTGAGGTGGTGGACCGACGGAGCGGGGCTCAAAGCCCACCCCCGGCGGAGCCATCGGCCGCCGCCGGCCCCACCGATGCAGAGGCGGCGCGCGAGGCAGAGGAGATGGCGGGCGCCGTGGGGCCGACCGACGTGCGCGCCATCCTGGCCATGACCATCGGGATGCTGGCCGAGGCGGCGTGGGTGAAGATGGGCCTCCAGCTCGATCCGCTCACCGGTAAGGTCGAGCGCGACCTGGACCAGGCGCGGCTGGCCATCGACTGCCTGGGAGATCTGGCGCAGCGCCTGGGTGCTCACCAGGATGAGCGGTCTCGCCGTGAGCTGAACAACCTCCTCACCGACCTGCGGCTGAACTTCGTCCGCCAGCAGCAGGCAGGGTAGCGGCCCGCGCTTGCCAGGGCACGGCTGTTTCAAGCCCGGCGCCCGCGCAGTGATTGAACTGATTTCATCACCCGGTCCCCCAACAGAAAAGCCGGAGCGGCTTGGATAGGTAGCCGGGGGCACAAGCGGTGAGCGATGGGGGGACGAAGCGACCTCGCTGGCAGCGGTGGATGGCCGGGCTGGCGCTGCCGTTCCTGCTCCTGCTGCTCGACTACCTGACCTACCCTCACCTTGCCGGCATCGGCGGGCGCACCTTCAACACGGGCGAGAATGGCCTGTGGCTGCGCTACACGTGGTACTTCGGTGATACGCGCGACGCAGAGATCCGCCTCCTGGCCCGGCAGCTCCAGGAACGACAGGTCCGCTACGCTTACTTCCACGTTCGCTTTATCGCCCGAGACGGCCGGCTGCGCTTCCGCTACCCAGAGCCAGCGCGTCGACTGGTCACGGCGCTCCATCGGGACGCGCCGTCGGTTAAGGTCATTGCCTGGATCTACGCGGGCCATCAGCCGCCGCTGGGTGAAGTCAACCTGGCGAACGCGGCGGTGCGCCGGACGATGGTGAGAGAGGCGCGCTGGCTGGCCAGCGAATGCGGCTTCGACGGCGTGCAGTGGGACTACGAGGTGTGCGCGGATGGCGACCCTTACTTCCTGGCGTTGATGCGCGAGACGCGCACCGCGCTACCCCCAGGCAAGATCCTCTCCGCGGCGGTACCGCTGTGGGTGCCCGCTCCTTTCCGGCAACGGGGTTGGAGCGAAAGCACCTTCGCGCAGGTGGCGGCCACGTGCGACCAGCTGGCGGTGATGTGCTACGACTCGGCGATGTACCTCCCGCGTGCCTACGTCTGGCTCGTTCGCCAGCAGGCGATTCGCGTGACTCGCGCCGTCGCGCGGAGCAATCCTCGTTGCCGCGTGCTCCTGGGCGTGCCTACCTATGGCAGAGGTCCCATCTCGCATCACGCCTATGCCGAGAACATCCGCCTGGCGCTCAAGGGCGTGCGGGAGGGGCTGGCCAGCCCCCGCGCCGATCCGTCCGTATTTGCGGGCGTGGCCCCGTTCGCGGACTACACCACCCAGCCGGAGGAGTGGGAAACCTACCGGCAGCTGTGGCTCCATCAGCCGCCACCGTAACCTGCCCAGCCCCCGGCGCGTCATATCCCCGGCAACCATTGCTGGAGATCTACAGGGGGCAAGCGATGATGCGCAACAGAAGGGTCCCGTATCTCGCGCTGCTGACCGCGAGCGTCGGCGCGCTGGTTTCGGGGGTGTGGGGGCAGCAGGCGTCAGAGCCGCCTCTGTTCAGCCCCTCGATCACCCGTGTGGCCGTGTTCAAGAACGGCTACGTGTTCACCTTCCGCGAGGGAGAGGCCAAACTTCAGGATGGCTGGGCCGCCACCACGGAGGTCCCTGTCGGGGTGCTGGGAACCGTGTGGGGCTACAGCCTCACCCCGGGGGTCACGGTCGGCCAGCTGCTGGCTTCCGAGAAGCGCAGCGAGCAGACCCAGAAGGTGGCGAACCTGCGCGAGCTGCTGCGCCAGAACGAAGGGGCTCAGGTCCGCGTTAAGACCGATGATAAGGAAGAGTTCGAGGGGACGCTGGTCGTCCTCGCGCCGCCGGTGCCCACGCCATCAGTGGGCGCGCCCGCTGTTGTGCCGGTCGATGTTCAGGACATCGGCATCAAGAGCCGGGACGGGGTGGTGCTCCTGAACCTGTCCCGTGTGGCCCACGTGCGTATCCTGGGCGAACCCAAGTGGGAGCGGCCGCTCCCCACCCTGGAGCGCCGGCTCGCCATCCGCGTCGAGGGAGCGCCCGCCGGCGCGCAGGCCCGCCTGGGAGTGGCGGCCCTCGAGCGAGGTATCCGCTGGATTCCTGCCTACCGTATCGAGCTGAAAGGCGACCGGGTCACGGAAGCGAGGCTGGAACTCGAAGCCTCGGTGGTCAATGACCTGGCCGATGTGAAACAGGCCGAGTTCTTCTTCGTCGTGGGCGTGCCCCATTTTCTGCTCAAGGACACGATCTCCCCCCTGTCCCTACGGGCCACCTTCACAGGGCTTTCCGCCTACTTCGCCGAGCCTGACGCTGGCTACGGACGCGCCATCATGGGCCAGGCGGCGCGGATGGAGGAACGGCTCGGCCCTGGCGGCCCGCCCCCTGCCGCGCCGCTGCCTACCGTCCTGGAAGAAGAGCGTCTCCCAGCGCTCGCCGCGGAGGAGCTATTCCTTTACCAGGCCCCGCGGCTCTCTCTGGGTAAAGGGGAGCGCGCCAGCCTGCGCCTCTTCTCCCTCACGGTGCCGTGCGCTGAGGTCTTCGAGTGGACCATCAACGATCCGCCCCAGCAGCCGCCGTACGGCGGACCACCGCGTCCGGAGCAACGGCTGATGCTGGAATCGCTCACCGAGCGCCTCTGGTACGCGCTCAAGCTGAAGAACGATACCGGCATGCCGTGGACCACCGGCCCCGCACTCACCTTCCGGGAGTGGAAGCCGCTGGGGCAGGATCTGATGCCGTTCACCGCTATGGGCGGTGAGGCGATCGTGAAGGTAACCCCGGCCACCGAGGTGGTGGGCGAGCATGCGCAGGAGGAGAAAGCCCGCCAGCGGGACGCCCTCCAGGCCCACGGGTACCTCTGGGACCTGGTGACCGTGGAGGGCACGATCCGGCTGCGCAACGTGAAGAAGGAGCCGGTCCAGGTGGTCGTCACGCGCAACGTGGAGGGGGAGGTCACCGAAGCGTCGGATGAGGGCCGTATCAGCCGGCAGGGCCTCCAGCTGCAGGCCGTCAACCCCAATTCTGTCATCCGGTGGGATCTCACCGTGCCGCCCGGGGAAAAGGTGCTGCGCTATACCTACCGGCGCTACGTACAGCGGATGTGAAGGAGCGGGTAGCGTCCATCCCCTTACCTTCTCTTACTCCCCAATGCCAGCCACCGGAGCGGGGGTAAGAGCAAGGAACAGATCTGCCGCCTGCCGCCGGGCAGGCGACGGCTCTCCGGGGGACGCCGCGCGCCATCCGTGCTACAATCGGGGAGATGCGACGCTATCTACCCATCTGCCTGGATCTGGACGGGAAGCCCGCGGTCGTGCTGGGTGGGGGGGCTGTGGCCACGGAAAGGGTGCGCGATCTGGTCGCCTGCGGCGCGCGGGTCACGGTGATCAGCCCCCAGATCTCCCCGGCCCTGGAAGCAGAAGCGGCAGCAGCCCACATTACCCTCATCCGGCGACCTTACCAGAGCGGGGACCTGGAGGGGGCGTTCCTCGCCGTGGTAGCGACTAACAATCCGGACACCAACGCCGCCGCGTTCGCGGAGGCGGAGCGCTCCGGCGTGCTGGTCAACGTAACCGATGACCCGGAGCACTGCCGGTTCATCTTTCCCGCACGCTTCGAGCGCGGCCCGCTCACCATCTCCATCTTCACCCACGGCACGAGCCCGGCGCTCTCCCGGCGGATGCGGCGCGAGCTGGAAGCCGCCCTGGGGCCCGAGTACACGGCGCTGGCGGAGATTCTCGCCGCCGTTCGTCCTCATGTCCGCCGCGCCCCAGGGCTTACCCAGCCGGATCGCCAGCGCCTCTACGAGCAGCTGATCTACTCCGACCTGCTCTTCCTCTTGCGCGAGGGTGATGGCGAAGGGGCGCGCCGGCGCGTGCGGGAGATCCTCGCGGCGGCCCTCGGGGAGGAGGCCGCCGGACGGGCGGCGGAGGGTCTCACGCGCCGATAGGGCCCGTGCCCGAACGCCCACAGAGTCATCCTCACCTCCTCGCTTACCCCCTTGGCCCTGGCCGACGTGAACGCCGGGCGCGATTTATCCGCCAGGTCATGCGCGCCACGGTGAGGATGGGCGCGCCGCTCACAAATCCCGGCGCTATCTGTCCGGTGATTACCAGCATGCCGGTACGGAAAGGGCAGCCGTCAATCGCCGCTGGAGAAGGGAACAATCAGACTCTCTGGGTCTGTCATTACAATTGGAGGCTGATCGATCTTCTGCAATAGCCGGCAGATCAGGCCGGGGACACTCCTCTGGCGAACGCAGCCTCTGATAAGGAGAGGGGTTATGAAGCGGCTCTGGATGGCAGCGGCCCTGCTGGTGGCTCTGGCGGCACTCTGGCTGGGTTTGGCCAGCCACGCGGATGGGCAGCGCCCGCGCGGCACGGACACCGAGCAGATCTACGCCCTCCTGGCACAGGGCGCGGCAGCCGCTAGCCGCCATGACGCGGCGGGAGTTCAGCAACTGATCTCGGAGAATTACCACGATGAGCTGTTCACCGCCATCCAAGCCCGTATGCAGGTTGCCCGTGTCTTGCGAGAGCACCCGACCCTGCGGGTCATCATCCCCGACCGCTCCGTGCAGGTGCAGCTGGAGCCCGACGGAAAGCACGCCCGGCTGGTATTCCAGCTGACGCTCGTGGCGGAGGGGGGCGAGACGCCCTACCACAGCGAGAGCCAGATCTTCCTCAAACTGGCCAAGGAGCCGGTGCGCTACCTGTGGTTGTTCCCCGGGGAGGAGTGGAAGGTGGTTTTCGCGTCCGGCTACGCAACGGATCTGTAGCGCGCTGCTGGTCCTCCGAAGGTCACTGGGAACCCTGGCATCCGGCGCGGGTCCCTACTGCTAGGCCGAGGCGCGGCCCGAACGCGTTCGGTCTCCACAGCAGTTAGGAGGAAGCAATGAAGTTCAGGCAACGGCTGGTCTGGGTGCTGGCGCTCGCCGGGGGAATGCTGATGGTGGGCGGTTCCGCGCGGGCAGAGCACGGCTCGTCGGTCCCGCCACGGGGCCGCGCGTACGGCTACTGGCGGAACCACGCCCGCGGCCGCTACAACCACAGCGCTTACTGGTCGCGCCGCACCGCACGCGACGAGGAGCACGACTACCATCACGAGCGGCTGAACCGCGCTCACCGGCGCGCTCATCGGCATGGCTTCGATAGTCGACGGGACCACCGGCGCTGGCACGGCCGCGCCGAGCGCCACCACGACCGAGACCACCACGAGATCTACGGCCACCACGCGGACGAGTACTAGGCTGGCAGCCGGATCCGCGCCGCGCAGGTAGGGCGGTGCCTGTCGAAAACGGGTAGGGGCGGATAGGAAAGTGGGTGAATGGGAGAGCGGGCGTAAAGACCTGAAGCCCTAAACACCCAACGCCCCTGCCCGTTTGTGCTGTACAGATGTAGTAGATCCGCGCTGGAGGACATCTATGTGGGACATGGTTCTCGTGGTCTGCTCGCTGGCGGCTCTGGGGATTCTGACGAGCGCAGAGCTCACCCCCGGCGCCGGCAAGCCGGCGATCAAGAAGCGGGGGACGATCGACTGCGACATGATGGAGACGACCCCTGTGGTCTTCAACGGGCGGCTCTATCGCTTCGAGTACGTGCGTGGGGGACATTATGGCAACCGGACCGGGGACTCCTACTTCCGCTTCATCGATGTGGCATCCGGCAAAGCCACACCGGCGTTTGCCAAAGGCTACCACCTGGGATGCGCGCACGTGGAGGGGAACACGGTCTACGTCTACGCGGTCGACCGGTGGGGAGGGTCCACCATCACTGTCTTCCACTCCCAGGACCTGTGCCAGTGGGATTCCCAGACGGCGTTGAGCCTGCCCGGGTGGGGCATATACAACACCTCCGTGTGCAAAGAGAACGGCCGCTACGTGATGGCGGTGGAGCTGGGCGAACCGCCGGAAGTAGTGGGAGTGCGCTTCACAATGCGCTTTGCGGAATCCAGGGACCTGCTCCACTGGCATCTCCTGCCGGAGGAGTACGTCTACTCCCGCGAGCGCTACACCGCCTGCCCCTGCCTCCGCTACGTAGATGGCTACTACTATATGATCTACCTGGAAGAGCGACCTGGCCCCTGCTACGTTTCCCACATCGTCCGCTCGCAGGATCTGGCACGCTGGGAGAGCAGTCCGCTGAACCCCGTGCTAGAGTTCTCCGATGAGGACAAGGCGATTGCCAATCCCAACCTGACGCCCGCGCAGCGAAGCAAGATCGCGGGTGCCGTCAACATCAACAACTCCGA
>JACQGL010000177.1 GCA_016199525.1 Armatimonadota bacterium
CTGCAATATCCGCGTGATGGCGTAGCGGGTGGGCTCATAGTCGTCCACATTGAGGAGGGTGATCGAGGAGCGCCGCCCGTTTTCCCCCGAAGGGGCCGACGGAGGCTCCTCCTGCGGCTGCAGTCCGAAGGGCGCTGGCAAGTCGTCCCCTGCACCCGGGTGAGCGACCGGTGGGTGTTCAAGGATGCCGCACATGCTGCGCCTCCTTCTCTGGGGTACGCGGCTCCAGGCCGGCCTGCGCCAGCGCCGCGCGGATACTGGCGAGCACGGCCTCGCGCGAGGGGCTCTGCTTGGACAGGATGGCAGCCGCGCGCTCGGTCAGGAGATGGAGGAATTCCGCGCACTGCTGGTGCAGCTCACCCTCGCTTATCAGGTTGGTACGCCGGCCGGCGGAGGCTTGCAACTCATTCAGCCAGTCCGTCAGCAGGGCAGGTCCGTACTTCTGGAGGATCGTGGGGATCTGGGTCTTATCGTTCGGGTTCATGTGGCTGTGCCTTCCTCTGCGAGCAGATGTGCACGGTCTTTGCGCCGCCACCGTACACCGCCGACAGCGGGCCATGGACGCCGGCAGGCAGGTAGTGAGAAGTTCCTACAACAAACTTTACCGCCCTAAAATCTTTCGGGGCTGGGGGAGGAATGCCAGCGCCGTATGATGGGGCCCATCTAACCAACAACCTTACACAGTGCCTGGGCCAGTATCATCTGTCCCTGCGGGACAGGCCTGGCAAAGGTTCTTGACCCTTTTCCTGGCGTGACGCCGGCGCGGATCAAACCGCGCGGCCGTCGGATGGGGCCGGGCATGAGGAGATCTTAGACGCGCTAACGGGGACCAGATCACTCTACTTCGCGAAGAATGAGTGGTTGGTAGCTTTGCTCGGGATCGCGGTCCGTAGGGACCGCCCGGTTAAGTCCTTGATTTGATCCTGCCCGCAATTCCGCCACGGGCAAGATGGCGGCGGCAGAAAAGCGCCCTCGCCCTCTGCAGCTCCTGAGTGCCACTCGCCGGCTGGCGCCCAGCACCGGTCGCCCCGGTGGTCGTCGCCCACCAGTTTACCGCTGTCAGCGTGGCATCCTCTGCGATTACCAGGCAGAAGGTCCTCTGGCAAGAGCGTCACCGAGAAGCGGCATTCTGTTCGCCTGTTCATCACCACCGGTATCGACGGTCTGTGGGACGCGCTGCCGACGGCGAGGCAGGGCGCTGGAAGACGGGGATGGGTTTGGAGCGTTTGCCGTGTTCATCGAGGAGGGGAAGCGATTCTGCCAGCCGTAACCTATTGAGGATCTCCGCGGCGGATACTTCAGAGGTCACTCCATTCGGAAGCTGCCACAGGCGGGTTTAGCGCGGGCTGCAAATCGAAGGAGAGCACGATGACGCTGGGGCTGGGACCAAGGCGCGCTGTCTATGTCAACATCCTGGATGAGGTTGGGGAGCGCGGCGGGCCACTTTCGCAGGACGAGCTGCAGAGCTTTGAGGAATTTGATCGCCTCTACCGATGCACGTGTGCGCTGCTATTCAACTACGTTCCCACATCCGGTCACCCGGGAGGCTCCATCTCGTCGGGCCGGTTCGTGGCCTGCCTGCTGTTCGACGCGCTGGATTACGACTTGTCCCACCCCGACCGAGAGGATGCGGACATCCTCTCCTATGCGGCGGGACACAAGGCGTTGGGTCTGTATGCCATGTGGGCGCTGCGCAACGAGGTGGCGCGCCTCGCCGCTCCCGAGCTGCTGCCGCAGGAAGATCGCTACCAGCTCCGGCTTGAGGACCTGCTCGGCTTTCGACGCAATCCGATTACCCGGACACCGCTCTTCGAGCAGTTCCGCGTGAAGCCGCTGGATGGGCACCCCACGCCCGCAACCCCGTTTGTCCGGCTCTCCACGGGCGCGTCCGGCGTGGGCTTGGCCGCTTCGGTGGGCCTCGCCCTGGGGGCGGCGGACTACTATGAGAAGACGCCGCCGCGCGTTCACATCGTGGAGGGTGAGGGGGGACTGACACCCGGTCGTGCCGCCGAAGCACTGGCCGCGGCGGGAACGGCATCGCTGGCCAACGCCATCCTGCACATCGATTGGAACCAGGCTTCGATTGATTCGAACCAGGTTTGCCGCGAGGGGACCGCGCCTGGGGACTATGTACAGTGGGACCCCACGGAGTTGGCGTACCTCCACGACTGGAACGTTATCTATGTCCCGGATGGTAAGGACTTCCAGCAGATCATCGCTGCGCAGCGTAAGGCAAGCACGTTCACCCATGGGCAGCCCACGGCCATCGTCTACCGCACGATCAAAGGCTGGCAATACGGGATCGAAGGCAGAGCATCCCATGGCGCCGGCCACAAGCTCTGTTCCGCGGGATTCTATGAAGCGCTCGCCCTGTTGGTGGATAAGGTGGGCGTGACGCTGCCAACGTGCGAAGCCAGCGAAACGCGTTGTCGCCAGGGCGAAGAGGGAGAGGTTGTAGAAGCATGTTTCTGGGAGGCCCTGACCCTGGTGCGGCAGGCCCTGGAGGGCAGCCGCGCGATGGTGGACCGCTTGGCCCAAAGGCTCCGGAGGGCACGCGCGCGCCTGGACGAGCGCGGTTGCCGCGCCAGAGACGACGCCCCGAGCGTGGAAAGGATCTTCGCCACAGCGGCCTGGGAGGCGGAAAGAATCCCGGAGGTGCTGAAGCTCGCGCCGGGCAGCAGTACGACCCTGCGTGGTGAGCTGGGGCGCATCCTCAGCTACTACAACCAGGTGAGCGGTGGCGCGGTTCTCGGAGCGGCGGCGGACCTGTTGGGATCGACAAACGTTTCCACCATCAGCAGCGGCTTTCCGGGAGGTTTCTACAATGCGGTGGGCAACCCGGGAGCTCGCCTCTTGTCCACGGGTGGCATTTGTGAAGACGCCATGTGCGGGATCCTCTCCGGCCTATCCACCTACGGGCGCCACGTTGGGGTAGGCTCATCCTACGGGGCGTTCATTGCCCCCCTCGGACAGATCGCGGCTCGCCTCCATGCCATTGGCAACCAGGCTCGCCAGGCGATTGTCAGGGAGCCTTATCGCCCCTTCATCATGGTCTGTGCGCACGCGGGAGTGAAGACCGGCGAAGATGGTCCCACACATGCTGACCCACAGGCGCTGCAGATTCTACAGGGCAGCTTTCCCCGGGGAACCGTAATCACGCTTACGCCGTGGGATCCGCAGGAGCTGTGGCCGCTGGTTTCCGCGGCACTCGCGCGGCGCCCGGCGATCATCGTGCCGTTCGTTAGTCGACCGAACGAGCGGGTTATTGATCGACAGGCCCTCGGTCTCGCTCCACCCACCGCGGCGATCCAGGGCGTTTATGCGCTGCGCCGCGCCCGCGGGCGGGGAGACGGAACGCTGGTGCTCCAGGAAAGCGGCGTTGCCTATGCGTTCATCGAAGGCGCCCTTCCGCGGCTCGAACAGGAGGGGATAGATCTCCACGTGTACTATGTCGCCAGCGCCGAGCTGTTCGACCTGCTTCCTCCATTGGAGCAGACCCGCATCTTCCCGGAGGAGCGGGCGCGGGAGGCCATAGGCATCACCGGGTTCACTTTGCCCACGATGTTCCGCTGGATCACCTCGGCGCGTGGCCGGGCTGCGACACTCCACCCGTTTATGAAGGGCCACTTCCTGGGGAGCGGACAGGCTCATAAGGTACTCGAGGAAGCCGGCTTGGATGGCAAGAGCCAGTTTGAGGCAATTATGCGGTATCTGAGCGAGAAGTGAGGCTGTGTCCTTGGAGAAAAACGGAGGAGGGGGAGATTCGAATTCGTAACCTTCCCATTGGTAACAAGGTATGTAGTCTAGCTAGCCAACCCCGGGCTACCAAGAGTGCCTTTGTGGGGCAAGGATATCTTTGTAAGACAAGAAAGGAGATCAGGTGTTACCCTCTGTAGGGACGGCATATCGTGAGACCATTCCCGCGCTGGGCGGCCGGCTGGAAATGATCGTGTATTCCGACCTCCCGCAGCATGATTCCACGTGGGGACTGACCACCGGCAAGGATGGCCGGATCTACATCGCCGCGTGCGGAGAATCCACCGGTGGATTGAGCGTGTTCCTGCTTCGCTATCACCCGGAAACGAATGAGCTGGAATATCTTATCGAATGTGGACCAAAACTCGGTGAACCGCCGAATAATGGTCACGCGACCCAGTCAAAAATCCATTACTGCTTGCTACCGGGCACGGACGGCAAGCTCTACTGTGCTACGCACGCCTCCGGCCCCCCCTGGGGCGACCCCTTCTGGAGCCCCTGGAACTGCTGGGATGAGACGACCAAGGTCTTTCCTGGATCGCATATTTTCATTTACGACCCGGAGACCAATAGCATTACCGACCTGGGCGTCGGCCCGAAGAAGGAGGGCAGTCGTGCCCTGGCCTTCGATGAGGCTCGCCAGAGGCTATACGGCATTACCTGGCCCAGGAACCATTTCTATATCTATGATCTAGACACCCGTGAGTACCAGGACGTGGGGCGTTTCGGCGATATCAATCCCCAGGCTGTCTGGCTCGACCGCAACGGGAATGCCTACACCACCGACGACTACGGCTTCATCCTGCGGTGCGAGGCGGGCAGCGATGACCTGGTGCGGTTGAACACGCAGGTGCCGCATATGCCGCACCGCCGGGGTTTCCATAACGTGCCTTACGATGTCGTACCCTCGCTGGACTGGTCGTGCTTCTACGGAACAGACTACGGCTATGAATCTTTCCTCTGGCGGTTCGACCCCTACGACGGCCCGGCAGGGTCTGTGGAGAGCTATGGCCGCGCCTGGGGCCCTCCCGACTTTCCGACCGAGCACGCCCTGGAAGCCACACAAGTCCGCGGGCTGGTCTTTGGCGCGGATGAGAAGCTGTATTTCACCATGAGCGCCAGTTGGGAAACGCCGCGCGTGAAGTATCTGCTGCGGTTCGACCCGAAGACGCAGGCACGTGAAGTCGTCTGCCCGATGAGGTTTGGAAACCACCAGCCGGGCGCGGTGGCCAGCGCCACCCCGGACTACTACGGCAACCTGTACTTCGCGGGGGCCGGCGACGTGCCAACGCGGATGTACGTCTACCGACCGGACGGAGTGACCACACAGAAGACCCTCTTCTCGTGGAAAGACATCAAGCAGTGGGGATAGGCAATGGCTAATCCTCCTTGTTGCTGTTCTCGTCATCGTCAGGCGCGACACCCTCTATTCTAGGAAGGCAAGAACGTATGGAAGCAACGTGTAGAAGAAGCAAAATGAACCTTGTTGAGGCGCTTCGGAATCGCACTTGGCCAACCCGGCCCGAGATCAATGCCGGCAACTATCATGTTTCTGCTTTCGTCCGAGAAGGCCACGTCGAGACGCGGGCGCTGCAGATGCACCAGAACCTCTCTGAGCCGATCCCTGCTGGTGAATGCGCCATCACTTCGCTCTGCCGGGCGAAAGGGGGGCTCATCTATGGCGCCACCTCCGGCAGACGCGCCCACCTCTTTCGCTACAATCCAGGTCCCGGACAGGATGGGGTTACCGAGCTTGGTGTTCTGCCGGGCGCGAGGGAGGTCCGCAGGTCGCTCGTGGCTACCAACGAGGGGCAAGTTATCGGTGGGATCACGGTTACAGATGACTGCGGACAAGGCGGCTATCTGTTTGCTTACTCGCGTCGTTCTCAGGGAGGCGAGGGGTTTGTGGACCCGTTGGCGATACCTGTGGAGAATGAGGGCATCGCGGCGCTGGCCATCGACCGGACGCGCCAGAGGGTGTACGGCCTGAGCACGGTAACCGGGACGTTCTTCGTTTATGACCTCGCTGAAGGCACTGTGGCGCTCAAGGGCACGGTGGACGACACGCACACCTTTTCCCACCTGCTGGTACTGGATAAGGAAGGCAATGTGTACGGAGCGAAGGTTCTGGGTGAGCTGTTCAAGTACGACGCGGAGCAGGACACGCTATCTCCTCTCGGTGTGCGCATCCCGTCGGTTGCCGGACGCCAGTTCTACAATCGGCTCGATTCGGCTGCCCTCGATGAACAGAGTGGCTTGATCTACGGCGGCGGGTCCGCAGATGGTGTCGTCTTTGTTTTCGACCCGACGGCGGTGACCGTTACCGCTCTCGGCAAGGTTACTGCCGAGCCGCGCGTGCGCTGCCTGACGGTCGGCCTTGACGGGAGGGTCTACGGCGTCGCCGGTAACGAGAACGGCATGGGACACCTGTTCCGGTATGATCCCGAAACCCGTGAGCTGGCCGACCTGGGTATTCCGTACTCCGGCACGGATCGCGTGTGGCACGGCTACGAGTTCGACGCCGCCTGCACCGGCGAATTCGGCGAGATCTACCTGGGCGAGAGCGACCGGGTGAGTCATTTGTTCCTGTACTTCCCACCGGTGCGGAGACGGTGAGCCGCAGAGCGCGGCGGCTGGGCGTAGAGATGCACGGGCCGGCGCTGCGTTCGGCGTCCCATCGAGGGCGTGCCAGACGCTGCGTCGGCGGGCGGAAGCGTATCCCGCCGGTGACGTGACCTTCTCCAGAAGTGCGCCAGATCATTAATAAGACGATCAGGTTACCCCTGCGGGCGCGGGAGAGGTAGGAAGCCGCGCGCTGTGTCCGATAAGGGGTCCTCGAGGCCCCCGGAACTGTCTGGCTGGCCGAAACCGGTAGCCCGTCTGTCTCCAGAACACAGGTCCGCTTCTGACCGGCGGAATAGATGATGTTCGGATAACTGGACCGATTACGAGCCTTCCGCCGATCACGGCAAAGCACACGGAATGCTTTAATGCCGTGTTCACGAGCAGCCACGTGAAGTGGTTGAAATGTCACAGCGCCACGCTTGATGTACGGTCGGTCTGGACTGCTTAGCGTATCCTTTACCACCTATTTACCCCGGTCTACAGCCTCGCTGAGGCTGGCCCGCTATTTGCGTCGTGAACCGCAGAGCATTCAGCCAGCTTTTCCAAGCTCTACGGGGATGTGCCAAGGAGACGAGGCAGCGTGCGCCCTTGAGCCGCAAACAGAGGAGGTTGAGCCCATGAGCCCGCTCGCTATTGACGGGGGAACACCCGTAAGAACCAGGCCGTTCCCACGGAGAGAGCCTTATGACGACCGAGAGGTGGAGATGGTGACGAAGGCCATCCGCTCTCAGGACCTGTTCGGACTGGGCGGCCCCATGGTAACGAAGTTTGAACAACGCTTTGCCGCGCTGTACGGGGCGAAGTATGCCGTAGCCTCAACATCAGGTACCGCCGCCATCCACATTGCGATCGGGACGATCAACCCGGAGCCGGGCGATGAGGTCATCACCGCGCCCATTACCGACGGAGGTAGCATCGTTCCCATCTTGTATCAGAATGCGATTCCCGTTTTTGCCGACGTCGATACGACCTACAATATGGATCCGCAGGATGTGGAACGGAAGATAACCCCCCGCACAAAGGCTATTCTGGTAGTCCACCTCTTCGGGAATCCCTGCAATATGGATGCAATGCTGGAAATAGCGCGGCGACATAAAGTTTGGCTCCTGGAGGATTGCTGTCAGGCGCACCTGACTGAATATAAAGGGCGGCTTCTCGGAACCATTGGAGACATGGGCTGCTTCAGCCTCCAGCGGTCCAAGCATATTACTACAGGCGATGGAGGAATGACCATTACCAATAATGATTCTCTTTCGGAGCGCATGATGTTATTCCGTGACAAAGGATGGACGCGCAAGCCCGGCTGGGGCGCGCGCACTTACGCATTTCTGGCCCCCAACTATCGGATGACGGAGCTTCAGGGCGCGGTGGGCGTCGTTCAAACGGAAAAGGTTCGGTCGGTCGTTACGAAGCGGAACGAGTTGGGCGATCTGCTGAGCTCGTTGATTCGGGGCTTGCCAGGGGTGCAGCCCGCTCCGGTCACCAGCGGCGGAAGACACACTTACTGGATCTATCCCCTCCGGGTAACCGAAGGCTCCGCGGAGGTATTTGCCAGGGCACTGTGCGCGGAAGGCATTCCGGCAGAAGCCCATTATATTGGCGAGCCAATCTTCCTGTGCATGGAAGCCCTGGCCAATAAAGTGACCTTCGGGAGCTCTCAGCACCCGCTGGATGGCTGCCACGGCGGACGCCAGCTCGAGTACACGCACGGCATCTGCCCTCAAACCGAGCAAGCGCTGCGAGAGTTGGTTACGCTGAGTATCCATGAGGGCATGAGCCGTGAAGATGTGGAGGATATCGCGGCGGCAATCCGTAAGGTTGCCTACGGGCTTACGGAGAAGGCACTCGGATAAGGGTTGGGAGGTAACGTATGCTAGCCGGATTCAGCAGGGTGGACATTACTCCGCCGATGTGCATCCCTTACCTGTCGTATGTGCCCCGGCAGACGCCGTTCGAGGGCGTACACGACCCGCTGCACGCCCGCGCCCTGGTCCTGGCCGAGGGGGATGCGCGCCTGGTGATTATCAGCGCCGACTCCCTGGGCTACAGCAACGACGTCCTGGGTCCTGACCGGCACTTCACCGAGGAGGTGCGCGCACGGGTGGCGCGGCGCACAGGGATCTCACCCGAATGTGTGATGCTGGCCACAAACCACGTGCATTCTACGCCGCAGACCACCAACGTGGCGCACTTGCTGGATTTCGCAGAGGCGGGGCCCTGGCTGGAAACGCTGATGGAGCAACTGGCTTCCGCCGCAGTTCGTGCGCACCACGCCCTGCGCCCCGCCGAGCTGCGCGCCGGACTGGGTGCGGCTCCCGGCATCGCGCACAACCGCCGCTGCGCCATCGCCGCTAGCGCGCCCGTAGACGACGCCCTGGCCGGCCTGCTTGTCCAGGGCGAGGGTTGGCGCGGCTGCCTGATCAACTTCACCTGCCACCCCGTCACCGTCCAGGTCAATCCTCTGGTCTCCGCTGACTATCCCGGAGCCGCCTGTGCCGTCGTGGAGCGCGTGCTGGGCGCCGAGGCGTGCGTGTTCCTCCAGGGGGCGTGCGGCGACCTCAACCCGATCCGTGATACGAGTGACTTTGAGGACGTGGAGCGCTATGGCCTGATGCTCGGTGGCCAAGCGCTCTACCTTATGGCCTGCCTAAGCGCCCTGGAGCCTCTGGCCCCGGTGCTAAGGGCACGCTCCCGCTCGGTGGAGCTTCCCCCGTACGAGTATCCCCCCGAAGAACAGCCGTTCGCAGATGAAGTCGCAAAGCAAGAGGAGGCGCTGGCAAAGGCAGCCACGCGCGAGGAGTATGCTCGCGCCTACGGGGCGTTGCGCGTGGCGCGCGACCGCCTGCAGATGATCCGGCGTGGGCCAGTGCCGGTGCTGGCGGAGGTGCAGGCGCTCCGCATTGGTGA
Source organism: Armatimonadota bacterium (assembly GCA_016199525.1). Taxonomy (GTDB): domain Bacteria; phylum Armatimonadota; class SYMT01; order SYMT01; family JACQGL01; genus JACQGL01. The sequence goes on from JACQGL010000177.1 coordinate 9,289, forward strand.
CGTGGGCATCGTCTCCGTACCTGGCGAGCTGTTCTGCGCGCTGGGTCTGGAGATCAAACGCCGCTCGCCAGCACCGCTGACCATGGTGAGTGCCTATACCAACGGCTATGAGGGTTACTTCCCCACCGCCGCCGCGTACGAGGAGGGCGGTTACGAGACCTCCATCGCGCCGTGGTGCCGCGTGGGCCCGCAGGCCGGCGCATTGCTGGTGGATACGGCGGTGGCGTTGCTCCGAGAACTATGGGCGGAAGAGGCGGAGCAACCGGATAGCGGTGCCGATAGGCAAGAGAAGTAAGAAGTAGGGCACAGGAAGGAAAGGGGAGTGCTGTGCCTGTGGCCCAACCGCTTCGCTGACCCGCAGATGCAATGGCTGTGTAGGGCCAGAACCCCCCACAAGCTGCTTGATTCAGCCATCTGTAACCGTCCAGGCAGGCTCCCCCTGGCGGCAGCCTGTGCGCTCGGATGATAACAGTGGTGGTTGGGTAGTAAATAGGCGTCAGACGCCAGAGAGCTCGATCAGGTTTACGCCGCGGTGACGCCGAGCAATGCTGGCGCTGGCGGAAGGTGAACGCCGCCCGGCGGGTCCAGATCCCCGATCTGCAGGGCGCACACCTCCGACGCCCGCGCGCCTGTATCCAGCAGGAGCACCAGCAGCGCTTCGTTCCGCTTGGGATCGCAGGAGCGGCGCGCGTCCAGAGTACGGGGAGAAAGCTGCCTGATCTCACCATCCAGCAGCCAACATTGGAAGTGGTACTGGGAATCAGCGACCGGAATGCGCGCCGCCGGTTTGGCAAAAGGAGGAGGCCTTTTCTGCACGTTCGCTCTCCGAAACGGGCTTCAGAGAGCGGCGGGACGCTTACAAAGAGCGGCCTTTTTAAGGCTAGGTCGCGGCGTTTCTGATTGTAAGAAAAGCGGGAGGCGGGATTCGAACCCGTGACCTCCTCCTTGGCAAGGAGGCGTTCTACCCCTGAACTACTCCCGCGTTAGGACAGCACCCGTCCAATCTGGTGGGCGAGGAGGGATTTGAACCCTCACGGATTGCTCCACTAGATCCTAAGTCTAGCGCGTCTGCCAGTTCCGCCACTCACCCAATGCGCAGGCCGAATATAGAAGACTGGATCTGAACCCCGCCTGCCATCCAGGCTTTCATCGCCAGGATTGTCTTCGCCCTGTGCCGTTCGTTCCTCAGATTGGGTCGTACAGGACTCGAACCTGTGGCCCGCTGATTAAGAGTCAGCTGCTCTACCAACTGAGCTAACGACCCGATTCTCAGGCGGCCCCACGCTCGACTCCGCCCGGGCCCCAAACGCAGCGCGATTATAGCACACTGCAGTTACCAGCGCAACCGAAAAACGGTGCTTGCGGGGCGTAGAGCAGGCCATACCGAGGGGGCGGAGCGTGCGCCAGTCGGCGAACCTATCGGCGCCGCCTCCACGTGCCAAGCAGAACCGCCAGCAGTCCCCCGGCAGCGAGGAGACTCACGAACAGCCCCGCCCGCACACTCTGAGGAGCATAGGTGAGACGGACCTCTCGCGCGCCTGCGGGTACCGGTACCCCCAGCAGCAATCGGTTCGCCGGAACCACGGTCGCGGCGCGCCCGTCCACCATTGCCTTCCAGCCGGCATCGAAGCCTTCCGCAACCACCAGCAGGCCGCCGCGGGGTGCGTTGCCAGTGAGGACCAGTCGATTGCCGCCCCGTCGTTCCGTCCGCCAGGGTGTGGTGTCGGGTGGACCGGAGAGGTCGATGGGCAGCGGCGCTTCGATAAGCGCTTCCGAGCGCGGGTCCAGCGTGGCCAGCGGATCGGGAGCCTGCCTCGCGGCGACCACCCGCACTCGGGTATGCAGGCGGGCGTACGGGACTGGCTGCCGCTGCTCGTAAAGGTAAGGCGGGAGAATGGGACGATAGGACGGCGGCACCGCAGATTGCCGGGTGTAGAGGAACCGGGCACCCAATCCCCGGATAAGCGGGTGGTCCGGCCGCGCGAAGTCGGGGGCCAGGGCATCCCGTCCCACCGCCGCCATGTAGGCCAGGAAGCGACGGGGGAAGAACGAGTCCGAGCCGTAGATGTCCGGAATGCCAAACACGGAGGGCAGGTTGGGGGGGATGCGTTGCATGAAAGCGCGCGGTCCGGGCTTGCCAGTGGAGAGGAAACGATACGGTTCGGGCTGGCGCGCCAGGAAGGAAAGCTCCGGCGTTGGCTGCCGGCCCAGTGCGGAATCCGCCGCGGGGTTGAAGGGAAATCCGAAGGCGAACAGGTCGGCGGCGACGAGTGCCACCACCCCCATACCCGCGGCCCGGCGGGGGAGTGAGCCGCGTGACCACAGCCACAGACAGCCCAGAACGAGTATGGGCCAGGCGGCGGCGCCGCCCAGCATCCGCAGGTGTCTGGGCAGGAGTTCCGGCCAGAAGAAGAAGGATGCGGTGGGCGGCAGCAGGGCCTCGCCGGTGACCGCCGCCAGGATCACCAGCGCGATTCCAGCCGTCGTCCATCCCGCGCGACGGAGCCATACCTGCCGCTGCTCCGCCCCGGCGGACAGGATCCCCTCCACGCCCGCTGCTGCCAGGGCAGCGAGGGCCCAGTCTGCCAGACACAATATGCGGGCAATGGCCGTGAACTGGCTGAAACCAGGCAGAAAGCGCCAGAGTGGCCAGTAGAGCGGCGTGCGCATCGCCAGCAGGAGCGCTGCTGCCGCCAGCCCCAGGAAGAAGGCCCGCGGAAAGCGGCTTTCCGGAACGCGCCCACCCGGAGGCTGGGGCCAGAGCGCCAGTGTGGCCAACATCAGAGCTACCAGGCCCGGGTAGGCCATCATTTCTACGAAGTGGAGTTTGCCCCAGTACAGGTTCGCCAGGGTGCCATCGCCGAAGAAGCGGGGCACCAGGAAGGTCACCAGCTGGCGGGTGGGAAAGGCTGTCCCATCCAGGGCCTCCCAGGGGACGCGCGCGCCGCGATCCGTCCGCGGCAGGTATTCCCAGGCGGGGAGGGCGTGGCCAGCGGCCAGCCCTAGACCCAGTGCCAGCGGCAAGCCCAGGGTAAGCAATGCGCCGCGCCACGAAGTGGCTCTCCGGTCCCGATTGCATCGGGAGCGCACGAGAATGAAGCTGGTCGCGGCCAGAAGCACGTAGAACGAGATCTGGCCGTGGCCGCCGAGGATAGCCAGGCCCAGACAGAGCCCCGTGGCCGCCAGCGATGCCACGCTACCGCGGCGGCCGCGTTCCCAAAGGAAGGCGATCAGGGGCAGCCAGGAGAGCGTCCACTGGCTGACGTTGGGATAGGCGAGCCAGACGATGCTGAACCCGTTCAGCTGGAAGGCAATGCCGCCTGCAAGGGCCGCCAGGGGGCCCAGGTCCAGCTGCCGCAGAAGCGCGTACATCCCCGCTCCGGCGATGAACAGGTGGAGCCAGCCGCTCCAGGCAAAGCAGGTCTCCGGTGTGGTGCCAAGCAGAAGCCAGGCAGGCGGGTAGAAGACCGCGCTCTGCTGCGCCGCAAGGAACGGGATGCCCAGGTAGAGGTACGGGTTCCAGAGTGGTAGTTCGCCCGCCAGCACGCGCTCCTGGAAGTAAACGCGGCGGGGATAGTATTGCTGCAGCGAGTCGAGCAGGGGATTGTGCGCTGGGCTGGCTCCCGGCAGGTAATCCTGCCACGGGCTCATATGGGGGATGAGGTCCAGGGGGACTAGGCTCAGGCCCCCGAAGAGCTGGCGAGCGAGTAGCAGCGCGGGCAGGGCCAGAAGAACGAGAAGCGGCGCAGCGTGCGGTAAACGCCGGCTAGCGGGCAAGTAAGGATAGCGTAGTGGCATCGGCGGCGGGGCAAAGCCATCCCGAAAGCTTTCGGGATGGCCGGGCACGGCAGCAGCCCGGTTTAGGCTTCGTTCCCGGGCTGCCGCCGCCCTCCCACGTCAGGCAGCTGCCGCCGGCGCCTCGTGCCGCCAGGCATCCATCGGGTTCCGGAAGATCGGGAAGAGATTGGAGATCGCCAGAAGGCGCAGCGCCCGCTCGACGCGGCTGTTCTCGCGCACGACAAGGCGCAAATCGATGCACCGCGTGGCCAGCACCTCTCGCAATCGCAACAGCCAGCGGACGCCCTGGCTGTCGATGTACTCCACCTGGCGAAAGTCCAGGATCAGCCGCCGGCAATCTGGCGGCAGCCCCCCGATCGATAACGACTGCAGATGGGCCTCGGCCTCGCCATCCACCGCCCCTTGCAGTCCCAGGAACCAGGTTCTCCCTCCCTGGAAAAGCCGTGTACGTAACATAACTACTACCCGGTTACCGGCATTCATGCCGTCCCCAGAGATGTCGGGACGCGTTGCCCTGCGTGAACATCGCTTCCACCGCCGGCAACGGGCAACCACCGCGTGGGTAGGCGAATTACACAAAAAGCCACGGACTAAAGCCGTGGCGTGGTGGACCCGTACGGGTCGCTGTTCTTCCACCACGCCGACGGAGTTAGCTGACGGGCTCGGGCTGGAAGTTCGCCCTACGCCGGGCTGGCAATCGGAGCCACGCTCCTTCGCTCACCCGGCGATTCGCCCCACGGGCTGGGTCCCCCGTTCCCCATTCGGGGATTAGGCGTCTCACCTGCAGTCACTCAGATTTTCGGCGCGCGCTCGCCGTTCCTCTCGCCTGGCAACGCGCTCCCACACTATTATAACCACTTTCTTAGATGCGGCGCTCCGCTTCTTCGTGCACGCGGGAGAAATGAACGACAGTGACCGTGTCCGTCATCGCTACCGGCCGATCGTAGATGCGGCTAAGGAGTTCCGCTACCTCTTCGTGGGTGCGTATCTCGGGGTTCTCACGGTCGATCTCCCGCGGGGTGACCTCGCTGAGCGGTTTGACGATGACCGCGTCGATGATCGCGGCGAACAACTTGCGGCGTGGGCTAAAGCGGGGGCCGAGGGTGATCCAGACCAGCTGGCTGGTGTGGTACTTGTCGCTCTTGTCTCCCAGCCGGATGGTAGCGGTCTTGCGTCCTTTAACCAGCATGTGCTCGTAGAGGGGGCTGTAGAAGTTGATTGCGTACATGGGGGTGTCACACGGTCGGGAAGTAGCGGCGCAAGATCCCGGGTAAGTCTGAATTGCGCCAGTATTATAACACAATCGCCAATCCCCGCGGAGACCTCGGGAAGTCGCTGCACCCCGGAGGAGCCCCGCAGCGCGCGGGAACAGGCGGCGAGAGGCAATGTTCCACCGGAGAGGGGCCCCGCATCAGCCGACAGAAGATCCCTGCCGCCTCTCTGCTCCCTGGAAGGGGGAGTCGGAGTAGGGGCCGTCGGTGTTAGGGGAGAGCAGCGGAACGATCGGAGAATCCGCCCGCGGCCGCACCCGTACGGGCCGCGAGATGTAAGGACTATCGGCAGCGTAGAAGCGCCAGTACTCGTCCGCCCCTGCCCTGACGCCGACGCGAGGAGCAGCCACCACGCGCTCCACGGGTGCCGGCGGGCCGAGGATGCGCAGGGAGCTTTCCCCCAGGTCGGCCGTATTCTGCGCCGCACCGATTCCCAGCGCTGCCGTCAGCCGCGCCGGCCCGCTGGTGAGGGTCCGCAACGCGGCTGCAGGGCGCCGCGCTCGCATCAGGTCGATGCCAACGAGTGGCTCAAGCGCGCGAATCAGCACTGCCTCGGGCACTCCCTCCGCCCCGGTGACTGCATTGAAGCAATAATGCATCCCGTAGGTCAGATAGACGTAGGCGCGCCCGGGTGGACCCCACATCGGGGCGTTACGGGCAGTGCGACCCCGGTACGAGTGGTTGGCCGGGTCCCCACACAGGTAGCCCTCGGTTTCCACGATTCGGCCAGCCGCCACGCCCTCGGAGGTCCTGTGCCACAGCACACAACCCAGCAGCGCGCGGGCTACGGCCAGTGTATCGCCGAGGTAGAAATCGCGGGGCAGCGGCGTCAGTTCATCCATGCCGCCTCATCATACCACAGCGTTCCTCTCCCGGGTAGCCGCCGTCGGCGGGGAAAAACGGGGGTAACTAGACCTGCCTGTTTGCCTGGCAAGGAGGAAGGAGCGCTGGCGATATTGTACGATAAAGTAGGACTATAAATTGCTGGGCGGCAAGCCCAGCGGTAGCGGAGCCGACGTCCGGGGCCACGGGTTCCCGGCGTGGAGAAGGAGGTCGGTTGATGATACGATGGTATTTCCCTGGCGCACTGACGGCCACGTTGCTCGTTGGCGGGCTGATGGCCGTGTTTGTCGTGCTGGGCAGCACGCCCTCCACACAGGCGCAGGGGGGAGGCCCCGTTTACGTGCC
>JACQGL010000200.1 GCA_016199525.1 Armatimonadota bacterium
CAGCATGGATGATCCGAGGCTGAAGAGGAGGAACAAAGTAATCAGCGCGGTCACGAGCGCGCTCCCCCGGCGCATGAAGGATCTCATCTGACTGCCTCCTGCCCGCACAGGGCGGTTACCCGACTATCTGCCCGCCTGCCGAAGGGCGGCACGCGCTACTCCACCCAGTTACGGAGTGTGGTGGACGAGGACACTGACGCCTGCATCTGATCCGTTCCCGTCTGCTTATTGCTGGTCAGGCTGATGCCCACCGTCGCACTCGACGCCGTGAACGTGGCCGATGCGATGTTGCGCCCCAGGAGTTCCTTCACGCCGTTGGAGTCAGTTCGATATAAGGTGCCGTTTTGCACGCTGAAAGAGAAGGTCTGCCCGTCCTTGAACCGATCGTAGTCGCCGTTGCTGTTGACGTACGGCATGGTTACGTAGAGTACGCCGTTGGAGACGGAGGCCGACTTGCCGTCGCTGATTCGGCGCACGGCATTCTGGAGGGCGAGGGAGATGTGGTCATCAGCGATTGTTTTCGCCGTGTCTCGCGACCACTGCTTCGAGGCTGACAGGGAAAGTCCCACCACGCCCGTGGAGATCAGCGTCGCAAAGGAAAGGGCCGCCAGGAGTTCAATTAGGCTGATGCCTCGCCGTCGTGCCTTCCGGTAGGACATCGGACTCCTCCTTGCGCTTCCCACCCCTGCCTGTGCTTGCCATTCCCGGAGGTGGGCTTCCTCTACGGGACGACCTTCACATCCTTGTCGGCGATGTAAGTGGTGGCGCTCACCTGGTTGCCGATCGTCACCCAGCCGCCCCAGGTGATTCGTATGTCGATCCGCGCCAGGTCGGGCTCCAGATGGCTGATATCGAGTTCGCCGTGCGGCTCGGGAAGCTGGGCCGCCAGGTTATCGGCCTGGGTAAAGTGGCAGTTAGAGGTGTTGCCATCGGGATCTTCGTCGATAACCCGCGCGTTGAACAGCGTGGCGTAGTTGAGCTGATCGTACTTATACTGGCGGATCTGCTCCATCTTTCGGGCGAGCAGCGCAGCGGCGCGGGAGACGTTTCCGGATTTTTCTCGCAACCGCGCTCCCGTGGGGTAGAGGGCCCCTACCACCGCCACTGTGAAACCGAGCACCACCGCCGCGACCATCACTTCGATCAGGCTGAAGCCTCGCCTGGTCCGTCGCACGCTCCTCTCTGGCACGTTGTTCTTGCGCATGGCCCTGCTCCCATGGCGACGTCAGTGATGGCTGCCGAAATTATTGGCACGCCGCCCGCGATTTGCAGGGCAAACGGGCAGCGAATGCGCGCGCACGGATGGGGGAGTGAGTGGGAGAATGGGAGCGTGGGCGTATGGGTGAGTCAGAGACTGCCATGAGCACGTCCGGTCTCTCGCACACCGGTTCCCCAATGACCTATGAAGAGGGAGCGTTTCCCCGATGGCCCACCCGTTCCTGGTACAGAATTGCCCCGTCTGGTACGATCTCCTACCGCTTCACCAGCCCATCACGCTGCCGGGCGCGGGGGCGCCGGGGGATGTCTACATCCTGTCGGGGCTGGAGAGGGAACGGCTTCGCTTTCGGGACGTCCGGTTAGCGGCAGCGTTTACGGCGCAGGACACGGCGGGACGGTGGTGGCGGGTTCGCCTGGAGGGAGACGGGCAGGCAGAAGCGCGCGTGCGCGTGTTCGAGCCGTGGGCGGCGCCCGAGCCGCCTGCGGCCATCACCCTCATGTGCGCCGTCCTCGCCCGCGAGCGGATGTTCGGTGTGATCCAGAAGGCGACCGAGCTGGGAGTGATGCGGATTCAGCCCGTCATCACGGAGCGCTCCCTGGCGGGGGAAGAGGCTCTGGCCCGCGAGAAGGCGTACCGCTGGCCCGCAGTGGCGCTTCGCGCCGTCCGGCAGTGCCGCCGCGCCGTGGTACCGGAGGTAGCGCCCGTGGTGCCGCTGGTGGAGGCGCTGCGCCAGCCCTGGTGGTGCGCCGCCGACCTGCGGTTCTATCTGGATCTGGATACCGCGCCGGAGGCCCGCGCAGCTGCTCCCGAGGTGCGCGCTGTGCTCCTGTGCGCGGGACCGGAAGGGGGATGGACGCCCGCGGAACGGGGGGTGCTGGCGGCGGCCGGTGCCGTTCCCCTGGCGCTCGGGGGACGGGTGCTGCGCGCGGAAACTGCCGCTCTCGTCGGCCTGGCCCTCGTCATGGCCCGGTGGGGGGATCTGGCGCCGGGGTGGTGAGGGGCGGACCAGATGGGTGAGCCGCCGAAGCAGGGGTTACAGTCACGGCAGCGCTCCGGGGAAGCAGAACCGCTGTCGATATTACGCAGCAAGCTCTCCCATCCCGTAGACGAAGCGCATTTGGACCGTTACCTCGAGGGTCGCCAGCAAGGTTTGACATCGCCGATGTGGCATCCTATCATGCGAAAGTCGAAGGGCGAGTGACCGAAGACGATGGGAGAAGGAGGAACACGGGCACGACCTGACGGCGGGCCGTGGTGGTGGCGCTGATCGTGTGCGGCGTGCTGACCATTTTCCTGCCGATGGTCCCGCGAACCCGTTCCGCGGCGGCCGGTGCCTCGTGGCAATGTCCCTGGGACAGCCCATTCTGCCGGGTTACTACCAGCACCGGGACCTCGACCTCGGGATGTGCGAGCTGGCGGCAGGGTCGTGTCAAGGACCTTGAAATCCGTGCGAGTTGCCGCGCTCTGCTGGAGACGATATCCTCCCAGAGGGATGCCAGGGACTGCCCGGTGAACGTATCCGCGCCGCCTCTCCCGTACGATGCGCTTCGGTAGGGATGCCTCCGTCCCTGCGCGAGGAAGGGCGCAATGTTAGCGCTGCCTGCCCTGCTTGTGGCACTCAATCTGCTCATGCTGCCGCCGGCTACCTGGCGCGCCGTCAGAGCGCCGTCTCGAAAGTCTTCGGGAACACGCCGCCTGCCCATCAACGCCCGTTGGCGCGGCGTCCCCGGTACCTACGTGGTCCTGGACACAACGGTGGGCGAGATCGTCCTGCGCATGTTCACCGAGGATGCTCCCCGGACGGTGGCCAACTTCGTCGGGCTGGCCGAGGGGACGCGGGAGTTCGTCGATCACCGTACCGGCGAGCGCGTCAAACGCCCCTTCTACGATGGGCTGACCTTCCACCGCGCGGTTCGTGATTTCCTCATCCAGGGCGGCTGCCCGCGTGGAGACGGGACAGGCGGCCCCGGTTACTTCCTCGCCGACGAGCGGCCCATCAAGTACGACTACCACCGCGGCATGGTTTGCATGGCCCGCATTCAGGGGAAGCCGAATACCGCCGGCAGCCAGTTTTTTATCCTTGTGGCGGATGTGGTGGGCCAGCTGCCGCGCGAGTACGTGGTGTTCGGCCATGTGGTGCGCGGGATGGAGGTGGTGGACCGGATCGCCTCCGCGCCCACCGAGCCCAACCCCTACGACCCCACCGAGCGGAGCAAGCCCGTGACGCCGGTGCATATCCGCCGGGCCAGGGTGGCACGCGTGCCCGTGGCGCGTCGCTGAGGTGGCAGCGAGAGAGTGAGAGAATAGGGGAATGCGAGATTAGAGATCTTCTCCATCCCGCACATCACGCGCCCCCTCTCCGTTTCCCCATCTACCCACACCCCTCAGACCCCGGTAGGGTCACGTGGAGTATAATTGCGCCGGAGTCGCGCCGCGTTCCGCCCGTGCGTCCTGATTGCGTCGAGATATCTGTCTCCCGTTGCGTCCATGAGTGAAGCTTCCCTGAAACGCACGCCTCTGTACGCCCTCCACGTTGCTGCGGGGGCGCGGACGGTCCCCTTCGCCGGATGGGAGATGCCTGTGCAGTACGCGGGCGTCCTTCAGGAAGTCCGCGCTGTGCGCGAAGCGGCGGGCCTGTTCGACGTGTCGCACATGGGCGAGCTGCACGTCACCGGTCCGGCGGCGCTGGCGTGGCTCAACTCGCTGGCTACCAACGACGTGGCGCGCCTCGCCCCGGGCCGCGCCCAGTACTCTCTGCTCTGTCGGGAGGACGGCGGTATCGTGGACGACATCCTCGTCTACCAGCTCGATACGGACGACTTCATGCTGGTCACCAACGCCAGCAACACGGAGAAGGATGCCCGCTGGCTTCAGGAGCGCCTGCTGCCCGGCGTGGAGCTGACCGATTCCACGGCGGAGACGGCGCTCCTGGCGCTCCAGGGCCCCGCAGCGGCGGAGATCCTGGGCGGGTTGACCGTGGCGCCCGTGGCCGATCTGCGCCGGTTCCAGTTCGGCGCCGCGGAGGTAGCGGGCGTCCCGTGCCTAGTGTCCCGCACCGGCTACACGGGCGGCGACGGCTTCGAGCTGTTTACCCAGGAGGATGCGGCAGCCCTGTGGCGGGCGCTGCTGGAGGCGGAAGGTGGACGCGTCCAGCCGTGCGGATTGGGGGCGCGGGACGTGTGTCGGATTGAAGCGGGCAATGTCCTTTACGATCACGAAATTGATGAGCACGTGAATCCGGTGGCCGCGGGGCTGATGTGGGTAGTGCGCCTGGAGAAGGGGGCGTTCCTGGGCAGCGATGCCATCGCCCGCATTCAGGCAGCGGGGGTACCGCTCACGCTGATCGGGCTGAAGTCGTCCTCGCGGGCCGTGCCGCGCCAGGACTACCTGCTCTTCTGGCGCGGGGAGGAGGCCGGGTTCGTGACCAGCGGGACCTTCTCACCGACGCTGGGCAAGCCGATCGCGCTGGGCTACCTCCCGCCGGAGGCCGCGGCGCCCGGCACGGAAGTCGAATTCGAGATTCGCAGCCGCCGCGAGCCGGCGGTGGTGGTGTCCCTCCCGTTCTACCGTGCGCGGTAAGAGCGGCACGAAGAGAAGAAGAACCTCTCTTTGAACAATGGCCTATATCCCCCATACACAAGAGCAGCAACAGCAGATGCTGGCCGCACTGTGCTGCGAGAGCGTGGAGCAGCTATTCGCAGAACAAATCCCCGCGGCCCTACGGCTACGGCGGGCACTGGATGTTCCCCCGCAGATGTCGGAGATCGAGCTGCGCCGCCACTTCGCGGCGCTGGCGGGCGCCAACCGTCCCGCCACGGAGCAGATCTGCTTTCTGGGCGCGGGTATCTACGATCACTACGTCCCCTCGGTGGTGGGGTCGGTCATCTCGCGTGGCGAGTTCTACACCGCCTACACCCCCTACCAGGCCGAGATGAGCCAGGGTACGTTGCAGACCATCTTCGAGTTCCAGACGATGATCTGCAACCTCACCGGCCTGGACGTGGCCAACGCTTCCATGTATGACGGCGCCACCGCTCTCGCGGAGGCGATCATCATGGCCTGCGACCTCGCGGGCCGCGATGAGGTGCTGCTTCCCGCGGCGCTGCATCCCGCCTGGAAACGGGTGGCGCGCACTTACACGGCAGGCCTGGGTATTCGCCTGTTGGAGGTTCCCTGGCGGGATGGCATTCCCCCGGTTGAGTCTGTCCGGGAGCGGCTGGGGGCGCGCACGGCGGGCGTGGTGGTGCAGCAGCCCAACTTTCTGGGATGCGTGGCGGATCTACGCGCCCTGGGGGAAGCGGCCCACGCAGTGGGCGCGCTGCTGGTGGTGGCTGCGGATCCGATTGCCCTGGGCCTCCTGGCCACCACGGGTGCGGAGGGAGCGGACATCTGCGTGGGCGAGGGCCAGCCTCTGGGCCTGGGGATGAACTACGGCGGCCCCCTCCTGGGGCTGTTCGCCACGCGCCAGCAGTTCGTGCGCCGGATGCCCGGCCGGCTGGTGGGTAAAACGCACGACCGGGACGGCCGACCGGGCTACGTGCTTACGCTGCAGACCCGCGAGCAGCACATCCGCCGTGAGCGCGCCACGTCCAACATCTGCACTAACCAGGGGCTGATGATGCTGGCAGCCACCGTCTACCTTTCGGTGATGGGCCGCCAGGGCCTGCGGGAAGTGGCCACGCAGTGTCTCCGGAAGGCGCACTACGCGGCGGAGCGGATCGCGGCGCTGCCGGGCTACCGCCTGGCGTTCGGGGCGCCATTCTTCAAGGAGTTCGTGGTTCGCTGCCCGCGGCCCGCCGCCGAGATCGTCGCCGCCCTCGCCGAGCGAGGCATCCTGGCGGGCTACGACCTGGGCCGCGATTTCCCCAACCTGGCCGACCATCTGCTCATCGCCGTCACGGAGCAACGGACGAGGGAGGAGATTGATTGCCTGGCGGAGGCGCTGGATGAAGCCGCGAATGGACGCGGATGAACGCGGATGGTAGGATGGGTACGGTTGGACACACAGATCCGTAACCGGGGACCCCGATGATCACCCTGATTGAGGCCCTGAACTACAGATGCCTGAAGTACATCCGGCAGCCGCTGGGCCCGTTTCACGTCCTCGTGGGGCCGAATGCCAGCGGAAAGAGCACGTTCCTGGATGTGATGGCGTTTCTGGGCACACTGGTTGCGAAGGGTCTAGATGCTGCGATAGCCGAGCGTGTCTGCAATGGTGAGGAGGAGAGATCACAGCACGCATTCCTGGATTTGGTCTGGCGACGGCCCTGGGAAGACTCCCGTCCTGAGGGACATTGGCCTCGTATGGGTTTTGCGATCGAGTCCCCGGTTCCGGCAGAGTACTGCACCAGGGAACCGTATGTAGAGCTAGGTACAGTGCGATATGAGGTGCTGCTTGACTGTCTGCCCCCGCCTCACTCGCCGCGCATCTCGTGGGAGTATCTCTACCTGACAGGGTGTCGTACAACCGAGGCCAATGGCCCCGCACACTGCCCGCGTGATGATGGCCGAGGTGGTGATAGGCTGCCGAACTCCGTTTTCCTGGGTAGCTACCCAGATACCCATTGGAGGAGAGTCATCGGCAGGGAATACTCCGGTGCCACCCACTTTGAGGCCGAGACGGCCCGGAATGGCACGGTGGGCAGTAGCGCTGGCTTCTTCCGCATCGATGACAACTTCTCCGCATTAGGGGCTCTGCCACCGGACCAGGAACAGTTCCCTGCGGCAACCTGGCTGAAGAGGCTGCTGGTGCGAGAGGTGTCTTACATCATGCTGGATCTAAAGGCCCTGCGTGCTCCCAGTTCCCGGCGAGGTAAGAGACTTCAGCCGGATGGGTCATCGACCCCGTGGCTGCTCAAGGATCTGCTGGAGAGCGCGGAAGGTAAGCAGGCATATGACTCGTGGCTGCGTCACCTGCAGACGGTGATTCCTGACCTCGTGGGCGTGAAAACGGTCCATAGGCCCGAAGACAACCAGCAGTATCTCAAGCTCGAGTATGGGAATGGTCTCGAAGTCCCATCGTGGATCGCGAATGATGGCGCTCTCCGGTTGATCGCATTGACGCTTCTCACCTACCTGCCGGGCCTGGATGAGATCTACCTGATCGAGGAGCCGGAGAACGGGATTCATCCTCGAGCGATTGAGGCCGTCTACCAGTCGCTGTCCTCCATTTACGACGGCCAGGTCCTGGTCACGACGCACTCCCCGCTCCTGGTGGGCCTAGCGGAACCCCAGACGCTCCTGTGCTTCTCCAAGACACCTGAAGGCGCGACAAGTATCGTATCGGGGGACCGACATCCGAGGCTGCGGGAGTGGCGCCGTGAGGTCGATCTCGGCACACTGTTCGCGGGGGGCGTTCTGGGGTGAGGCCAGAACCGTACGAGAAAGACCTGGTGGTACTGCTGGCAGATCGTGATGCAGAGGCGGCAGTGGTTGAGCTCCTGCAGCGCGCCGGGGATATGGGAATCCGACTGCCAGCTTTCGACACGCACACCCATCCTATGCGCGACCCAGGGTGCTTCAGGCATTCACACGAGTTCCTGCGCGCTTTCCACCAAACCCATGAGCATGCACTCGTGCTCTTTGATCTGGATGGCTGTGGACAGGAGCGCCGGGGCAGAGAGAAGGTCGAGCGAGAAGCTGAAACAAGACTCGCTGTCAATGGCTGGGATGACCGTGCCGCAGTCGTGGTCATCGCTCCGGAGCTTGAGGCGTGGGTCTGGAGCGATTCCCCGGCAGTGGACCGGATTCTCGGGTGGGAGGATCGTGAACCCGGACTGCGCGAGTGGTTGCGACAGCGGCGGATGATCCGTGCAGGTCAGCCCAAACCACGCCAGCCCAAGGAAACGTTCCTCGAGGCGCTGCGGGTCTCTCGCAGCAGACGACGCTCAGCGGCTCTCTACTCGGATCTGGCGCAGGTGGTGGACTTCGCGCCCTGTATTGATCCGGCGTTCCTGAAGCTGAAGATGACCTTGCAGGCCTGGTTCCCGATTGAAAGACGGTCTGATGTGTGAAGCAAGTACACCCTCGCATTTGTCTGCCGAACCCGTGATCTACGAGCTGGGCGCCCCGGGCCGCGTGGGCTACTCTCTCCCGCTGCTGGACGTGCCCGAGCGGCCCATCGCGGAGCTGCTCCCTGGTGTGGCGGTGCGGGACGACATCGTGCTTCCCGAGGTGAACGAGCTGGAGGTGGTGCGCCACTTCACCCGCCTCTCCCAGCGGAACCACGCCATCGATACCGGCTTCTACCCGCTGGGGTCCTGCACGATGAAGTACAACCCCAAGATCAACGAGGAGGTGGTCCGCCTACCGGGGGTCGCGGGGCTGCACCCCTACCAGCCGGAGGCGCAGGTGCAAGGGGCCCTGGAGCTAATGTGGCGGCTGGAGCGCCTCCTGTGCGAGATCGGAGGGATGGACCGCGCCACCCTCCAGCCTCCCGCGGGGGCGCAAGGGGAGTTCACCGGCCTGCTCATCGCCCGCGCCTACCACCGCCATCGCGGGGGAGCGCAGCGGGATACGGTCATTGTGCCCGACTCCTCCCACGGCACCAACCCGGCTACGGCCGCGCGCTGCGGGATGAAGCTCGTCTCCATCCCCTCGAACGAGCGCGGCCGCGTAGACCTCGCTCAGTTGCGCGCCGCCGTCAACGAGCGCACTGCCGCCCTCATGCTCACCAACCCCAATACCCTGGGCCTCTTCGAGACGCAGGTGATGGAGGTGTGCGAGCGGGTGCACCAGGCCGGCGGGCTCATCTACTGCGACGGCGCCACTATGAAC
>JACQGL010000198.1 GCA_016199525.1 Armatimonadota bacterium
AGGCCACGGAGCTGATCCACCGCAAGCGGCCCGGCTGCCTGGTGGGCGCCTACACCGGCTCCTGGTACGACTCCTCCTTTCAGGTGGGAGTGAACTGGGCTGCGGATGATTACGCCGCCGGGCTTGACTGGATGTCGCCCGCCTATTCGCAGACCGGGTACGCAGGTCTGCTGGATTGGATCACCACGGGCTGCTACTTTCCTGTGGCGCGTCGAGAGGATGCGCGCGCCGCGGGCGCACCGGAGAGATTTACCGTGGAAGCCGCCGCCGAGTACGCCACGCGCGTGGTAAACGATGCGACGTTTCACTACGCGGGGATCAACCTCGCAGATTACCGCGGGCGACCGGAGGCATTCCGGAACGCCGTCCAGGCTGCCCGTAAGAACAGCCAGGGCGTGATGCTGTTCGATCTTGTCTACGTGGAAGAGTACGGCTGGTGGGACCTGATCAAGGAGCTATTCGCTACACCGCAGCGCGCCCCTCACGACATCCCTGGCCTGCGGGACGCCCTGCGCCAGGCGCACCGATCCCTGGCCGAGGCCAACCGGTGAGCTGCCGTAGATGGCTCAGTGGGCTGGCGCTGCTCCTGGTAGGGCTGGCGCTGCTCCCGATGGCCATCGGGACCCCGCCCGCACGCGGGGCACCCACGCCCGTCCCGATGGCCATCGGGAGCAGGGACGCCGGCAGCACCGAGCTGTTCCGCATCCGGCTGGTAAACCGGGCCCGCGGCCCGATCGCTGTCAGCCTGGACGCCGGCGAAACCTGGGAGGTAATCGGCCGGATCGTTCAGCCCGCGACGGCGCTGGCCACCGTCACCTCGCTCTACGAAGATCAGGGTGCGGGCACGGTGGCGGGCGTGGATGCCGAGACGCTGGCAATCCGCGCTCCCTCTCTGGCGGATGAGCCCCGAATCCTCACCCTCGCTGCCACGGGTGCGCGCGCCGCTCCCGGGCTGCTGGTCACCGACATTCCGGCGGGCGGCCCATTGTTCCGATCCCTGACCCCTCCCTGCGGGAGCCAGATGTTACTCCAGAAAGACGGCCAGCTGGCGCCCCTGCCCCTGGAGTATCAGCCACGAATCGGGGATACTCTGGTGATCGTGGCCCTTCACTCCCCAGCCTGCCCCGAAGCGATCGTGATCGAGAACAAGGAGGAAGGCGAGGTGACTGCCCTCACCGCCGCCGGCCAGTCGCGGCTGATCGGCCGCGTTCGCCAACCGCTGCGGGGCGTTGGGCGCTACCCGGGTACGGACCGGGCGGGGGCGGGCGCCGTGGTCGGCTGGCAGCCGCTGATGGTGCTGGTTTCCACTGCCGGGTGGCGGCGGCGCGTGGGACCGGACGGCAATCTTCTGGAGGGCAAGGGCGGCTTTATCATCCAGCCCGCGGAGCCCATGCTCCGCGGGGCCACTCACGCCGCGTCGCAGGTGCTCATCGAAAGCACGGCGGAGCCAGGTGAACCCCGGCCCGCGCGCTCGCCGCTGTTTTCGCTCCCCGTACCCATCTCCCGCGGCATCCCGACTGATGAGGCCCCCACGCGGGTGGAGGTGCGCATCGACGACGGGCCGTGGGAGCCCATGCCCGACCTGCGAGGCCCCATCGGGGAGAGTGAGTTCCGCGCGCGGCTCGCCGCGCAGTTGGGCGAGGGACGAACCGTGCAGACCGGCATCACCCACCTCCGCATCGTGTGCTGCAAACCGAGCCCCGCGCTCATCCGACACGCGCTCAAGCTGGCTACCACGCCGCGGCTGGGAGATGCCGTCCAGCGTGGCCGGGTGACCATCAACGCGAAGGTGGCGGGTGAGGAGATCAGAGCGGTCGGGTTCTGCCTGAACGGCGACCTCCGCAGCCTGATCAACCAGCCCCCCTTTTCCTGGGTCTGGGACACTACCACCACCCCTAACGGCAACCACCTTCTGGAAATCCGTGGCTATAACGAGCAGCACGTGCTTATTCAGTCGGTGAAGATGCGGGTGGTGGTGGATAATTAGCGCCAGAATGCGCGCCCCAGAGGAGACCGAATAGCCACCGCCCGGAAGCTCCCTGCCGTCGTTCTGTCCTCCGTCCTTCCCATGTCCACCGCTCCGATCGTAGCCCTGCTCTCCGACTTCGGCCTCCGGGACCCATACGTAGGGGCGATAAAAGGCGTGCTCCTCTCCCGCTGCCCCCAGGCGGTCCTGGTGGACATCACCCACGAAATTGATCCGGGGGATGTGTTCGGCGGTGCGCTGGCGCTTTTGGCAGCGGCGCCCTACTTCCCCGAGCAGACGATCTTTCTGGCGGTGGTGGATCCCGGCGTGGGCGGGCCGCGCCGTCCGATCTGCGTGCGGGCGGGCGGGCGACATTTCGTGGGACCGGACAATGGTCTCCTATGGCTCGCGGCAGCGGCGTGCGGGCCGCCCGAGGCCTACGCGCTCACAGAACCGGCCTATCGCCTGCCCACGGTGAGCGACACTTTCCACGGCCGCGACCTCTTCGCCCCTGCGGCAGCGGCGCTGGCGACGGGCGTGCCTGCCGAGCGGCTTGGCCCGCGCATTCGCCGGCCCACACGGCTGACGTTCCCCTCCCCCGCCGTGCGTCCCGGCGAGGCGCGCGGCGAGGTCCTCCTCATCGATCGGTTTGGCAACGCAATCACCAACCTCTGCCCCGCGCACCTTGGCTGTCCGGCCCCCGGAGAGGTGATCTTCGCCGTGGAGGGGGCGCAGATTCGCGGCCCGTCGCGCAGCTACCAGGAAGCGGCAGAGGGCGATCTGGTAGTGGTGCTCGGCAGCACCGGCCGCTACGAAATCGCCATCAATCGTGGCAGTGCCGCGGAACGCCTCCACCTGCGCCGGGGCTCCCCCGTGCACGCGCGGCGGTCTGTGCCATAGGGAGGCGATTTGCTTCGCGGCCGGACGGGTATACGAAAACGGGCGCGCCGATCCCCGAACGCTCGCGCGCCCAGGAGGTCCCGATGGCACGCATTCCCCGGGTAACCGGACGCCCGGCCGCCCCGCCGCCTCCCAGACCCAGCAGCCCGGCGCCCACGCCCATTCGACGGGACATCCAGGACTGGGACGATCCGTATCGAGAAGAGGAACACTACGAAAACGGGGCCGTCTGCCGGCTGTGCGGCGCCGTCTACCACGAGGGCCGCTGGGTGCTGGACGAGGATCTGCGTCAGCAGCTCACCGCTGCTCTCGGCGAGCATCCTGTTGTCTGCGCCGGCTGCCAGAAGCAGACCGGACGGGACCCGGGAGGCGTGGTGACCCTCGTGGGCCCGTTCTGGCGGCAGCACTGGCACGAGATCATCGGCCTCATCCGCAATGAAGCGGCGCAGGCCCGCCAGGAAAACCCCACCAGTCACCTGATCGACATCCGGGAGCGCGACGACACGCTGGAAGTGACCACGACGAACGAATTCCTCGGCCGCCGTCTGGGCGAGGCGCTCCACAACGCCTACAAGGGCGACGTGGAGTATACCTTCTCGCGCGACAACAAGCTGGTGCGGGTGCGCTGGCAGCGGTAGCGGTCGCCTATGCACGGGCGCGGCCCAAGGCGCTGGGGATGACGTCGTCGCGTGCCCCAGGCGCGCGGTTGGCTGCATTTGGCACCACCATTGCACGATGCGTAAGCCGTGGCCGCAGAAACTCACACGTGTCGCCAAGAACCGACGGACGTCCTGCGCATCGGCGACGCGCTAAGCCGGCCGGTTTACGGCCGACCGGACGGCGCGTCTGCGCGCGTGCTCCTCCTGGCCGCCGGACAGCGGATTGAGTCCGAACTGCAACTGCGCCGGCTGCGGGAAGCGGGGTTCGCCGTCCAGCTGCCGTCCGAGGAGCGCTCTCCCAACGATCCGGCATTACCGCCCGCCGATCCGTCGCCGCCCGCCGCGTCAGCGATGTTCACCCAACGCCTGGAGGCGGGGCAGCGCTTGCGGCAGACGGTGATCGAGGCCGCCGGGGACATTACGCGGCGCGTGGCGTCCGGCGCGGCCCCGGACATCCCCAACCTGCTCTCTGCCAGTTCCGTGTTAGCCGCCGAGGTGGCTGCGGATCCATACGCGGTTGCCACCGTTGCCCACCTCCAGCAATGCGACGACTACACCGTCGAGCACAGCGCCGACGTGGCCATCCTGACGGTCGCCATCGCTCACCTCCTGGGCCGTGGGGCGACCGATCTGCGCCTGCTGGCACTGGCGGGCCTGCTGCACGATGTGGGCAAGCAACGCGTGCCGAAGGAGATTCTGGACAAACCAGGGCCCCTCACGCCCGAGGAGCTCAAGGAAGTCCGCCGGCACCCCCAGCACGGCTTTGACATCCTCACCCACTGCGAGGACTGTGCGCCGGAAGCGCGACTGGTGGCGCTTCAGCACCACGAGTGTCCGGACGGATCCGGCTACCCGGCCGGGTGCGCTCGCTCCGTCTTACACCCGTACAGTTTGATCGCTGCAGTCGCCGACACGTTTGATGCTATGACCGCCGACCGGGTCTACCACAAGGGCATCCCTGCCCGACCGGCGCTGCTGCAGCTCCACGCCGCGCGTGAGACGCACTTCGATGCGGCTGCTGTCGCCGCGCTCATCAAGCTGGTTGGCGTTTACCCCGTGGGCACGCGGGTAGTCCTGAACACCGGCGAGCGCGCTGTCGTGATTGCCCCCAACCCTGAGGATACAACCCGCCCCGTAGTTCAGGTGGATCAGGACCACCTGGGCCGTGCGCTCGCCCGCTCGTTCACCCTCTTCCTGCAAGGCGCGTCGTGCTGCATTGTTGCCGCGCAGTGAGGGCTGCATCCCGAAAGCTTTCGGGACGCGCGCACGCCCCCTTGAGTCCCCCATCGCCTCTGCCGAAGGAGCGGCGGAGGCAACGATGCTTCGAGGATTGTATCGCTCCGCTGCGGGGATGCTCGCGCAGGCCGCTACCCAGGACGCCCTGGCCAACAACCTTGCCAACACGCACACGAGCGGTTTCAAACGGCAGATCCCCACGGTAACCTTCTCCGCCGTCTGGCAGGCGCAGGTCGGGGAACGGGCCGCGGCCCGCCGCGAGCGTCTGATCACCGAGTACCACACCGACTTCACCCAGGGTGAACTGCACCGCACGGAGGGGGCCACCGATCTGGCGCTGGATGGACCGGACTTCTTCGTGGTGCGGACGCCGCAGGGAGAGCGGCTGACGCGGGGCGGCAGCTTCCACGTGGCCCCCAGCGGCGAGCTGGTGGATGCTAGCGGCGCTGTGCTGCTAGGGAAGGCAGGCCCCATTCGGCCCGGCGCGGGGCCCTGGCAGATCCGTGAAGACGGCACCGTGCTGGCCGCGGGGCAGGCGGTAGACCAGATCCGTCTGGCATCCCGAAAGCCTTCGGGACCGCCGCCCGAACGGCTCGGCGAGGCGCTCTTTGTCGCCCGCGATCTCACCGCCGCGCCCCCGGGCGAAACCCACGTCCTCCAGGGATGGATCGAACAGCCTAACCTGGACCCGGTGCGGGAGATGGTTTCCATGATCGCCGCGTTGCGAGCCTACGAAATGGCCCAGCGCGCGGTAACCGCCCAGGACGAGACCCTGGAGCGGGCGATCAACGATGTCGGACGAACGAGGTAAAGAATGATCCGTTCGCTCTACACCTCTGCGACCGGAATGGTCGCACAGCAGCTCAATATGGACGTCATCGCCAACAACCTGGCGAACGTCAACACCGCAGGGTTCAAGAAGAGCCGTGTGGATTTCCAGGACCTGCTCTACCAGGTGACGCGCGCGGCAGGCACCGCTACCGGCCAGGGGCAGCAGGTCCCCACCGGTGTGCAGGTGGGTCTGGGCACGCGCAGCGCCGCCGTGACGCGGTTGTTCAACCAGGGCGACTTCCGGCAGACCGATAACCCCCTGGACTTGGTGATCGAAGGCTCGGGCTTCTTCCAGGTTCAGATGCCGGACGGCACCATTGGCTACTCGCGGGACGGCTCGTTCAAGCTGGACAGCCAGGGCCGCGTCGTTACCGCGGATGGCTACCCCTTGGAGCCAGAGATCACTGTGCCGCAGGACGGCAGCGACCTGACGATCGCCCCGGATGGCACCGTTTCGGTGGTGCTGCCGGGCCAAACGCAGCCGCAGCAGGTGGGGCAGATCCAGATCGCTCGCTTCATCAACGCCGCTGGGCTCAGCGGCATCGGCCGGAACCTGTTCCGACCTACCGCCGCATCCGGGGAACCCCAGGTGGGCACACCGGGACAGGAAGGCTTCGGCACCCTCGCCCAGCACTTTGTGGAGATGTCCAACGTGAAGGTGGTCGAGGAGATGGTCGATATGATCGTCGCCCAGCGGGCCTACGAGATCAACTCGCGCAGCATCCAGACCTCGGATGAGATGCTGAGCATCGCTAACAACATGCGGCGGTAGGGCGATGCGACTCCTGTTCGTCTGTAGCCTGTTAGCCCTTCTCTGGCTTAAGGCGGCGCAGGCCGCCGCGCCGCCGGAGGCGTCCACCCCGGCGGCGCCGACTCCGCAGACGGTGATTACGTTTCACGCGCAGGCCGAGGTCGAGGGAGACCGGGTCCGGCTGGGGGATGTGGCGCTCATCGAAACGGAAGACGCCGGGCTCGCGGAACGGCTGGCGGCGGTGGTGGTGGGCGCCGCGCCGCTGGTGGGCCGGACGCGCTCACTATCCGCCGCCTACTGCAAGATCCGGGTGCGAGCCAACCGCGTGGATCTGAAGAGCCTTGCCTTTGCCGGCGCCGACCTGGTGGAGGTGCTCCGGAAAGGGCAGGTGGTGCGCGGCGCCGACGTGCTGGCGGCGGCGGTGGCGGAGCTCGAACGCCAGCGCCCGGAGAGCGGCGCCGTATTCGTGCCTGCTTCGCAGCCGTCCGACATAACGGTGCCGCTGGGAGAGGTGGCCCTGGAGGCTCGCTGCCGCGTTGGCGCGAGTGGTAGCTCGGCAGCTGTCCCTGTCTCCATCAGCGTGAGCGGTCGCCCGGTGGCCCTGCAGACTGTGTACCTGCGGGTAGGCAGGCGGGCGCCGGCCCTCATCCTGGCGCGCGACCTTCCCGCGGGGGCTGAACTCACCCCCGAGGACGTGGTGGTAGAAGAGCGCACGGTGCTGCCCGGCCCCGTGGCCCTCAGCGCCGTGGAGGACATCGCCGGCTGCCAGCTGGCCCAGCCGACGAAGGCGGGCACGACGCTCACCCGTTCCCTGGTGCGCGCGGTGGTGCTAGTGAAGCGCGGCGCGCACGTGCGGCTGGTGTGCCGCGCGCCGGGGTTTGTCGTCTCCTGCCTTGGCGAAGCCCTCGGGGACGCGACGCGCGGCCAGACGGTGCGCGTCCGAAATCCCACTAGCCAGCAGGAGCTAGCGGGCGTGGTTGTGGATCGCGACCTGGTAGAAGTGAGCTTCTAACGTATTGCGTAGGGGGTAACGTGTCAGGCGCTCTGGCTCGAACAGACCGGGGCTTCGCCCGGGAGACGAGGAGATGGGCAGAACAAGACGGCTGATGTTGACGCTCGTGCCGCTGTTGTCAGTAACAGCGGTCCCTCTGGCGAGGGCGCGGGCTGAGTCTATCTACCGACCCAGCGGCATCCGCTCGATGTACGCGGACCGGAAGGCGCGCGCCGTCGGGGATGTGATTACGGTTCTGGTCACGGAGAACACTATCTCCGATCAGAAAGCGGAGACAACGGTGAGCCGTGAGGCATCGGCGGCGGCGGGTGCGGATGGCGGGCTGCTGAAATTCCTGCCGCTTACCACCCTGACGGGAAGAGAAGCGCACACCGGCGAGGGAACCACGAGCCGCTCCATACGGCTGCTCACCCGCATCTCGTGCCGGGTCGTGGAGATCACGTCTGGCGGACAGCTGGTGATCGAGGGCACACGCGGGGTCCAGATCAACAACGACTTGCAGACAGTAACCCTGCGGGGCGTCGTCCGGCCCGAAGATCTGGGCATCGATAACACCGTCCCTTCCACCCTCCTCGCGGACGCGGTGGTCAAGGTAAGCGGCAAGGGGCCGATCAACGATCGGCAGAAGCCGGGCATCCTGTCGCGGCTGTTCCGATTTCTGTTCTGAGCCGCGCATTCGGCGGGCGGAGCAGCGTCTGGCCGTGAAGGACCGGTTCGTCTCTCGGGAAAGGCCCGCCAGGGGGATCGGCTCACTGTTCGCGCTGCGACGAGCCGCCGGGCGGATTGCCCTGAAACTTGAATCACGCCCCTCCCCCAGACCTATACCGTCCCGCTTCCTTGTGCGCCCCGTAACGATCCCCTTGTGTCCCACCGGTTCCAGGTCGAAAGAAAAACGAGGAAGGTACAGTGATGCGGCGGGTGATCTTCGGTTTGCTGGTGTGCTGGCTGCTGGCCACTCCCGGCCACGCGCAGCAGGTGCGCGTGAAGGACATCGCGCGCGTGCAGAGCGTGCGCGCCAACCAGCTGGTGGGCTATGGCCTCGTGGTGGGGCTGGCGGGCACGGGAGATACGCGCCAGAGCCCGTTCACCATCCAATCCGTGGTCAGTATGCTGCAACGCTTCGGGGTGAGCGTGGACGTGCGCACCTTGAAGCCGCGCAACCTGGCCGCGGTAATGGTTACCACGGACCTACCCGCGTTCGCCAAAGAGGGCAGCCGCCTGGATGTGCAGGTCTCCTCGCTGGGGGATGCCACCGCGCTGCAGGGCGGCATCCTGCTGCAGACACCGCTCGTGGGCGCGGATGACCAGGTCTACGCCGTTGCCCAGGGCGCAGTCTCCATCGGTGGCTTTAGCGCGGGTGGGGGTGGCACCACGGTGACCAAGAACCATCCCACCGCGGGACGGATCCCCGGCGGAGCGCTGGTAGAACGCGAGGTGCTCACCCGCCTGCAGGACTCGCCCGACCTGCTGTTCATCAACCTGCACCAGCCGGACTTCGGGAATGCCCAGAAGGTCGCGGATGCCATCAACGCCGCCATCGGCAGTGGCGCGGCCACCGCCGCCGACGCGGCCACAGTGCGCATTCAGGTCCCTCCTGCCTACCAGGCCCAGGTTGTCCGTCTCATCGCGGACATCGGCGAGGTGCAGATGGTTCCCGACCCGGCAGCGCGGGTAGTACTGAACGAGCGCACAGGCACCATCGTGATCGGCGGCGCCGTGCGGCTCTCGCCCGCCGCCGTGGCCCACGGCAGCCTGATGGTAGATATCCTGACCGACTTCGGCGTGTCCCAGCCTCCGCCGCTCTCGCGCCGCGGCGATACGGTGGTCGTGCCACGGCGGGATGTCCGCGCGGACGAACCGAAGGCCTCGTTGATGGAGCTGCCCGCCGGCACAACCATCGCTGAAATTGTCAAGGCATTGAACGCGTTGAAGGTCTCTCCGCGCGATGTGATCGCCATTATCCAGGCGCTCCACGACGCAGGAGCGCTGCACGCGGAAGTGGTGCTGGAGTAGCATGATCCCACCGACAAACAACCGTGGGGCTGCCCCGGTGTTCAGCCCGGCGCTGGAATTTAACCTCCCACCCGGGGCTACACCCCGTGAGGCGCTGCGCGCCGCCACGCGCGAATTCGAGTCGCTCTTTGTAGCTCATCTCCTGCGAGAGATGCGGCGCACCGTCCCCCAGGGGGGGCTGATCCCGCAGGGTGCGGGGGAAGAGATCTTCCGTGACATGCTCGATCAGGCGCTCGCACGGCAGGCTGCCGAACGTAGCCTCCTGGGGCTGGCCGACCTCCTCTACGATCAGTTTGCGCGCCAGCTGCCCGATCAGGGCACGCCCGCAGTGAGTGGCAACGCGAGGGAGCTGAGAGATGCGCATCGAGAATAATCCGATCTTCCGCATCCTTGCACAGCGCCTGCGCGGACCGCGCCCCGCAAACCCGGCGTCTCCCGTGGCTGCCGACGAGGTTCAGCTCTCCGACCGGGCCGAGACGCTCCGCAAGGCGAAGGAGGCGTACGCAGCCCTCCCCGAGGTGCGGGAAGAGCGTATCGCCCCGCTGAAGAAGCAGATTGAGGAGGGCCGCTACCAGATCCCCGAGCGGGAACTCGCGCGTCGGCTGCTGGACTCTGGCGAGGAATAGGCTATGGTCAGGCAATCTGAGGCAAGCGGCGCGTCGCGCGCCGCGAGCGGCGAATCGCCCTGTGAACTCCTGCAGCAGGTCTGTGAGGTGAGTGAGCGCCTGCAGGCCGCCATCCTCGCCCGCGACGCTGCCGCCATCCAGGCACTGGGCGGCGCGCAGGCACTCCTCCTGCATCACGTGGCGACGCTTGTCGCCACGGCGGCTACCGATCCGGGGAGCGCAGCGAGCCAGGAAGCGCTCGTCCTGGCAGAGCGAGCCCGCGTCCGACAGCGGGTGCTGGGTGCCCTGCTGGCCCAGGCGACGGTGGCGCTGGACCAGTTTTTCCAGGTTGTCGCCCGAGTCTACGCGCGTGAGGGAACGTCTACCCCCTGTTTGCCCGGCGTAGGAACCCGGCTGGACACGGCCATCTGATGAGCACCTCGTTCCAGGGACTCCAACTCTCCGCCTCTGCCCTCCAGGCCCGCCAGCGGGCGCTGGAAGTGGTGGGGCACAACATCGCCAACGTCAACACGCCCGGTTACCACCGGCAGGTGGCCTCCACACAGGCACGTCCCGCCCTCCGGGAGACCTCCAACGAGAGCGCCGCCGGTGCGGGCTACCGCGTGGGCAACGGGGTGGAGATTGCAGCGGTGCGGCGGATCCATGCCAGCTACCTCGATCGCCAGATGCACATCGCGCAGGGCGACCTGGGCGGGGCAACCGTGCGTGACCGCCTCTTTCGCCAGGTAGAGAGCTTCCTCTCCGAGCCCTCGGATCAGGGTCTGGCCAGCCACCTGGAGCGCTTCTTCAACGCCTTCGAGGCGCTGGGCGCTCTCCCCGCCGACATGGGGGCGCGACAAGAAGTGGTGCTCAGCGGGCAGCAGCTGGCGGAGGCGTTCAACCGGCTGGACGGGACGTTCCAGCGGCTGGAAATGGACACCGGAGGGGAGGTGCGCGGCCAGGTGGAGGCGATCAACGACCTGGCGCGTCGCATCGCCGATATGAACCGGGATATACGCCGGGCCCTCGGGGCAGGCGCCCAGCCGAACGACCTTCTGGATGAACGGGACCGCTACCTGAACGAGCTGGCGGAGCGCGCGGGCGCGCAGATTCTCAACCAGGAGCAGGGTGATGTGATCGTTTCCATTGCCGGCCTCACTCTTGTTCAGGGAGAGCACGCGGCAGAACTGCAAGTCGAAGCCGGGCCTGCGGGGCTGGAGATTATCAGCGCCAACACGGGAGAGGCGGTGGAGCCCGGAGGAGGGCTCGGCGCGCTGCTCCAGGCGGCCAACGCCGATCTCCCCGCGCGCCGCGGCCGGCTGCTCGCTGTGCGGGACGCCCTGGTGGCGGCGGTGAACGCCCAGCATGCCGCGGGCGTGGATGGGAACGGTGCACCGGGGAGTGACTTCTTCGCCGTGGTCGACGGCCGCCTTTCCGTCAGCGAGCCTCTGGTGGCGGACCCCCGCCGCGTGGCCGCGGGTCTGGAGGCAGCGCCCGGCGATGGGCGCAACGCCCGCGCCCTGGCCGCCCTGCGAGAAGCGGCGCTGGTGGCCGGGCAATCCCCCGGAGCCGCCTACCGCGCGCTGGTGACGGAAACGGGACGGGCGGCGCAGACGGCGGCCGAGCGCCGTGAGCAGGCGGAAGCGGTCACCGAGCAGCTCGACGGTCTGGCGAACGCGGAGTCGGGCGTCTCGCTCGACGAGGAGCTGACCGAAATGGTGAGCCTGCAGCACGCCTATGCGGCGGCGGCGCGGATGGTCACCGCCTTCGATGAAATGCTGGCGGTGCTCATCCAGCAAACGGGCACGATAGGACGCTGACATGCGGGTACCCACGTTTGGCATCTACCAGAAGAGCATCCGCCACCTGGCGGAGAGCGCCGCGCGCTTGGATCGCGCGCGGGAGCAGGTATCTACAGGCAAGCGGGTGCTTCGCCCATCGGACGACCCGGAGGCCGCCGGAGTGGCGATGGCAGCGCGCGCCGAGGTGGAGCAGCTCACGCAGTTTCGCCAGAACACCGATCGAGCGGCGTTGTTCCTCGATATGACGGAATCCAGCCTGGCCGCGATCACGGAGCAATTACGGAAGGTGCGCACCACCGCTCTCCAGGCATCCACCGCCGCGCTCGATGCCGGTGACCGCGAGGCTCTGGCGCAGCAGGTGGAGCGTTTGGCCGACCGGATCGCTGGCCTCATGAACACGGAGACCGGCGGCCGCTACCTGTTTGGCGGCACGCTGGACGCCGCCCCGCCCTTCCGCCAGGCCGCTGCGGGGGAGCCGTACGTGTATAACGGCAACGCAACTCGCCTGGAAATGGGCCTCGCACCCGACCTGGTGCTGCCGGTGAGTGTGGCCGGATCCGAGCTGGTGAACGAGCGCTCTGATGCGGCCGGTGCCCCGAAATCACTCTTTCAAACGCTCGCCGACCTGGCGAAGGAGATACGGGCGGCGAGCCCCACCGCCATTTCCGCGCGCATTGCGGATCTGGATGTAGACCTGGGAAACATCACTCGCCTGCGAGCGGATGTGGGAGCGCGGCGCAATTACGTAGAGCTGGCGCGGGAGCGCCTGGATGCCACGCTCGCTCAACTGCGGACCCGCCAGTCGGAGGCGGAGGATGCCGATCTCTCCGCCGCCCTCATTGAGTTGCAGGCGGCGGAACTGGCTAACCAGGCAACCGCGGGCGCGGCAGCCCGGCTGGCGCAGCCCACGTTGCTCGACTTCCTGAGATAAGCGATGACCATCCAGACTTCTCGCTTCGGGCCTCTCGATATGGATGCGGACCGGATCCTGGAATTCCCGCACGGCTTGTATGGCTTCGAGGACCGGCACCGCTTCTGCCTCCTGCAACACGACCAGCAATCCTGCTTTCGCTGGTTGCAGTGCATCGACGATCCCTCGCTCGCTATGGTGGTGGTCGATCTGCTCGCCTTCTTTCCGGATTACGATCTGGAGATCGGCCGCCAAACCGCGAGGCTGCTGGAGGCCCAATCCGAAAATGAGCTGGAGCTATTGGCGCTGGTGACCGTTAATCGGGATACGGAACAGATTTGCGCCAATCTGCTCGGCCCCGTGGTCATCAATCCCAGGCGGCGGAAGGGGCTGCAGATGATCGCCGACGGGGAGCGCTACCATACTCGCCACGAGATCGGCGCTCCCCGGAGGCAAACGCGCGCACCGGACATTGCCGCCGCGGTATGACGCCATGCTCGTCATCGCCCGCAAAGTTGGCCAGTCCCTCCTCATCGGGGAGGAGATCGAGGTCCTGATCACCGAAGTGCGCGGCGATCAGGTGCGCCTGGGCATCGCCGCACCGCGTGAGGTGGCCATCCGGCGGAAAGAGCTGGTGGACGCGGTGCGGCGAGGGACTGCCGAGGCGGCCGCCGACAGTGATGCCGCCGCCGCCGCCGTGCGCGATCTGCTCCCCGCCGAATCCTGACCGCCAGCCCCGGCTGGTCTCCTTACCAGACAAACTTTCTACTCCTCGCCTGGAAAACGGACGATTTTCCCCTTTAGTCTGGTACCCGCGTGCCGAAGTATGCTTGTTCCTACGGCGACCGCCGGCAGGGATCGGACGCGAGAGGCACTGCCCCGGCGCTCGCGTCAACGCTTCAGGGGCGCGTGCCACCGGCATGATGCCAGCCCGGCGGGGACGCCGGGAGCTTCAAGGAGGAGCATCCAATGGCATTGCGGATCAACTACAACGCTACCGCGTTCACTGCCCACCGGTTCCTGGAAGCCACCGACGGGCAGATGAAGGGGTCCATCACGCGGCTGTCCAGCGGCTTCCGCGTCAACACCGCGTCGGACGACCCGGCGGGGCTGGTGATTTCCGAGAACCTGCGCGCCCAGGCGGAAGGCCTGTCGCAGGCCATTCGAAACTCCAGCGACGCCATCAACATGGTGAAGACCGCAGAGGCGGCGCTGGCCGACGTGAACAGCCTGCTGCGCCAGATGCGCAACCTCGCTCTGCATGCCGCGAACACGGGCGCCAACGACTCCGTGGCCGTATCCGCGGATCAGGCGCAGATTGACGAGGCCATCTCGTCCATTAACCGGATTGCGAATGATACGCAGTACGGCAAGATTAAACTCCTGAATGGGAGTGCCGCCAACCTGGTCCAGTTCAGCGGCAGTAACGCGGACCTGGTAACCGAGGCGCGCGGCAGCACGCTGGCAGATGGCTCCCACACGCTGGAACTCTCCAACTACACCGACGCGAGCGCCACTATCACCGGCAACCTGGGGCTTACCTCCCCCACCAACATCGTGGGGCTGGCCGGCGGTGCCCACACCATTACCGTCACCAACGTGGGCGGTAACAACAATGTCATTGAGCTGGATGGCCACGCCAATACGTTCGTGGACGCCGACGTGGAGGACACGGACGTTATCACCCTCCAGGACGCGGACGGGAACACGATCGATCTGACTGTGGATACCGCCCTCGCCATCGGCACGGCGAACGTGGACGTCACCGCCCAGACGTTCGACGTGGCGGTGGACGGCGGCTCGACCACCGTTACCTTCACCGCGGGCGAGGAGGGGACGGCGCTCACGGATGACGGGAAGCAGGTCAAGCTGACCTTCTCCCCGGCCATCACCGATACGGACACGGCCTTCGCGTTCACCACCGATGACAATAGCCTCTACTACCAGGTAGGCGCCAACGCCAACCAGACCGTCAAGGTGGGCGTGGACAGTGTGAAGGCGGCCGTGCTGGGCAACGCGACCCTGGGGTGGGTGTCGGAGATGGACGTCACTACCGCCTCCGGTGCGCAGGATGCCATCAAAATCCTGGACAAGGCCATTGACCAGGTCTCTAAACTCCGCTCCACGCTGGGCGCTTTCCAGAAGAACACCCTGGAGAGCAGCATCAACAGCTTGAGCGTGGCAGAGGAGAACATGCGCGCCTCCGAGTCCACGATCCGCGACGCGGATATGGCCGCGGAGATGATGCAGTTCACGCGCGACCAGATCCTGCTCCAGGCAGGCACGGCGATGCTGGCGCAGGCGAATCAGTCCTCGCAGGTGGTGCTGACGCTACTGCGGTAAGCGTAGCGATGGCCTGGTAAAGGAGGAGCGCGGGCGCTTCAGGTTCGCGCTCCTCACCCCCCATCGAGGAGGACGACATGTCCGCGCACCCCATCTCTCCCGTTCCCGCGATCCCACCGTCGCCGGCGGAATCGGCACGGCCCGCCTCTCCCGCGGAGGGGATCGCCCGCGTGGCCGAAGTGTCCGCCGCGCCGGCGGATCTCGGGCAACTCCCTCGACACGTGCGTTCCGAGGTGGAACGCATGCTGCGCGAGCTACCGGAAGCCCGCCCTCCCGCCGGTATCTCCATCGAGTTTAGCGTCTACGAAGCGCTGAACGCGGTGGTTATCCGTGTGCGGAACGTTCAGACCGGAGAGATCCTCCTGGAATTCCCACCGGAACGCCTCCTGGAGGCAATGACGGAACTTCGCCGACAGGCGGGGCTCCTGGTAGACCATAAGGCATAACCCCATGGCAGCGCTCATGTCGATCAGCGGCGTGGCTTCGGGCCTGAACACGGACGAGATCATCCAGAAGGTGCTGACTGTGGAGCGCGCCCCCATCGGCAAGCTCCAGATGCAGCAGGCCAGCCTGAAAACGCAGATGGCGGCTTTCCAGGAAGCCAACACGCGCCTGCAGGCCCTCCAGGACGCCGCCTACGCCCTGGCGCGCATGTCGGCCTTCCAGGCGAAGAGCGTGACTTCCAGCAACGAAGACGTGCTGACTGCGTCCGCAACCATCGGAGCGGTAGCCAGCAAGTACACGATCACGGTAGAACAGCTGGCTCTGACTCACCAGGTGAAAAGTCAGGCGTTTACGGATACGGATGCCACCCGCGTGGGCACCGGCCAGCTGACACTGCAGGTTGGGGACGGCTCCCTGATTACCATTGATGTGGATGAATCCAATAACACCCTGGCGGGCCTGCGGGACGCGATCAACCGCCAGCAGGCGGGTATGACGGCGAGCATTATCCAGGAAGCCGACAGCTCTTACCGGCTGATGCTGACGAGCGACCACTCGGGTGTGGACTACGCCATCACCGTAGATGCCAGCGGCCTGTCCGGCGGTACTGCGCCCACCTTTACCAACCTCCAGGACGCCCAGAACGCGCGGATCGTGCTGGGCAGCGGCACGGGCCAGATCACCGTCGAAAAGAGCAGCAACACAGTAGACGATCTGATTGCGGGCACAACCCTGAACCTGCACTCCACGTCGGCCACGCCCGTTACCGTCACTGTGACGGCGGATCGTGAGGGGCTGCGCAAATCCATCCAGAATCTGGTCGATCAGTACAACAACGCAATTGACTTCATCAACACGCAGTTCAAGTTCGATCCCGAGACCCTGCAAGGAGGCGTACTCCTGGGCAACACCACGCTGGCTGCCATTCAGCAAGATGTGGATGCCACGATCAACGCCGTAGTGGCCGGCCTCACCACGGGCAAGAACGTCCTTTCTTACGTGGGAGTCAGCCTGGACGCGGATGGCAAGCTCTCCTTCGATGGCTCGGAGTTCGAGGATGCGTTCGATGAGGATCCCGTCGCCGTAGGCCGACTGTTCGCCGTGGATGGCCAGACGACGGACGACGCAATCTCCTTTCAGTACGCGGGCGCCAAGACGGTCCCTTCAGCTACTGGCTACTTGGTCCACATCACGCAGGTGGCTACCCGCGCGCGAGTAACGGCGGGCGTGGCGCAGACCCAGCAGCTGAACAACGATGAAACCCTCACCATCAACGGGGTAACCGTCGCGCTCGCCAAGAACTCCACCCAGGCAGACGTGATCAGCGCCATCAATGCCGTCTCCGGCGAAACGGGAGTCCGTGCCGAAGCCACCGGCATCGACGGCACAGGGACCGGAAACTACCTTACGCTCTGGGCCACCAAGTATGGCTCGTCGTACAAGATAAGCGTCAGCTCCAGCGTCTCCAACGGGGGCGCCACGCCGGCCAGCAATACTACCGGGGTTGGCCTCACCCTGGCCACGGAGGCCAGTCCGGCCGGTGAAGCGGGCACGGGAACCGGCGCCGCCGGGCAGGACGTGGCAGGCACCATCGGCGGTGAGGCGGCCCGGGGAAGCGGCCAGACGCTGGTCGGCGACAGCGATAACTCCTTCACCGCCGGGCTTCAGATCCAGGTCCGCGCCACCACCCCCGGCGACTATGGGGCAGTGAAGGTGACGGCGGGGATCGCATTCAGGTTGAGTAACCTCCTGGATCAGATTTCCAACACCACCGACGGCAGAGTCAAGGCAGAACTTGACACGATGCAAGAGCAGGTAGATGACCTCCAGTCCGTCATCGATGCAAAAGAAGAGGGTCTGGGACGCAAAGAAGAACAGTTAAGATTAAAGTTCGTGAGACTGGAGGAGATGATGGCCCGGTTTCAAACGCTGTCGGCGCAGCTCTCGGCGCAGCTTCGGGGCCTGGGTGGCTTCCAGAACACCCGATAGCAGCCGCCCGCACCACACCCGGAAATGGATCTTCCCCATGAACTCAGCCAGCGCCTACGCCCAATATCAGCGGATGGAAGTAGAGACGAGCCGCGAACGGCTGGTGCTTCTGCTCTACAACGGCCTGCTGCGTTTTCTTGGCCAGGCAAGCGCGGCGATGCAGGCGCGCCAGTACGAGCAGCAGGGACACGCGATTACCCGCGCCCAGCGGATTCTTCTCGAACTTCGACACACGCTTAACTTCGAGGCCGGGGGTGAAATTGCCCGTGGCCTTGCGGCGATCTACTCTTACTGCCTGCGGCGGCTCACGGACGCTAACTTCCAGAACGATGAGGCCGCCCTGGCGGAGGTGATCCGTCTGATCTCTGATCTGCACGGGGCGTGGGTGGCCGCGGAGCAGGCGGTTCGTCGGAGCCATGGGCAGGCGGTGGAGGTCGCGGCGAGATGACCGGCGTCGCGCGGGAGCTGCTGCTTGTTACACGGAGCCTGGCGGATGCCGTGGCGGCGAACCTCCCGCCCGAGCACTGGCAGGGATTGCTAGATGCGCGGGCGGAGCGATGGGAGCGCCTGCGAGCGGCCCGCGCTGCCTGGGACGAGGAGACGACAGCTCTGTTGCGTGCCGTTGAAGCCGCTGATGGCGAGGTCCTCGCGCAGCTGGCAGCGATGCGAGCCGAAGTGGCGGCGGAGCTGGCGTCGCTGGTGGGCAGCCGTCGCCTCTCGGCCTACCAGAAAGGGGCGGAGCATCCGCACGGCGACAGGGGATCGCGATTCGTCGATCAATGCCGCTGAGCGGCGCGCAGGCTCAGGAGCACCTCCACCTCGCCCCGGCAGGTCCCCACTGTCTCGGCGATCTGCCCCGGCGCCCGCCCCTCGTCCGCGAGATGGTAGACCCGCTCGATGAACGCAGAACGGGGAATGTGGAACGCGGCGTCCACCGGCCCCGGCTCCGCACTCCTCACCCCTTGCGCTTCGTTCTTTGTGCCTCGCTCCCCATCCCTGGCGTTCCGTTCTCCGCCTTCCGTGCCGCGTTCGGCACCCTGGATTCCGCGCTCCGCGTGGCGCGTTTCGCCTTCCACCATCAGCCGGCGGAGCGTGGCTTCGCGGCGATCCATCTCGGCGAAGATCTGTGCCGCCGCTTCCTCCAGCTCGGCCCGCGCCTCCGAAATCGCCAGCCAGAGCTGTTTCCCTTCGTCCGTCGCCAGTCCCCGATAGCCCTCACGGAGCGAGGCCCGCTGCGCGCTCCGGATGACGGTGCAGGCGGCCAGCGCGATGCCCGCCGCCACAACCAGGCAGAGAAGCGTAAGCAGGTCTTGCATCGGCGTTCAGAGCGCGCTCAGCAGGGCGGCATGCCGCTGGAGCCGGCCACGCAGTCGCATGACGGCGCGGGCGTGCAGCTGCGAGGCCCGCTGCTCGGTAACCCCGAGAGTCCGTCCGATCTCCTTGAACGTCATCTCTTCGTAGTAGTAGAGGGAGAGAATCAGCCGCTCGCGCTCGGGAAGGAGGCGGAGCGCCTCGCAAAGTTGCGCCTCGGCGATGGCTCGCTCCGTGTGCGCCACGGGATTGGCGGCCGCCGGGTCGGGCACCAGGTCCCCCAGCACGTCACCCTCGCCATCGTCGGTGACGGATTCGTCCAGGGAGAGCACGCCTCCGCGGGCCACTTCCGCCACCATCCGATCGTAGGTGCGCAGATCCACCCCAAGTTCACCGGCCACCTCCTCGTCGGTCGGGCTGCGGCCCAAGCGGGCCTGCACCACCGCGAAGGCGCGTTCCATCTGTGCCTGGGTGCGGCGCACGCTGCGCGGCGCCCAATCGAGATCGCGAATCGCGTCCAGCACGGCGCCACGAATGCGCCGCATGGCAAACGCCTCGAACTCCACGCCCAGGGCCGGGTCGAAGCGGTCTGTTGCGTCGATCAGACCCACGATCGCGTGGTTCACCAGGTCTTCCTGGCTGATACAACCCCACGCGCTCACTCGCATGCGGCCCACCACCTGGCGCACCAGCGGCAGGTGGCGCTGGACGAGCGCATCGCGCAGCGTGGGATCGCGGGTGGAAACGTATTGTTGCCAGAGATCAAGGGTGGTCATCGGCGTGAGCTGTCAGGTCACGAGGAGGAGATTCATTCCTCGACTGCTGCGGAGCGGGGCCCGGTCTCCCCGGAAAGCCCCGCCCTGTACAGGCCCGGGTGGCGCGGGGCCGTGGCCCCGTCGCCCGGGTCGTCGGCTGCGGGGAGAGAAGCGGTAGGCGAAATGGTCAGCGCCCAGGCCAGCGCGTGGCCGCTAAGGCCCACCGCCGCGAAAAGCGCGCCGCCGCGCCAGACGGCATCCAGGAGATCCATGCCTCGGGCGCAGGCCACGAGGATCCCCAATCCCATCACAGCCAGGGAAACGGCGGAAGTGAGGCGCCGGATCTCCGCTGCCATCCCAGGGCCGCGGTCCTGGGAGGCAGAAGCGCGGACTTGAGGAGTGTCATTCATCGGGCTAGCTTCTCCTGTAGCAGCTGGCGGGCGACTTCAGAAAGATCCAGCCAGTCGAGTGCGATCTCGCGCAGCCAGGGGTAGCGACGTGAGGTGTAAGTGCGGCTGGCGAGCAGGCGTTGGCTCCGCACCACGCGCGCATCACCGCTCACCGGGGGCTCATCACGCGCCAGGTAGAGAGCGGCCCGCACCCGGTCCCCGACCTTCAGCGCGTATTCGTCATCGAGCCACATTGCCATGCCGTGCGCGCTCACGTCCCGGGTTACCGCTACCGCCGCCCAGGCGGAGGCAGGCGGTCGGCTTAGCAGAAGCACGGCAAGCCGCCGGCGGTAGCGAGTCGACCGGCGCTGCTCGCGGGGACGCCATTCTCCTAATCGCCCCACGATGAGGCTGGCGCGGGCGCCCGGTAGGCGACCGAGGACTTCTCCGGTCACCTCCCAACTGCCTTCGGGCCCGTGGAGGACGACCCGTACCGCCGTCCCCGCGGGAACATGGACCGACAGGCCCTCATGAGTGGGGGCGGTCAGCAGCAGGCTTTCCCCCAGCACACCCGCCGCGCGGCTCTGGAGGGTCGTCGTCCCCACCTCCAGATCCACGCGCCAGGGGCAGGCAAGCGGCAGATCGGAGCTGCCGAAGAGCGCCAGCGTCTTCATTGCCCTCCCCTCCCTGCGGACCGATGGGCGCCGCCCACCTCCCGCAGCCAGGTAGCCAAGCGGTCGGCCAGCTCCTGAAGGGCTTTCGCCGCTGGCGCGCGTGTTGTTTGCTGGACGAGTGCTCGCTGGCGCCGCAGCGCCGCGGCCGCGGCGGGATCTGACGGGATCCAGCCCGCCAGCGGGCAAGCGAGGCCCAGGTAGCGCCGGGTTACCAGAGCTAAGCGCCGCTCGATCTCCTGGGCCTGCCAGTAACTTTCCGCCTGGTTGACCACCAGGCACGGCATCCGGTCGCCGCCCTGGCGGCGCAGACTCTTCAACAGGCCGTAGGCATCCGTCAGGGCAGTCGGATCGGGGGTCGTAACCAGGAGCGTTCGGTGCGCGCGGGCGACGATCTCCAGCGTGCCCTGGCCGATACCGGGAGCGGTGTCCGCCAGCACCAGATCCACCGCGCCCCACAGGTCGCCCAGCATCTCCAGGACGCGGGCGGGCGCGGGCGCATTGGCCAGCCGGGCGTCACCGCTGGCGTTGGCCAGCAGGAGCACACCGTCGGGGCCGGGGTAGAGCGCCTCACGCAGGGATCGTTCACCCGCCAGCACGTGGCCCAGGTGGGTTGTGGGAGCCAACCCCAGCGCGACATCGGCGTTGGCCAGCCCCCAGTCCCCATCCAGCAGCACGATCCGCACGCCCTGGCGAGCCAGCAGCAGCGCCAGGTTTACAGCGATGGTGGTTTTGCCCACACCGCCCTTGCCGCTCGCCACAGCGATGACTGCCGGCGCGCGCTGGCCCGGGGATGAGCGGGGCACAACGAACGGATCGATCCCCGAGCCTTCGCCCTCGCTCTCCCGGAACAGGCCGGGACCCGCAACGCGCTCGGGATCACGCAGCGCCTGCGCCTGGTCGGTAATCATGCTTCTTCCCCCAGGACCGCCGCCGCCAGCGCCGCCGGATCCGCGGCTTCGATATCCTGCGGCACGTTCTGGCCCGTCGTCACGTAAGAGACGGGGAGGCCCGCTTCCACGAGCGCGCTGACCGTGGGACCGAACTCCACGGCCTCATCCCGCTTGGTGAGCAAGAGGTGGGTGGGACGGGTGACGGCAAAGCCCGCGCCGGCGTGGTGGAGGGCAGCGATACTGGCTGACGCCGCCAGCAAGAGGTGCACCTCTGTGGGCTCCGCCGCCGCCAGGGCCCGCGCCTGCTCGGCGATCTGATCCGCGCAGCGCGGGCTGCGGCCGACGGTATCCAGCAGCACGAGGTCATACTCTGCAAAGCGCGGACGGATCGTTGACACTTCTGTCGCGCTCGCCGCCACCACCAGCGGCACGTTGATGAGCCGCGCGTAGGTTTGCAGCTGCTCGACAGCGCCAATCCGGTAGGTATCGAGGGTGACCACCAGAACGCGGCGGCCTTCAACGAGGGCAGCGCTGGCCGCGAGCTTGGCGACGGTGGTGGTCTTTCCCACCCCCGTGGGACCCACCAGGGCCACCACGGTAGGGCCGGACGGGCGCAGAGCGATGGGAGCCGCCGGCAGTTGGTTCGCCAGCCGCGCGCGGGCCGCGCCCAGGTCGGCGGGCGGCCCATCCTCCCAGAGCCGCGCGAGGACGGCGTCGCTCAGCCCGCGTTCCCGCAGCTGCGCGCGGAGATCGGCGGGCGCTCCCTCGCCTGGCTCCGGACAGGCGGCGCTCAGCACCAGGCGCCGCAGGACCGCTAGCTCCTCGCGCAGCCCGCTCAGGTCGCGCTCCCAGCCGCCGCGCTCCGCAGGCGGCATCGCCGGCGAAGAGTACCCTTCCAGAGAGTGGCTGCCGCTCCGCGGGTGGTCCCCGTCCTCAGCAGGAACGGGGCTGGAGTCAACCGCCGCAAGCACCTCCACTCGTTCCCGCCCACCCAGGCGCAGCAGGCCACCCACCCGCACGCGGCGAGTTTGCAGCACCACCGCCTCGTCCCCCAGCGCGGCGCGCGCCAGTCGCAGCGCCGCGGGGGCGCTCTCCGCCTCAAAGCGCTTGATCTTCATTCTGGATACTCACCATTCCCAGTGCCTGAACAGAAATGTCCGGGATGACCTCAGCGAACGAAAGAACCGTTACCGTGGAGAGGTAGCGTGCCAGCACCTGCCGCACGTGGCCACGCACTCGCGGCGAACACAGGAGCACCGGCGCGTAACCGCGCGCGGTGAGCTTCTCCAGCTCCCGTGCCGCCGTTTCCACAAAGTGACGTAGCCGGCCAGGCTCCATCGCCACCTGGCTACCGAATTCAGTGCGCCGCACCGAGTCCGCGATCTCCTGCTCCACGGAAGGGTGCACGGTGACGGCATAGAGGGTGTCCCCATCTGCGGCGGCCATTTTGCTGATCACGCGGGCCAGCCGCTGGCGGGCGAATTCGGTCAGCAATTCGGGATCCTTGGTCACCGGAGCCGCGTCTGCCAGCGCCTCCAGGATGCTGGCCAGGTCCCGGATCGGCACTCGCTCCGCCAGCAGGTTCTGAAGCACCTTCTGCAACTGGCCCAGGGTGAGCAGATTCGGGATCAGTTCCTCCTGCACCGCGCCCGCCTGCTGCCGGATGGCACCTAGCAGCGCCTGGGTGTCCTGGCGAGTCAGGATTTCCGGAGCATGCCGCCGGATGATCTCCGCCAGGTGCGTAACCAGCACGCTGGTCGGATCGACCACGGTGTAGCCGGCCATTTCCGCGGCCAGGCGCTGGTTCTCGCTGATCCAGGTAGCGGGCAACCCGAAGGCAGGCTCGTGGGTGTGGATACCCGCCAGTCCGGACTTCGTGGGGACCCCACCGGGGTTCATCGCCAGCACCTGACCGATGAACACCTCCCCGCGCGCCACTTCCTGGCCGCGGAGCTTGAAAACATAGGTATTGCCCGCCAGCTGCGGGTCGTCGCGCACACGGATGGGAGGCACCACCAATCCCAGCTCGGTGGCCACCTGCCGGCGCACCGCCGTGATGCGCTCCAGCAGGTCGCCACCCTGGCGGCTGTCCGCCAGTCCCACCAGGGCGTAGCCGATTTCTACCTGGACGGCATCGATGGGCAGCAGATCGAGCATGTTCTCCGGAGGTGGCGGGGCAGGCGAGGGCGCTTTCGGCGCCGCCGGCCGGCGCTGGCGCAGCAATCCGTAGGCGCCCGCGCCGTAGAGACCGCCTACCAGCAGGATTGGCAGGCGGGGCAGCCCCGGCACCAGCGCCAGGCTGCCCACCAGGCCCGCGGCGATGGCCAGCGCGCGCGGCTGACTGGTGAGCTGAAGCGCCACCTCCCTCCCCAGGCTGCTCTCGCTGCTACCGGCCCGGGTGACGATCAGGCCGCTGGCGGTGGAGACCAGCAGGGCGGGAACCTGGGTCACCAATCCCTCGCCTACCGTGAGCACGGTGTAGGTCTGCAGAGCGCCGGTCAGGTCCATCCCTCGCTGAAGGACGCCGACCACGAAGCCGCCCAGGATGTTGACCACGATCATCACCACCGCCGCAATGGC
Organism: Armatimonadota bacterium; assembly: GCA_016199525.1. GTDB lineage: Bacteria > Armatimonadota > SYMT01 > SYMT01 > JACQGL01 > JACQGL01. The sequence goes on from JACQGL010000198.1 coordinate 24,061, forward strand.
ATCGCCACGCACGAACTTGCTGGCCCCATCCATCGCGCCGTAGAAGTCGGCTTCACGGGCAATCGCCTCCCGCCGGGCGCGCGCGCCCGCCTCATCGATGATGCCGGCGTTGAGGTCGGCATCGATAGCCATCTGCTTGCCGGGCATGGCGTCCAGGGTGAAGCGCGCCGCCACCTCGGCCACGCGCCCCGCGCCACTGGTGATGACCACGAACTGGATCACCACCAGGATGGCGAACACCACCACGCCCACCACGGGGTTGCCGGCGATGACGAAGCTCCCGAACGAGGCGATGACCGCCCCCGCATCCGCCTGGCCCAGGATCAGACGGGTAGCCGCCACGTTCAGCGACAGCCGGAAGAGGGTGAGCAGCAACAGCAGCGATGGGAAGGAGGAGAGCTGGAGCGGCTGGCTGGTGTAGAAGGTGGCCAGCATCACCCCCAGGGCCAGGCCGATGTTCGCCACCAGCAGCACGTCCAGCAGCCAGTGAGGCAGGGGCACGATGAGCACCAGCACAATCGCCACCGCGCCCAGCGGCAGCCAGAGGTCGGTCTGGCGCATCCAGCGACCGCCCAGGGGGTTGATGCGCGCGTCCACAGAGCCTGCCATTTACCGTCTCCCTCCGCCGGTAGCCTGTCCGAAGGCGGCGGCGCGCCGCGCGTGATCCGTGCGGTAGATCGCCGCCAGCACCTCCGCCACAGCCCGATAGAACGCCACAGGAATCTCCTGGCCCACCTCAACGGTGCCGTACAGCGCCCGCGCCAGGGGCGGGTTCTCCACCACGGGAACGCCGTGTGCCTGCGCCACCGCCCGGATGCGCAGAGCCATGTAGCCCTGGCCCTTCGCCAGCACACGCGGGGACGGCATCTCCTGCGGCTGGTAGCGCAGCGCCACGGCGTAGTGCTGCGGGTTGGCGAGTACCACCGTGGCCCGCGGCACGTCGGTCATCATCCGGCGGCGCCCCATCTCGCGCATTCGCTGGCGCCGCCAGCCCTTCAGCTGGGCATCGCCCTCGGAGGCGCGCAGGTCTTCCTTCACCTCCTGGCGAGTCATTCGCAGGTTGATCTCGTGCTGGAAGCGCTGGTAGCCGTAGTCCAGCGCCGCAAGTACGCAGAACGCCCCCGCCATCTGAAGGGCCATCCGCAGACTGAGATCGGCGACCATACCGCCCATCGGCGCCGGGGCGAGGTGCGCGAGCTGGCCCAGGGCTTCTCGCTGGTCCGCCAGAAAGCGGTAGCCAACGTATCCCACGATGGCCACCTTGGCCAGTGCCTTGACCAGCTCCACCGCCGACCGCCGGGAGAACAGCCGCTGGAGCCCCGCCAGGGGGTTGATGCGGCTCGCCTGTGGCCGGAGCGGCTGGCCCGTGAGCAGGAATCCCACCTGGGCCACGTTGGACACCACGGCCACCACCGCCACGATGCCCAGCAGTGGCGCCAGCGCCAGCCACACGGCAGCCAGCGTCCGCACGCCGAGCGTCTGGGCGCGGGCGGCGCCCAGATCACCCGCCGCCGCGATCCCGAACGCCTCCCGGGTGAAGCGCGCCAAGTGTTCCAGAACCCCCGCTCCCAGCCAGCGCAATGCCAGCAGTCCCACAAGCAAGACGGCAGCGCCCACCAGCTCGGGGCTGCGGGCCACTTCTCCGCGCTCGCGCGCCTGTTGTCGGCGTCGCGGGGTTGCGGCTTCGGTTCGTTCCGCCGTCGCCATACCGGGTTAGCTCCCCAGCCCCCGCGCCAGGAGGGCCACATCGCTGCCGATCGAAGCCGTCAGCCGCGCGATGCCCCATCCGACAACAGGGAGACACACGGCCAGCGCTACCAGGGCCAGCAGGCCCTTAATCGACAGAGAAAGGATCATCACGTTCAGCTGCGGCAGGGCGCGGTTGGCGATGCCCAGCGCCACTTCCGCCAGGAAGAGCGTCGCCGCCACGGGGGCGGCCAGCTGGATGGCGCTGCCCAGCATCCGCCCTGCCGCCCCGAACACCACGCCCACGGAAGCAGATCCGAGCGTGAGGCCATTCACGGGGCAGACCTGGTAGCTCCCCAGGATGGCCGCCAGGGTCAGGTGGTGAGCGCCGGTGCCGAGAAAGATCAGACTGGCCAGCAGGAACTTGAGCTGGCCCAGCAGTGAGACGTGGAAGTCCGTAGTCGGGTTGATCAGGCTGGCAACGCTGAACCCGGCGTTCACGTCCAGCAGCTCGCCCGCCATCTGGGCCACGTTGAGCGCCAGCGTGGCCATCCAGCCCAGGGCCAGACCCACGAGCACCTCTTTGGCGGCGATCCCCGCAAAGGCGAGCGCGTCGCCAGGCAGAGCGGGCGCCCTTACCGCGACCAGCGGCGTGGCCAGAAAGGTGAGCCCGGCAGCCAGTCCCAGGCGCACAGGCGCCGGCACCTGGCGCGCCCCCAGCGGGGGGGTCAGGAACAACGCGGATGCCAGCCGCAGGAAGATGAGCAGCCCCAGGTTCAGATGCGCCAGCCAGAGATCGAGCAAACCCATCGTCGTCACCGAATCATCTGTGGCAAGCCGGCCAGAAGATTGCCGGCGAAGTGGACGAGCCGGCTCAGCATCCACGGCCCGAAGAACACCAACCCCGCGCCCAGAGCTACTGTCTTGGGAATGAACGACAGGGAGATCTCCTGGATCTGCGTGGCCGCCTGGAACAGGCTTACCAGCAGCCCAACCACCAATGCCAGCAGCAGCACCGGCGCCGCGATCTCCACCGCGGTCCAGAGAGAGCGCTGCACCAGTGTTTGCACCAATGCGGGATTCACGCTTGTCCCCTCGGATCTGGATGTCGAAGAAGGCACGGATCAACGGACGGCGTCCCTCGTCCGGGCCGCTATCCAAAACTGAGCGCCAGCGAGCGAACGATCAGGTGCCAGCCATCCACCATCACGAACAGCAAGATCTTGAACGGCAGGGAGATCAGCACCGGCGGCAGCATCATCATCCCCATGGACATCAGGATGATGCTCACCACCAGGTCCACCACAAGAAACGGAAGGAAGATTATAAAGCCCATAGTGAACGCCGTTTTCAGCTCGCTCACCACGAAAGCGGGCACCACCACGTAGGTGGGCACATCCGCCTGCGTGCTCGGCCGGGGGAGGCGCGACAGGGAAACGAACAGAGACAGATCGCGCGGGCGCGTTTGCCGGAACATGAAGGTCCGGATCGGTCCTTCCGCCCGTTGAAGCGCGGCTTGGGATGGAATTTTCCGTTCCAGGTACGGCTGAAGCGCTTCGCGGTGGATCTGCGCCAGGGTGGGCTGCATGGTGAAAAAGGTAAGGAACAACGCCAGACCGGTGAGCACCGAGTTGGGCGGGATCTGCTGCGTCCCGATTGCGCTGCGCGTGAACCCCAGGACGATGACGATGCGCGTGAACGAGGTCATCATCATCACGATCGCCGGGGCGAGCGAGAGAATAGTGAGCAGCCCGAGCACCTGCAGCGTCAGGGAGACATCTTCGGGCTTACGAGCTGCGTCGATACCGATGCTGACCCGCGGCAGAGGAGCGGTGCTGTCCGCCATCGCCGGGCCCAGGGTAAGAAGCAGCAGGATGCACAGCGCTCCCCCTGCCAGCCACCAGAGCGTTCGTCGTCGTCTCTGCGATCGCATCGTGATCATCCCGCGCTCCGAAAGAGCGACGCAGCACGGGTAAGAGCACCGGATATCCCCTCCCGGGCGGCCCGAGAAGAATCCGGGGCCTCCGGTGGGGCCGTCTCCGCGCTGGCGGCGCGCATCCCCGACGAGGGGAACGAGGGCCGCGGCGAGACGGCGCTCAACGCTTCCGCGAACGCACCAGGCCGGTCTGTCACCGCGCCCGGATCCGCGAGGTCCACCAGCAGGTTCACCTGCTGGGGTGTGGAGCCCAGAACCAGCTCACGGCTGCGCACGCGCACCAGGTGGAGGGCCCGACCGGGTCCCAGAGGGAGGCTCTGCACCAGCTCCACGGGGCGGGCCGTTCCTGCGGCGAGACCCGGGGCGCCGCCCGCCAGCTTGCGCCAGGCCAGCGCGCACAGAAAGATGAGGCCGATGACGGCGGCCAGCTTCGCACCGATATCGAGAGCGAGACTCCCCAGCGCCACGGGCTCCCCCGGGCGCGCCTCCTCGTAGGGCGCGATCGCGGGAGCAGGCGGTGTGGGCCCGTACGGGCTGGTCGCCTCTCCGGAGGCGGGCGGAACGGCGGCCGCGCCTGCGGGTTCCGGTACGGCCGCTGGCTGCTGGCCCTCAGTCGCCGGAGCGGGTGCGCTGGCCGCCTCCCCGGAGGCGGTGGGTGAGATGGCTGCCGCTCCCGCGGTTTCCGATGTGGCAGCCGCCTGCTGACTTTCGGCTTCCGCCGCGGGTGCGGCGGGGCGCGGCTTCGCCTGGGCGGGAGCGGGCTGATTCCGGGCCCTCCCTCGCGCCGTATGCTCGGGCGCGCTCTCGGCGAACCCGGCGCCGCCCATCAACAGCGCGACGAGCCCGAAGCAGACAGCGATGCGCATCGCGTGCCGGGAGGGTTGCCGTCTCCACATAGGGCCTCCTCGTCTATTAGCTAGAAAGCCAGACGGATGATTACTTGGTTATTGGATAGCCAGAGGCATTATGGGGCACTAGGCTGACAAATAGAGGCCAATTTAGCCGGGAGACGACCGAAAAATGGCACCCGCGGGGCGGCAGGGACGCGGGCCGCAGGAAGGCTGGTTAGACGAAGCCGCGTGGAGAATGCTCTCTACGAGGAGCGGAGAGCAGCGCCCCGGGGACGGAACGCAGGCTTCCAGCCTGCAAGAGGAGCGGTAAGCCTGGGCAGGCAAGGATGCCTGCGCTCTCGGGTGATCAGATGGGCAGGCGCTCTGCGGTGATCAGATGGGTAATCCGGATTCCCAGAGTATCGCCTACCACGACCACCTCGCCCTGAGCGATCTTCTTGCCGTTGGCGTAGACATCCGCCGGATCCGAAGCCAGGCGATCCAGTTCCACCACCAGGCCGGGTTCGAGGGCCATCACCTGGCGAATGGGCAGCGATACGCGCCCGATCTCCACGGCGACTGTGAGGGGCACATCGAGCAGGAGGTCGCCCGTGCGCGAGGCACGCGCTGGCGAGGCCAGGGGGCCGGGCCCCACCGGGGCATTTGCTCGCGGTGATGGGGCGCCGGCCTCGCCGGGTTCAGGCGACCCTGCCGCCGGAGCATTGGCATCCGGGGCCGCAGCCGTCCACGGCGGGTTCTGCAGATTCGCCGCCGCACGGGACGATTTTTCGCTCACCGGGGACTCCTTTCGTCCTCCCCACGGGGAAGGAGCCGGACGCTCAGTTTCGCACCCTCAGCACCCACGGCAACGCGGAACAGGGTCCGGTCGCCGCAGCGCAGCGCACCAGGGTCATTCGCGCTTCCGTCCAGGCAAATGACGTCTCCCACCCGCAGATCCGCCAGATCCCCCAGGGCGAGCCGCGCTTCGCCGAGGATCACGTGGCACTCGAGCGGCACGTCTCCGAGGCGGCGCTCCAGCTCCTGTAGAGAGAACAGATCCTGCGCCGCGGGGGATTCCCCCGTGGGCGTACCGCAGAGCGTCTCCAGGCGCGCCATGGGCATTCCCACGCGCAGCGATCCCTCCAGCTGGCCACAGCGCAGGGAGACGGCGCATTCGAGCACAGGCGCGCGCGCTTCCTCCAGCCAGTCCGCCGGAATCGCATCGAGGCACTCCACGTCGCGGTCACCCGCGCTCGCCACGCCCCAGGCCTGTTCGAAGGCGGCGATGATGACGCGGTGTAGATCCGCCAGGAGAAGCCGATCTACGGCAGTCGGGTGGCGCGGCTGGGAGCAGGGGGCGAGCGGGCCACCGAGCATCCGGTCCAGCACCCCCAGGGCAAAGAGCGGGGCGATCTCCAAGCACACGTGATCGGCAGGCGACGGACCCCGTTGGAGGGCAGCGACGCACGGCGATGCGGCGGCCTCGTGGAAGGCAAACGCGGTGGTGGTGGTTACGCGTATGGAGACAATGCGAGCGGTGACGCGCAGCCGGGCGCTCAGCAGCCGGGCCACGGCCTCGGCGAACTCATCGCCCACGGGGCGGATGCGCGCCCACCACTCGGCAGGGAATCGCTCCGCAGTGGGGAAATGGTGCGGCCGCGCCTCCGGCGCGCCCGCGTCCGAGGGTGCGAACGCCTCGCGCAGCGCGCTCACCTCCTCCTCGGTTAGCAAGGCCGTAGACACCCCGGGCTCCTCACTGCATGGCAAAAGCATCGAAGTAGACTTCGCCGATCTCCAGCTGGGGCAGCCGCTCCGCGCAGGCAGCCTGGATCTCCTCTTTAAGCTTCGGCAGCGCGCCCGGATTATGCAGGCTCCTGAACGTCCGGCGTGTGAGAACCCCGATGATCCTGTCCTTGAGGATCGGCTCAAACTCCTTGGCCTTCTCGCGCATGGCCGGGTTGCCAATCTCCACCGCCACCGTGAGCTTGCAGTAGCGCAGGGCATCCTGATCGGCAAGATTGACCAGAATCTCGCCCAGGGTCACCGGCGGCTCCAACTTTCGCGGCGCCGGATGGGCCGCTTCCTGCGCCCCGGAGTGACTCGAGCGGCCTCGCAGCGCGTACACCGTGGCGCCGGAGGCGAGCAATGCCCCGAGAAGCGCCACGCATACCAGCAGGATGAGCGACCTACCACGGCGATTCCGTCTCATCAGTTGTCTCCTCACCATCCGCCTGTCCGCGCGACTGTCCCGCGGCATCGAAGGCCCGGCGCACTTCGGTCAGATCCCAATGCAGATCCGGCGGCCCGATGCGGGGCACCACCACCAGGTCCACGCGCCGATTCAGACGGCGATGGGTCTCCGAGTCGTTGGGGTAGCGGGGGCGTGTGTCCCCGTAGGCCACGGCGATAACCCGCGACGGCGCGATGCCGACCTGTTCCACCAGGTAGCGCGCCACGGCCCCGGCGCGGGCGGCGGAGAGCTCCCAGTTGGAAAGAAAGAGCGCCGTTTGAATCGGGATGTTGCAGGTATGCCCCTCCACGCGAATGCTGGCCGGCTGGGCTGCCAGCACGCGACCAATTCGATGCAGCGCCCGGCGGCACGCCTCGGAGAGGGTGGCCTGGCCGACGGGAAACCGCAGCGCGTCCGCGTAGAGCGAAATCACCACCGCGTTCCTCTCCCGCCGGACGCTAACCGCCCGCTCCAGGTGCAGATCGTGTACCTGCCGGTCTACCAGAACGGCCAGGTTCTCCACGGCTACCTGGAGGGGCGCGATCTCCACCTTGTTGGCCATGCCTCCGTAGGTCAACGAAGCCCCCGCACCCTCAAGCGGTCCGCCAAAGCCGCTGCGCACGGAAAGGGCGAGCTGGTTGAACTTACCGATATTGAGGATCGACATCGAGTAGAGCATAATGAAGAATGCTAGCAGAAGCGTAATCATGTCCGCGTAGGTCAGTAGCCAGCGGAGTTCACCGCCGCCATCGTGGCTGCCACCTCTCCCGCCGTGCGCCTCGAATGCCCCGCTTCTGCGCCGCCGACTCATTTTCTCCTGCTCTTCTGCAACGTATGGCGCGCGCCCGCCGACAGGAACGCCGCCATGCGCGCCTCCACCAGCTGGGGGTGTTCCCCTGCCTGAAGAGACAGGATCCCCTCGATGAGCATCCGGTAGACCTCGGCCTCGGTCTGACTGGCCGACCGCAGCTTCGTGCTGAGCGGGAGGAACAGCAGGTTGGCCACGGACACCCCGTACAGCGTGGCCGTAAACGCGGCGGCGATAGCGGGTCCCATCTTGCCCGGCACATCCAGCCGGTGGAGCATGTGCACTAACCCGAGCACCGTGCCAATGATCCCCATCGTCGGCGCAAAGCCGCCCATCGTGCTGTAGAACTGCTCTGCCGTGCGGTGGCGGCTCCGCATCGCTTCGATCTCCGTCTCCAGGATCTCCCGCACCGTTTCCGACGGCATGCCGTCCACCACCAGCTGGATCCCACGACGCAAGAACGGATTAGATAGGGCCGCGGCATCGCTTTCCAGAGCCAGGATGCCCTCGCGCCGCGCCTTGTGCGCCAGCTCGACCACGCGGTTCACCAGTTCCACGTCGCCCAATCGGGGCTGCATAAAGGCGCAGAGGGTGGCCCGCGGCATCTTCAGCGTCTGCTGCAGTGAAAACCCGATCATGCTCGCCCCGAGTGAGCCGCCGAAGACGAGGATCGCGGATGAGGGGTGCAGCAGGCCGCCGATACTGCCGCCATCCAGGAGCAGCCCCACGATCACGGCAGCCCAGGCAACAATCAGGCCAATGATGGTGGCGAGATCCATCACTATCCTCTCACTCGGCCGGCTCACGGGCGGCGATGCGGGGCCCGGGGTCAGGCCAATCAGGCCAGAGGTGTGTGCCGGGGGGCGCGGAACGCCGCCGGTACTCCACCACCCGCTCGATGACCTCCTTTATATCCTCGCGGACAATGATCCGCTGTCCGGTGACCAGCGTGATGTGTGTGTCCGGGGTGGCCTCCATTGTTTCGATGAGGTCCACGTTGACCACAATTGGGTATCCATTAATCTGAGTAAGAGTGATCATATGCTTGTCCGCAACGATCAGTAGGACCGCCTGTTCGCTCCCTGTGCAACTATTCTGCCAACTACGGGGGCGCTATCGAGAGCTGATTGCAGAGACCACCGCCGTGGTAATGGCGCACCACCGATCGAGCAGGTACCCGGCGGAGCGGGCCGCGCGCGAAGGCCGGTGGACCCGCGCAGGCGGAGCTCGCCGGCCTTCGGCTAATTCACCCGACTATCGCGCCAGGGTGAGCAGGTCCTGGAGCATCTGATCCGAGACGTTGATCACCCGCGCGCTGGCCTGAAAACCACGCTGCGTCACGATCATTTCCGCGAACTCGGTGGCCAGATCCACGTTGGAACCTTCCAGCGTGCCCGCGCGTAGTAGCCCCAACCCCGCGCTGCCGGGCGTGCCGAACACGGCTACCCCGGAGTTCACGCCCCCCGCCAGTACGTTGCCGCCCTGGCTGACGAGACCATCCGGGTTGGCAAACCCGGCCAGAGCGAGCGCGGCGAGCGGTGTCGTCAGCCCGTTGTCGAACGTGCCCCGCACGGTGCCGTCGGCATCAATCGTAAAGCCCGTCAGCAGCCCCGGCGCGATACCATCTTGCGAGCGCAGAGCCAGAGAGGTTTCCGCGCCCAGCTGCGTGGTAGATGAGAGGTCCAGCGTGAGCACCACGGGGTTCGTCGCCCCGCCGTCTTGCGCCAGCGACAGCTCCAGACCCAGGGTGTTGACCTGCGGCCTGCCATTCTCGTCGTAGGTCACCCGGGTGCTGCCCCCCGTCACCGCCACCGTGCCGTCGGGGCTGGAGGCGCTTACGTCCCACTCGCCTGGTGTGGCGGTGCGCGTAAACGTCACGGTCACGTCGTGGCCCACGCCGAGCGAATCGAGCACGTGAAACGTCGAGAACAGGCTGCCACCCTCCGCCGTCTGGGCGTCCAGGTTTCCGCCCAGGAGAACGTTGCTGGTAGCGCGGGACAGGCTAAGTTGGCCCACAGGCACCTGGATGCCGCTGGCCGCGGAGGGAGAGCCGGTCACCTGACCGGTGACCGGGTCCCGTGCCAACCCCGCGACACGGAGGCCGGAGGCCAGGTGGATCAGGTTGCCACCGGCGTCCAGGCCGAGCGCACCGTCCCGCGTGTAGTAGAGGGACGCGCCATCCGTGAGCACCAGGAACCCGGCGCCGTCCACGGCCACGTCTCCGGCGCGGCCGGTCGCCAGAAGGACGCCCTGCTGGTAATTCGGGTCGATCGTGGCCACCTGCACCCCCTGGCCTACCTCCGAAGGGCCGGTCCCGCCCTCCAGCTCGGTAGCGGCCGTGGCAGGGTAGAGGGTCTGGCTCAGGGTTTCGGAGAACAACGCGCGCGAGGCCTTGAAGCCGATGGTGTTCGCGTTGGCGATGTTATCACCGATCACGCCCATCTTTGTCTGGTTGGCCAGCATGGCGCTGATGCCACTGAAGAGCGATTGGATCATGGTTCTGCTTCCTCTTGGTGGTGCCGGGAATGCTGCCCGGCGTGGCGCAAGCGGGCGCTAGAGAACGGCGATCACGCCCGCCAGCGGTACTTCGTAGCCGTCCACAAGCAGGCGCGGCTCACCGGGGCCCAGCCGCACCCCCTGAACTTCACCCACCGTCTCCTCTCCGGCGGGGTTCAGATACTGGATCGTGCGTCCCACCCAGCTAACCGCCTGGCTGGATTGCTGCATCTGCAGCATCCGATCCATCTGCGCGGTCAGCTCGTGAATCGCATCGAGGGAGGAGAGCTGCGCCATCTGCGCGATGAAATCCCGGTCCTCCATCGGTGAGAGCGGATCTTGAGTGCGCAGTTGCGTCACCAGAAGCTGCAGGAACTCCTGGCGGCCGAGATCGGCCTCCGGCAAGCCGGGAATGGAGCCGGAGTTAACCTGCGGAGAGGCGTTGCTGCCTCCCGGATTAAGCGCGGGCTGGATGTGCATCGCACCCCCTAGACGCGGGCGTCCAGCCCACCAGGATGGGGGTCGGACGCACCAGGCCGAAGACGACTAGTTTGGACAGATGACCGCTCGAAACTCGTGCTGCGCGGCACGGGCGGCGGGTCGGGCAGGCTCTGGTGACCGCCGTGGCCGCCGCTAGAGGCAAGATCCAGCCTCACATCGAGCGCCCGCACGGGGATCCCGGCGGCCTCCAGGCGGCTGCGCATCTCCGGGGCGGCGGCGTGCAGCGCCTGCCAGCCCACCTCTCGCGCGGCGCGCAGCTCCACACGCAGCCCGTCCAGCGTATCGACCAGCCGCGCGCGCACCTCACCGAGGGTGGGCGGATCGAGACGCAAGACCGCCTCCCGCTCGCCGTCCCGACCGCGCCGGGACGCCTGCTCGACCCAGCGCACGACGACCGTTGCCGGCTCTGATCCAGTATGAACCCGCTCCGGTACGGCGCTGGTCTCGGCCGGCGCGACACCGGCCAGTGTTGCCGTGAGTGACGGTTCGTCCCGTGGCGCAACCTCACGCGCGGCAGGCGGGCTGTCCTGTGGGTCCTTAGGTGGGACTAGGACGTGCCCCTCTGGCTCAAACTCGCGTGCCAGTCCGCTGCCCGTATCCGCCTGCGGCCGGGAGCCGAGGTCCGCAGGCAGCACCGCTGCTAATGGCTCCACCAGGGCGGCTTCGGGGACTGGATCTCCCTGAGCGCCCCTGGGGATCGCGCTGACGGGGGCCTCGCCCTTTCGGAGTGGCAAGACCACTTCGACGGAGATGTTGAGACGGCTGTAGACGGCGGGCGGGCCGGGAACCATCGCCTCCGGCCGCTCCGGTGGCGCCGCGGCAGCCACCAGACCGGGATCCTCTGCGCTGCCGGACGCCATGCCGGGCGAATCCCGCCCCGCATCGGTTGGCTGACGGACCTTCGCCTCACCCTCGCCCCCTTGCCCTCCCTCAGGAACGGCGGCCGAAGGTGACTGCGCCGCGTGCCCCGGGAGCGAGCGCAGAGCGGGCGACTCCGGCGCCGCGCGCCAGCTCAGAGGCTCTGCCACGGCAGGCAGCGTCTCCCCCACCCCATTGGCAGGCGGCGGTGTCTCCCCCATTTCCGTGGCGGACGACAAGGCGGGCGGACGGGTGGCGACCGGCGAGCTGGTCGGCGAAGGAGTGGGTGTGGGCGTCGGGAGGCCTGGCATCTCGCTTTGTCGATCTAGGCCGCCTGGTTGGGAAACGGGGGGCAGGATCGAGACCGCGTACCCCGCACTGCCAGCCGCGAGGGGCAGTGGCGTAAGGAGGAAAGCGACCCGCAGAACCTCTGGAGCCAGCATCGGTCGATCCATGCCCGCGCCTCGCTTGTCCGGAGCGTCTCTCTCGTGCGGCGGCAGATGGCGATCGATCCCTGGCTGCGCCACGGGTTCGCCGCGGGCGAGCTCAACGCCGGCCAGGGCTGCCCCGATGGCGCCAGCAAAGTGACGCCCGTCGCTGATCTTGTAGCGATCAGCAGGCTCTGCCAGCGATGAGAGGCCCGCGCTCGCCGCTGCCGCGGGTGGGTCTACCGCTGCTAAGCCGGAGAAAACCTGCATAAACGTCCATCATCGCGTCCGGGCGCCCGACTGCGCCCTGTGGATTTCGGCCGGGAGGGATCACTGCGTCCTGGCCGACTTCTCTTCGGCATCGATGCACAGGGGGACAAGCAGTTTCTGGCCGGGCAAGCGGTCGGAATGTGGGGGTAGAGGGCGGCAGACTTCGTGTTCCGATCCTGGCGTTGATCCGGCCATAGTTAAGAGGAGATCTGGGTCGGCCGCCGTGGCGCCAGGTCATCGAGGGTCTTTTGCTCTTCGGCGAGGGCGGCGTAGCGGTGCCGGGCCGCTTCCTCGGCGCGGAGCCGCCGGAGCGCTTCACTCGCCTGTGCGGCAACGCGGAGGGCCTCCTGACGTTGGGTAAGTTCCTGCCGGGCCGTGGCGAGCGCCACCTCCGTGAGCGCGCAGGTCGCCTCACAGCGAGCGTGGTAGGCCTCCTGCACGGCCACCTCGTGCATTTCCACCGCTCCCGCCCTCAACCCGGCCAGGCGGGCGGCGCTGACCGAACAGGCGCGTACTGCGGCCTGGTGGTCTCTTTCCGCGGCCCGCACCCGCGCCCAGGCCTTCGCCAGGGCTTGCTCTGCTTCCCGCTCCCGCAGCTCCCGCAACTGAAGCACTGACTCCAATCGAAAGCGAAACCGCCGCATCTGCAGTTACTCCACAGCCTGATGCAGGTGCTCCAGGCTGGTAGCAAAGGCGCTCGCCTCGTCCCGGCCTTGTCGGAGGAAGGCGAGCAGAGCATCGATCCGGGCCACTGCCCGATCCGTCTTCGCGTTCTGGCCGGCGGCGTAGGCGCCCACCTGGATCAGGTCCTCCACCTGGCGATAGGTAGCCAGCAGATCCCGGAACTCTCCCGCCCACTGCTGGTGTTCCGGGGAGGTGATCTGCGGGAACAGCCTGCTGACGCTCTCCAGGACTTCCACCGCCGGGTAATGGTTGCGAGCCGCTAGCCGCCGGCTGAGAACGATGTGGCCGTCCAGCAAGCCGCGGGCGGTATCCGCCACCGGCTCGTTCATGTCATCGCCTTCCACCAGGACGGTGTACAGGCCCGTGATCGAGCCGCGCTCCGCCGTTCCGGCCCGCTCCACCAGGCGCGGCAGCATGGCGAACACGGAGGGTGTGTAGCCCCGCGTGGTGGGCGGCTCCCCGGCGGCGAGGCCCACCTCGCGCTGGGCCCACGCGCAACGGGTTAGCGAGTCCATCATCAGCAGCACGTGCGCGCCCTGGTCGCGGAAGTACTCCGCGATACTGCTGGCCGCCTGCGCACCCTTCAGCCGGAGGACGGCGGGCTGGTCGGAGGTGGCCACCACGACCACCGACCGGGCCAGGCCCGCAGGGCCCAGGTCTCGCTCGATGAACTCGCGCACTTCACGGCGGCGCTCCCCGATGAGGGCGACCACGTTCACATCTGCCGCCGCGTTACGGGCGATGGCGCCCAGAAGAGTGCTCTTGCCCACGCCGCTGCCCGCGAAAATGCCGATGCGTTGCCCGCGTCCGAGGGTGAGGAGCCCGTCGATGGCGCGAATACCTAGCGGCAGCGGCTGGTCGATCGGCGTGCGGCGCAGTGAATCGGGGGGCGCGCCGCACAGCGGATAGTGGTCGGCGGCGGAGAGCGGCCCGAGCCGGTCCAGCGGCCGGCCAAGCGCGTCCACCACGCGGCCGAGAAGCCCCTCCCCCACGGGCACCGCCGGGCCGCCGTCCCGACTGCGTCGGGATACCCGGCAGCCTGGGCCGATCTCCCGCATCTCCCCCAGAGCCATCAGGAGAAGGCGGTTCTCCTGGAATCCCACCACCTCGGCCAGTGCCGCGTGGCCGGTGCGCGCGTTCTCGATCTGGCATAGATCACCCAGGTTGGCCGCAGGGCCCACAGACTCGATGAGTAGCCCGGTGACGCGCGCCACGCGCCCGTGCAGGCTCAGCAACGGGGCGCTCCGCAGACGATGCAGAGGGGCGGACAGGTCAGGAATCAACATCAGGCTCCTCGGCTGGCGGCCGCAGGTCCCCGGGGGCACCCCCGTGAGAGCCCGTACGGGCGCGCAGGGCGCTTAGGAGGGCATCACGGCGGGCCTGCCAGGTAGCATCCACGCTGCCGCAGTCCGCATCCAGCCAGCACCCGCCCGGGGCGATGGCGGCATCCGATACCAGCTCCAGGCCCGGCGGGCCGCTTAGAACGTGGTGGGCGAGTGCCTCGCGCACGAGCGGGAGATCGTCCGGGTGGAGGCGGACCCGACAGGTCTGGGCCTCGACGATCATCTGGAGCGCCTCCCGCACCACAGCGTGCATGGCTTCGGGGGAGACGCGCAGGTGCTCTCCCGCCAGCCGCTCGCCAACCACAAACGCGAGTTCTGCGGCCTGTGTCGCCAGCTGTTCGAGGAACGGGCCGTGCGCCGCTTCCGTGGCGGCGATGAGCGAGCGCCAGCGGTCCTGAAGAGAGGCCGTCTCCGCCCGGGCACGGGAGAGGCCCTCCTGGCGAGCGGCTTCGCGCAGGGATTCCGCCTCCTGCCGCGCCTCCTCTAAGAGTCGCGCCGCCTCCTGCTGCGCCTCGTGCAGCAGCGCCGCCGCCTGCACATCGGGGGAAGGAGTGGTCTCTCGCTCTGGCTCACAATCCCGCGGAAGTCGAGATCCTGCCGTGGGCTTCCACGGGCAGACTTGCCTTACTACGGGGACGGCACGCAGGACTCTACTCAACGGTGTCGTCCTCCGACATCAGTCGAATCTCGCCCTGCGACTCGAGCGCCCGGACGGTTTCTACAATGTGGCGCTGCGCGGCCTCGACGTCGCGCAGTCGGACGGACTCCATCATTTCCAGGTCTTCCTTCAGCCGTTCCACCACTCGCTGTGAGAGGTTGGTGAACACTGCTTCCTGGATGGCCTCGTCCGCGCCCTTCAGGGCCACGCGCAACTGCTCGGCATCGACATCCCGAAGGATGCGCTGGATGGTACGGCTCTCGAGGCGGGGCAGGTCTTCGAACCGGAACCAGCAGCGGCGCACCCGCTCCGCGATCGGTGGGGAGGCGGCGGCTAGCTGTTCCAGGACACTGTCCCCGGTCGCGGAACTGAGGTGCCCCAGTAGGTGAGCCACGAAGCGCGGTCCGCCAACGGGGGCCGCGCCCGGGTCCGTCACGCCGGCGAACTTCTCCGCCACGTAGCGTTCCACGAGCTGGACGGCGGCGGGTGAAGGCGTTTCCATCGTCGCCAGCCGCTCCGCCACCGGCCCCTGGAGAGAGGCGGGAAGGAGGGCCAGGGTGGCGGCCGCGGTGCCTGCGGGGAGGGTGCACAGCACCAGGGCAATCGCCTGTGGGTGTTCCTCTTGCAGCAGCTCGGCCAGCTCCTGGGGCCGCGCGTGTGAGAGCACCCCGGCGGGCTTGGGACCTTCCGCCGGATCCGCCGCTCCCAGCAGCTGCACGGCCTTCTCTTCGCCCAGCGAGCGGACCACCACCTGGCGCGCAAAATCGCTGCCTCCCAGGCGCGCGTAGGCCTTCTGCTCGGCGGTGCTTCGGAGTTCCTGGAGCACAGCACGGCGCAGTTCGGGGGAGACACGCCGGATGCGCGAAATCTCCAGCGTGAGCGCTTCGATCTCCTCCCCTGTGAGGTGCTTGAACACCTCCGCCGCCTGCTCCGCGCCCAGGGAAATCAGGAGCACGGATGCTTTCTGGAGGCCAGTTAGGACGCCGTTGATGGAAGTCGCCGCCATGGTCTTACGGTTCCGTTAGCCACGTGCGCAAGAGCTGCGCCATCTCCTCCGGCCGCTGACTCGCCAGCGCCTGCGCGAACTGCTCTGTTTCATCCCCTGGGCGGCTGGCAGGCAGTGGGGCGCGCAGGTCGGGAAACGCTGGTTCCGCGCTCACGGCGTTGAATGCTGGCGACTGAGAGACGGGTACCAGCTCGACACGCCGGCGTCCCCGGCGCAGGAAGAGGGAGAGCCCCCCGGCAATCAGGAACAGCGCCGCCACTCCCACTCCCAGCCACAGGCGTTGGCGCGCTGCCGCCCGCTCCCCGGCAGCCAGGGCCCGTTCCGCTTCCGCAGCGGCAGTTTCCTGACTGCGATCGAACGGCAGCGAGGTCATGGTGAACTGATCGCGGCCGGAGACGATCCCTGCGGCAGCGGCCAGCGCCTGGCGCAGG
>JACQGL010000199.1 GCA_016199525.1 Armatimonadota bacterium
GCCCCGAAAGCCCCGACCCTTCGTCCCGAAAGCTTTCGGGATCGGGCTTCGCCCGGGACGTTCGGGGCCTGCACGCAGCGGCCTCTGTACGGGGGCCTGCCCCGAAAGCTTTCGGGGCGCTACGTCTCAGGCCGGCCCTCGGGCACGAACTCCTTCCTATACTCATCTCGCACACCCCCAAGGGCGCGGCCGGGGCATACTGACCTGCTGTAGCGATTCTCCGCCCGTTAGCAAGAGCAGCGGGGCACGGCCTTACCGCCTTTGGGGGAGGGTACTTCTGCACGCCCTGACGCGGATAGAGATTACGAAAACATGCATTCCGGCGCCTGATGCGCGCCCTGCGGGGCCGCGTGCAGAGGGATCGCCACGCCCGACGCGGCTTGCTAAGCGCAGGTTGGTATGCTACACTTGCACGGTTCGCTACTGTCACACCCTGCTGGACGCGGGCGGCGGTGTCCTCTGGGCTTCGGGGATCCCGCTCGCGGTGGAAGGCAGGGGAGGTTCAACCGGAAAGGAGTTCCCCCACTTGGCTAGCCTCTCTATGCAGGAGCTGCTCGAAGCAGGCGTGCATTTCGGTCACCAGACGCGCCGTTGGAACCCCAAGATGAAGCGTTACATCTACGGGGCGCGCAACGGTATCTATATTCTGGACCTTCACCAGACCGTCAAGCTATTCGACGAGGCGGCGGCGTTCGTCAAGGGACTTGCCGAGCGGGACGGCATCCTGCTGTTCGTGGGTACTAAGAAGCAGGCGCGCGATGCGATTTACGAGGCCGCACGGCGCTCGGGCATGTTCTGGGTCAACTACCGCTGGCTGGGCGGGATGCTCACCAACTTTAATACCATTCAGGACCGCATCCGCCGCCTGCGGGAACTGGAGCGGATGGCGGCGGACGGGACGCTGGAGCGCCTGCCAAAGAAGGAAGCGTCCCGGTTGCGCGACGAGCACACGCGTCTGGAGCACTTCCTGGGAGGCATGAAAGAGATGGGCCGCCTGCCGGATGCGCTGTTCGTTGTTGACCTTAAGAAGGAACACATTGCCGTCCACGAAGCGCGCCGACTGGGCATTCCGATCGTCGCCATCGTGGACACGAATTGCGACCCGGACGAGGTAGACTACCCCATCCCTGGGAACGACGATGCCATCCGCTCGATCCGTCTGATCACCGGTCGCATCGCGGAAGCAGTGGTGGAGGTCCGGGGCGAGCAGTGGTCGCCCGAGGAAGAAGCCGTCGCGCTGACCGAGGAGGAACGCATCGCAGCGGCGGAGCTCGACGCCGAGGCGGAGATCGAGGCTGAGGCGGAGATCGACGCCGAGGCGGAGGCGACGACGCTGACCAAGGAAGAGGAAGCTCAGATCGCGGCGGCGGCGGAGAGCCTGGAGATAGTGAGTAGGCACCTGGAGGCTGCCGAAGCGGAGCTGGCGGCGGAAGAGGAATAGAGGATGGCGCGTAAAGCGCGGAGCGTGAAGCATAAAAGGTAGAAGGAGAGGGTTATGGTAATTACAGCAGCGCAGGTGAATGAGCTGCGCCAGCTGACCGGCTGTGGGATGATGGACTGCAAGCGAGCGCTGGAGGAGACAGGCGGCAACATCCAGGAGGCCATTCGTGTTCTCCGTGAGAAGGGGATCGCCAGCGCCGCCCGGCGGGAAGCCCGTACCGCTACCGAAGGCGTCATCGATTGCTATGTCCACGGCGGGGGCCGGATTGCGGTGCTCTTGGAGCTGAATTGCGAGACGGACTTCGTCGCCCGTACTGATGACTTCCGTAATCTGGCACATGAGCTAGCAATGCAGGTGGCGGCGAGCAACCCTCAGTGGGTGCGCGTCGAGGAGATCTCCTCCGAGGTGCTGGACCAGGAGCGGGCGATCGCCCGCCAGCAGGCAATTAATGAAGGGAAGCCAGAACGCACCCTTCCCCATATCGTGGAAGGGCGAGTCAAGAAGTTTATTGAAGACAACGTCCTTCTCGAGCAGCCTTACATCCGTGATCCGAAGCGCAAGGTGAAGGACCTCGTGGATGACGTGCGCGCCCAGCTGGGAGAAAACATCGTCGCGCGGCGGTTCGTTCGCTGGCGGCTGGGTGAGGAGGCCTGACGGGTGCAGCAACAGGCATGAGCGGCAACCCCGTGGACGAAGCGACTATGGCGGCACGAGCGACTCCGCGCTGGGATCGTGTGTTACTGAAGCTTAGCGGCGAGGCATTCGCCGGTAGCCAGGGCTTCGGTATCGATCCAGCCACCGTGTTACGGATGGCGGAGGAAATCCGCGACGTGCATTCGCTGGGCGTTCAGGTGGCGGTGGTCGTGGGAGGGGGAAACGTCATCCGTGGCGACCTTGCCAGCCAGGCGGGGATCGAGCGGGCGACTGCCGATCACATGGGGATGCTGGCCACCGTCATCAACGCGCTGGCGCTCCAGGACGCGCTGGAGAAGCTGCGCCTGGAGACGCGAATGCAGACCGGCATTACCATGACGGCCGTCGCGGAGCCGTTCATTCGCCGGCGCGCCATTCGTCACCTGGAAAAGGGGCGGGTGGTGGTGTTCGGCGCCGGAACGGGCATTCCGTACTTCACTACGGACACTGCCGCAGCCCTGCGGGCGGTGGAAATTCGTGCTCAGGCAATCCTCAAGGCTACTAATGTGGATGGGGTGTATGACCGTGACCCACGTCACCACGAGGACGCGCGCCGCTTCACCGCGCTGACCCACGAGGAGGCGCTTCGGCTCCGGCTTCAAGTGATGGACCTCACGGCGTTCACGTTGAGTATGGAAAACGGCATCCCCATCGTGGTCTTCGACCTGGGGCGGCCGGGGAACGTCCGGCGGGTACTGGTGGGCGACGCCGTGGGGACGGTGGTAGGGGCAATCGCGTCGCAGGTGGCCTGATGAGACGGCAGGAGAGCGTCTATGGCAGCGGAAGAATATCTCCGGGAACTCCTGAACGAGACCGAAGCGAAGATGCAAAAGGCGATAGAGGCCACGCAACACGACCTTGCCTCGATCCGCACGGGGCGTGCCAATCCCGGCTTGGTGGAGCGGGTGGAAGTAGAATACTTTGGAAGCAAGCTGCCGGTGGTGCAGCTAGCCACGGCCACAGCGCCGGAACCACGGCTGCTGATCGTCGCGCCCTGGGACAAGAACGCGCTGGGCCCCATCGAGCGCGCCATCCGAAAGGCCGACCTGGGTCTGAACCCCGCCAACGATGGCAACGTGCTGCGCATCCCGATCCCGCCGCTTACGGAGGAGACACGCCGCAACTTGATCCGGCTCGTGCACCGTCGCGTAGAGGAAGGGAAGGTCGTCCTCCGCAGCATTCGTCGCGAAGTGATCGAGGAGTTGCGCCGTCTCAAGAAGGAAGGCGACATCGGGGAGGACGAAGAGAAGCGCACGGAGGGCGACGTCCAGAAGCTGACGGATCGTTACGTGCAGGATCTGGATGTCATCCAGAGGGCGAAAGAACAGGACCTGATGGAAGTGTAGCCCCGGCGGCCAGCGTGGGCAGCCCCCGGGAGGTTTGCAGGCTTGCCAGGCGGCTCCCGCCAGGCCAGCCCCCTTCGACGGCGTCGAAGGGGGCTTTGTGAATTGCTGGTGGGAAACAGCGAATCGCTCCGCCGAAAACGTGCGTGATGGTGAGATCGGGGCTGACCTGATTACCGGAATAGGCGCGTTTCACGGCCACTCCAGGCCGGAGGAGTTGTAACGACGCGGCGCGCGGCCGGAACAGGACCTGCGGAGCAGGGTCCCTCGGGGCCCCCGGAGTGTGGAATGTAAAGTGCGGATCGTAGCCTGCAAGTGTATCTGCTCGCCGTACCGCTCCGGAGCGGATGCGCGGCGGGTGAGGTCCGCCCGGTCGCTGGAGAAATTGATGGACACGGTAGGGATCGATCAGAGCCGCCTGCCCCGACACATCGCGATTATCATGGACGGGAACGGGCGCTGGGCTGAGAGCCGTGGGTTGTTTCGCATTGAGGGCCATTGTCGTGGCGAGAGCATCGCCCATGAGGTGGTGGAAGCCTGCGGCGAGCTGGGCATCGGGCACCTGACACTCTACACCTTCAGTGCGGAGAACTGGCGGCGATCTGGAGAAGAGGTTCAGGCGTTGATGCACCTCATCGAGACGGTGGCGCGGCGTCAGATTGAGGGACTGCACCGCCGTGGAGTACGGGTGAACGTGCTGGGTCGCTTGCACGAGCTGCCGTGTTCCCTGCGGGAAGAGCTGGAGCGAGATATGGCGCTCACACGTCACAACTGTGGGTTGCGACTGAACCTGGCGATCAACTATGGGGGGCGGGCGGAGATTGCCGATGCCGCGCGGCGCCTGGCGGAGCGGGTGGCGAGAGGGGAGCTGCTGCCAGCGGAGATTAACGAGGAGCGCCTGCGCGAAGAACTTTACGATCCTACCCTGCCGGACCCCGATCTGCTGATCCGTACGGGGGGTGAGATGCGGATCAGCAACTTCCTGCTCTGGGAGATCGCTTACTCGGAAATCTGGGTCACCCAGACCCTGTGGCCCGATTTCGGCGCCGCCGAGTTGCTCCAGGCAATACGGGACTACCAGGCGCGCGAGCGCCGCTTCGGAGCCGTGCCTTCCCGAGGAGAGCCGGTTGGGGCAGGTGCCGGGCTTCTTTTGTAAGGTGGAAGTGGGGAGTGCAGAAACGGATCGCCATCCTGGGTTCCACGGGATCGATCGGCCGCCAGGTCCTGGACGTGGTGGACCAGTTTCCCGATCGGCTGGCGGTGGTCGCGCTTGTGGCACGGTCGGATATGGACCAGCTGCTGGCGCAAGCGCGGCGTTATCAGCCGCGTTTCGTCGCCCTCTCGGAGCCGCCAGCGGGCGCGCCCCGTCGGTGGGATGGGGGTCCGATCCGGCTGGGGGCAGATGTGCTGGCAGAGGCCGCCACGCTGCCGGAAGCGGATCTGGTGGTCATCGCGGTAGTGGGGACGGCGGGGTTGCCACCCGCGTTGGCAGCGCTGAATGCGGGGAAAGATGTTGCCCTGGCTACCAAGGAAGCGCTCGTCGTCGGCGGCCATTTGCTGACCGCCGCCGCGGCGCGCACAGGCGCCCGGTTGCTGCCCATCGACAGTGAGCATTCGGCCATCTTCCAGTGTCTCCAAGGGTCGCGGCGGGAGGAGATCGAGAAGATAACCCTTACCGCCTCCGGGGGACCGTTCGTGGATGCGCCTGCGGAGGCATTGGCGCGGGTGACCCCCGCGGACGCGCTGTGCCACCCGACCTGGCGGATGGGGCCCAAGATCACCGTCGATTCCGCCACCCTCATGAACAAGGGTCTGGAAGTCATCGAAGCCCGGTGGCTATTCGGGGTATTATCTAGCCAGATAGAAATCGTCATCCACCGGCAGAGCATCGTTCATTCGTTCGTGCAGTTCCAGGATGGCTCAGTGCTGGCGCAGCTCTCACCGCCGGATATGCGGTTGCCGATCCAGTACGCGCTCTTTTATCCGGAGCGCGTGCGCAATTGGCTGCCAAGGCTCGACCTGGTAAAGGCCGAGGTGTTGACGTTCGAAGCGCCGGACACGGAACGATTTCCCACGTTAAAATTGGCCTATCGGGCGGCCACGGCGGGCGGCTCTCTGCCCACGGTGCTGAGCGCAGCCAACGAGGAAGCAGTGCACCTGTTCCTGCAAGGCCACATCCGGTTTACCGATATTGCGGTGAGGGTGGCACGAGCGATGGATCGCCACACGGTGATTGCTGTTCCCGATTTCGAGGAGATCCTGCAGGTGGATGCCTGGGCCCGCCGCACGGCGAGGGGAGAAGACTGAATTCTGATGCCTGACCAAATGGAAGCCGCAGACTCGAAAGTAGATCGCGCCGGACGGGCGGTGTTGCTCCTGGCAGGGCTGGTGCTGATCGCCCTCTTCTGGGCCCAGATGCGCACCCTGGTGATGTTTGTCATCACGCTGGGGGTGCTCATCTACGTCCACGAGCTGGGTCACTTCCTGGCCGCCAAGTGGGCGGGGGTGAGGGTGTACGAGTTCGCCCTGGGGTTCGGGCCCCGACTCTGGACCTATGCGCGGCGCGGCGGGACCGACTATACCATTCGCTGGATACCCCTGGGTGGATTCGTCAGTATGAAGGGGATGGACCCGGAGGAGGACCCGGGGGAGGACGGCCTGGGTGGGAAGCCCAAGTTCCAGCGTGCGGTCGTCTACCTGGCGGGGCCGCTGATGAACCTGGCCTTGGCGGTGGTGTTGCTCTGTTCCGTTCGGTTCCTGGTGGGAACAGAGGATATGACCAAGGTTCTGGTGGGCGGTGTGAACCGCCACAGCGAAGCGGAGCGCATGGGCCTGCGGATTGGGGACCGCATCCTGGCGTTCAATGGCGAGCCGATCCGCGATAGCGATCACCTGATAGAGCGCATCCACGGGAGCGCCAACCAGCAGATCAAACTAACGGTCGCGCGCGACGGGCAGACCGGTTACCTGATCGGGGCGCCCCAGCCAAAGATCGAGGTTCAGGCAGTGAAGCCCGGGAGCCAGGCGGCGCGCATGGGTCTGCGAGAGGACGATCGCATCGTCAAGCTGAACGGCCAGCCGATTCGCAACCACACGGACCTGATACGGCGCATCCAGGGCAGCCCGCGCCAGGAGGTGACACTCACCGTTGAACGCGGGGGCAGCACCATCGAGCTGACGGGAATGCCATCGCCGGATGATCTGGATCTGAAAACAATCGGCCTGCTCGGCTTCGGGCCTGCTCCCGGGGTGGGGCCGCGCCAGGATCTCGTCACGTCGGTACGGGAGGGATGGAAGGATGTGCGCGGCTTCTTCCTCCTCCTGGGCGCCATGTTTCAAAAGCGCTTGCTGTTCGATAGCCTGGGCGGGCCCCTGGCCATCGCGCAGGCGGTGGGCGAGATAACGCGGCTGCCGGTGTTCTACTATGTGCACCAGATCTCTGGATTAAGCCTGTCCCTGTTCGTGTTCAACCTGCTACCCATTCCCGTGCTGGATGGCGGCCACCTGCTGCTCCTGCTGGTGGAGGCGGTGCGCAGGCGGCGGCTGCCGCCCGAGGCCCTGCGGGCGGTACAGGTGGCCGGCCTGGTGGTCATCGGCACCATCTTCGTGCTGGTGCTGTATAAGGACATCGTGCGACTTCTCTCCTAGCCCGGCGGCGTGGGAGGGGAACCACACTGTCCTCCCGATGCCCCCAGGAGGACGGTTTGCATTCCGCTCACTCAGCAGGCCGGCGATGGCTTCCACGGATACAGAAAAGTTGCCGTATTACGAGATTGGCGCGCGCTTGCGGAAGGCGTGCGTGGCAGATGCGCGCGCCATCCAGGCCCTTATCAACCTGTATGCTGAGCGGGACGAGATGCTCCATCGCTCCCTGGGGGAAATCTACGAGAACATCCGCGATTTCTATGTAGTAGAGACGGGCGAGGGCGAGATTGTGGCGTGCGGCGGGCTGCACGTGGTCTGGTCCCACCTGGCGGAGATCAAGTCCCTGGCGGTGAAGGAGCCCTACCAGGGCTGCGGCCTGGGCAAGGCGATCGCCCTGGCCTGCGTGGAGGAGGCGCAGGACCTGGGGCTGAAGACCGTCTTCGCGCTTACCTACAAGCCGGAATTCTTCGCACGGATAGGCTTCAAGGTGGTGGATAAGGCCACGCTGCCGCACAAGGTCTGGAATGAGTGCGTGCGTTGCCCGAAGTTCCCCGGGTGCGGCGAGATTGCGATGGTGCGGGAGCTGGCGCCCGCCACCGAGGAGGTCATTCCTCCGGCGCCTGTGCGGCTGGCGCTGCCACTGATCGAGTAGGGAGTTGTGCCTCACAGAGGCACGGCGAGGACAGAGAGGCAGTCAGCTGCCGCTGGAGGATACTCCAGGCAGCATCGCGCGTAACCCGTGGGATATGTGGCCCACCACCGGTTGTGGGCGGCGCATTACGCACTACTCCTCGGGCTTGCGGGCACGAAGGCGCGCCAGGATCTGCGCCACCGCCGATCTGGCCCGCAATTCAGCCTCCTGGCGTAGGGTCCTCATCTCCTCTGGATCCGGCTGCCGCCCCAGCCGGAAGTAATGCTGCGCCGCGCGCCCGGTGATGTAGGTGGCCGTAAAGGCTACCGTGGCCTTGATGCCTAGCCCGACGGCGCCCGGGACCATTCCCGCCACCCGGCGCGCCAGGGCGCGCCACCCTACGGCGCCGCCCACCACGCCCAGCAGCTCGCGGTAGCGCCCGAGGGGATGGAACGCCTGTCCGTAGGCCGCCGCCAGCCGTAGCACCAGGAACGCCTGGTTCTTGGTCAGTACCAGCCAGTCCGCCGCCGTCATCACAGGCACGTAGGGGACCAGCCAGGGAACGGCGCTGGGGATTCCCGCCAGGATGGCGAACTCAGCGTTAATACGGCTGATATCCTGGATCAATCGCTCCGCCACCGTGTCCCGGAAGCCGGGAAGGCGGCGGGCGAGGGCGAGTCCCAGCCAGGGCTTCCGCTCCAGCACCTCATGGACCAGGTCCTCGGGACGGCTGAGGAGCGCCACCTCCGCGGGCCGGCATTCGGTGATGCCCGGGCCGTTCTTCACAGAGGCGACGATATCGCACCGCGCGAGCCGCAAGCGATCCTGTTCTGTGAACGGGGGGTAGAGGAGGAGCAGGTAGGGGTCCGCGTCGCCGATCTGCTCGGGCGTGGGGGTGGGCCCCAGGGCGGTCTGGCGCGCGCGATCTGCCTCTTCGGGATCGCCCGCAATGCCCAGCAGGAAGGCCTGGTTAGCCTCGCGGTGCAAGCCCCAGGTACCGATTTCCTTGAGGACATCCAGGGCTTTCATAATCTACTCCATGCTAACGGATGCGCGCGGCGGTTTCAACGGAGCAAACGCGAGCCCGGTTTACGGGATGCACCGGCGCTTCACCCGGGGCAGCGCCGGCTGCCAGCCTGCACGGAAACCTGTCGACACGCAGGTGAAATGTCTGCACTACAGACGCCTCCTGCACCACCGCCCGGACAAGAATGGACTTTGCTGCCTCATTGTGGTTTACTGAGCCCGCCAAAACAACCTGCGCCCGCTTGTGGGCGGTTAGTCGCCCGCCAGAGAGAAATATGGCTTACGGACTGATCCACAACGTTAAACAGTTGCTAGCCGTGGAGCGTGGCACGATCTACAAGCCGTACGGCGGCCGGCTGAAGTTCGCCCTGGCATTTCCGAACAGCTACCGGCTGGGAATGTCGAACCTGGGCTACCAGATTGTGTATCGGTTGCTGAACGACCGGGAAGATACCGTGTGCGAGCGGACCTTTCTGCCCGACCCGGCGGAGGAGCCAGAGTTCCGGCGGACCCATACGCCGCTGTTCACGTGGGAGAGCCAGCGGCCCGTGGCCGAGTTTGACGTGATCGGGTTCTCCGTCTCCTTCGAGCTGGATTACCTGAACGTCCTGAAGATGCTCGATCTGGCGGGCCTGCCGCTGCGGGCGGCAGAGCGGGATGAGACCTATCCCCTGGTGATCATGGGCGGCCCGGCGCCGTGGGTCAACCCCGAAGCGGTGGCGCCCTTTGTGGATGCCATCGTCATCGGGGAGGCGGAGGGCCTCACCGATCTCCTCATACCGGCGATCCGCGCGCGCCTGGGCGTGACCGGCTGGCGGGACAAGCGGGAGCTGCTGCGCGCACTGGCCGATATTCAGGGCGTTTATGTTCCTTCCCTCTACGACGTCCGCTACCGGGATGACGGGATGGTAGCCGAGATTCGCCCGCGCGACGGCGCACCCCTGCCCATCCGCCGGTGGGTGGCACGGGATCTACACCGCTACCACACGGCGGCGCAGATCGTTACGCCGAACAGCGAGTTCGCCAACATGTTCTTAGCAGAGGCGGCGCGGGGTTGCGGGCAGGGGTGCCGGTTCTGCGTCGCTGGTTACGCCTACCGCCCGGTCCGCTACACGCCCCAGGAGCAGATCGAACGCGAGGTGGAGGCACGCCAGGCGGGGGAAGCGCGCCCGGTGCGAGTGGGCATTGTTGGGTCCTCTCTAACCGATCACAAGCGGATTGCGGAGATTACTGGTAGCCTGGCACAGAAGCAGCACTCCGTCTCGCTGGCCTCCTTGCGGGCGGATAACCTGACCGAAGCGGTGGCCTGCGCCATCGGACAGGCGGGGCAGAAGACGGTGACCCTGGCGCCGGAGACGGGCTCGGAGCGGCTGCGTTACATCGCCCGCAAGCACATCACGGATGAGGATATCCTGGTTGCGGCGCGGCGTTGCGCCGCCCAGGGGGTGGAGCAGATCAAGCTCTACTGCATCGTCGGCTTGCCGTGCGAGCGTGAGGAAGACCTGCTGGCGATTGCCAGTCTGTCCGCCGCTGTGGCGGAGGCGGGCAGCTTCCGCAAGGTCACGATCGCCCTGCATCCGTTCGTGCCCAAGCCCCACACCCCCTACCAATGGGCGGGGACGGCGACGGTGCCGGAAATGGAGCGGAGAATCAGGCAGGTCCATCGGGCGGTGCGGCAGGCCCACCGCCGGCTGGAGTTTACAGTGGCCAGCGTGCGCGGCGCCTATACGCAGGCAGTGATGGCCCGGGCGGACCGGCGGGTGGCGCCCGCGCTGCAGGCGGCGCTGGCGAACGGTGGGCGCTGGCGGGAGGCGTTCCGAGAGGCAGGCATCGATCCCGCGTGGTACGCGGCACGCCCGCGGGATCTCGAGGAGGTGCTGCCCTGGGAGCACATCTTCCTGGGCGTCAAGAAGGAGTATCTCTGGCGGGAGTGGCAGCGGGCATTGGCACTGGACCACCTCACCCGGAGCGGTCAGCCGCTCGCGTTCGGGCCCGGCGGGGCGCGGCTGCTGGATCCTACCGCGCCACCGGGAGAGCCGCTGGCGCACCTGAACTGGGGGTAGGCACGGGCACGGGAATAATGGGAATACAGGCCCCGAAAGCTTTCGGGGCAGGTAGGCTACGGGCGGCGTGGGAAGCGCGCGCTGTGCCGGGGTGTGGATGGGGGTTCATAGGAGGTGACAGATGGCCAAATGGTTCCTGGAGCCCGGGCACACGGCAGCCGAGTTCTGCGTCCGCCATATGATGGTCGCCGACGTCTGCGGCTACTTCAAGAACGTGCACGGGAGGCTGGAGTTTGATGAAGCCACACCCGAGCGGGCTTCGGTCGAGGTGGTGATTCCCACCCAGGGGCTGTGGACCGGTGAGCCGGATCGTGACCACCACCTCAAGAGCCCGGACTTCTTCGACGTCGAGAAGCACACGGCGATCACGTTTAAGAGTAAGGAAGTGAGGGTCATCAGCCCCCACGAGTATACCGTCACCGGTGACCTCACGATCCGCGGGATTACCAGGCTCGCCGACCTTAACGTCCAGTACCTCGGCCAGTGGGAGACGCCGTGGTGGGAAGAAGGGGTGGACAAGGGGCCGGTCTGCCGCGCCGGCTTCCGCGCGACGACGACGATCAACCGGCACGACTTCGGCGTGAGCTGGAACGTACCCCTGCCGGGCGGCGGTGTGGTCGTCGGCGATCAGGTGCGCATCAGGATCGACGTCGAAGCCGTCCGTGGCGAGCGCATTGCCCCACCAGCCCTTCCCCCCGAACTCCAGTCGGCGCTGATGCCATAGATGGCCGTCCCCGCGCCATTCCGGCCCCGTGGATGGTGCAGGGCCGGGATGCGTACGGGATCAATCCGCATCGTTCGATCGGGGGGCTACAAGGACGAGCGGATGATGGGAAAGGGGATGGGGACCTATCTCCCCATCCCCCTCACTCTCCCCTTTTCTTACACCTGGTACCGGGCCACGTATCCCCTACCGGATGCCGAACCGTGGCATCTCGTAGGAGTGGAGGCTGTGGACGGTGCCCTCGCGGTTGGCGGCGGAGGTACGGCGCTCGAAGCGGAGCCGGCCCTCATGGAGGGCGGCGTGCAGCGAGGGGATATCGCAGCAGCCCATGTCCTGGAACGCGTGGCAAAGGCCCTGCATCAGGTAAGGGAGGTAGTCGTGAAGGGACCCCTTGTCCACCACCGTTCCTGAGACCCCCTGGGGCACTTTGACGGCCTCGTCGCTCTCTGCCAGGTAGCGCTTGGCGCCGCCCACGGCCATTGCTTCTAAGCTGGCCATTCCCCGGTAACGTTTCACGCGCAAGCCGTCTTCGTAGAAGTACTCGCCGGGCGCCTCTTGCGTGGCGGCGAGGAGGTAGCCAAGCATTACAGCGCTGGCTCCCAGGGCCAGGGCCTTGGCCATCGGGCCGATGCCGTTGATGCCGCCGTCCGCGATCACGGGCACCCCGAACCGGCGCGCGTGAGAGGCCACGCAGTAGACGGCGGTGGCCTGGGCGCGGCCCACAGCCATCATGTTCTGGGTGATGCAGATGGATCCGGGACCCATCCCCACGCGCAGGGCGTCCGCTCCCGCGTGGATGAGCGTCTCTGCCTGCTGGGCGGTGACCACATTCCCGCCGATGACGTCAATCTCGGGGTAGTGACCCTTGATATAGGCGATCATCCGCTGCTGGTAGAGGGAGTGGCCCTGGGCGGCGTCCACCACGATCACGTTCACGCCTGCGTTGGCGAGGGCGTCCACGCGGTCGCGATCCTCATCGCGGGTGGAGACAGCCGCGCCCACCAGAAGCTGCTTGCGGGCGTCTTTGGAAGCGTCGGGGAAGTTCAGATTCTTCAGCAGGTCGCTGCGCGCCACCAGGGCAACCAGGCGAAAGTCCTCATCAACCACCGGGAGCTTGCCCTTCTTACTGGCGCGCAGGATCTTGTTCGCCTCACTCAGCGTCACCCCGCGGGGAGCGGTGACCAGGTCCGTGGTCATCACCTCTTCGAGGGGCCGGGAGCGGTCTTTCTCGAAGTCGATATCACGGTTAGTGACGATGCCGACTAGGCGGCTGCGGGGCGTACCGTCCTGGGTAATCGGGATGCCGGAGAAACCGGCCGTCTGCTTGATGCCGTCCACATCCGTGATAGTGTGGCGCGGGCTGAGGACGACAGGATCGGTGATGAAGCCGTTCTCAAAGCGCTTCACCTTCCGCACCATCTCCGCCTGCTCCTCCACGGTGTTGTTGTAGTGGATGATGCCCAGGCCGCCGAGCAAGGCGAGCGCGATCGCCATCTTGGTCTCGGTGACCGTATCCATCGGCGAGCTGACGATGGGGCGCTTCAGGCGGAGGTTGCGCGTGACGTGGGTATCCAGGCAGACCTCCGAGCGGGGGAAGTCGATGTAGCCGGGGAGGATAATCACGTCGTCAGAGGTGAGCCCGGCGCCCGAGCTGAAGAGCGTGGCGGCGTCGAGCCCGTCGAGCGGCGTTTCGACGAGCGTGTCCATGGTTGGGGTTCTCCCTCGATCACCAGTGGCAGGTCAAATGTTAGTCTAAAGTATAGGACGGAATTCCCGGGGCGCCAACCGCGCCGCAGGCGCAGCCGTTCCTACTTTAGCCTCAAACTGGCGCCACCACTTAGGCCAGAGGCGAGGACTCCCGCGGGCCGCATGGAGTGTGGTTCCCGGGGTGTTGGGGCATTGAATATTGGTAGGGGCGAAGGGCTGCGGGCAGGGCTCGGTGCCAAGTGCGTGAGCAGTGGGCGAAGGGGCTCAGAGGGTAGGTCGACTATCCAGCATCCGCTTCACCAGGGAGACCAGCTCTACGGGGTGGAACGGCTTCGGCAGGTAGAGGTCCGCTCCTTCGCGCAGGCTCTCCACGATGTCCGCGTTCTGGGTCTTGACGGTCAGCATGATTACCGGGATGGAGCGGAGGTCGGGGTGGGTCTTGAGGTCGTGCAGCACCTGGAAGCCGTCTTTCTTCGGCATGATAACGTCGAGGATAATGAGATCCGGCCGCTCGCTGCAGATCTTGTCCCAGCCCTCTTCGCCGTCCGCCGCCGTCACCACTTCGAAGTTCGCTTTCTGGAGGTTGACTTCGACCAACCGGACGATATGGGGCTGATCGTCAACGACAAGTATTTTTTTCTTCATCGCCATGGGGAAGAGGCGTCGGGCACGGTATCCTGGGATGCGAAAGCCGGTTAAGCTCGGGCGAGCGGCAATGGGCCGGATCATGCTACGGCGGCGTTGTGCGATCGCTCTCGGTCTGCGCGCGGCACGCTTTGTGACCACCGCTGGCAGAGCAGGGCCGCCTCTGCGGCAGGAACGGACCGAGTAAGCAATCTGCGGCCCGACAGCAGTATATCCTCACGCCCGATGCAAGTCAATGGCTGGCAGATAGTGGAGCAGGGCGATTCAATTCCCCAGGTAGGATGTGTCTGATAAAGTGCGTTGCATTTGCGGGCCTCGTCGCAGAACTTGGGACCCACGGGGATGGTCGCCCCTTGGCTCTAACCAGTGAGAGAGGACGGCGCGCTTCCTCGTTGAACGATACTCCAGGAGGAATGTGAGGAAGAGGGGGAACAAGGAGAGCAAGAGGAGCGAATCGCAAGTCTCCCCGTGTCTGCGCAGGAGGAGAGGAAAGATGGCACCAGCGATGGTGGAAGCGGCAAGCGGGTTCGATTTCGAGAAAGCGACGAGGCAGATCCGAGAGACGGTGATCAGGGAGGCGCGCCCGTTTCACGAGCGCACCCTACTGGCCGCGGAGTCTTTTCGCCAGACCGAGGGCGAACCGTTTCGCATCCTGCGGGTGGCGCGGGCGACGGCTCATATTCTTGGGAAGATGCCAGTCCAAATCCGCCCGGGCGAACTGGTGGTCGGTTGGCACCCCAGCACCCACCCCGATGAACCGATGCAGCGAGCTGTTCAGGAAGCTACGGGCTACCTGCGTGCGCAGAACTACTGGGTGAGCGCCTCGGAAGGGCATATGGCGCCGGATTATGAAACCATCTTGAAGATCGGACTGGGCGGCGTGACAAGGCGCATTGAGGAACTCGCGGCGGCGCTGGAGCCGACGGACCCGGAAACTCCAGAAAAGCGCGCCTTCTACGAGGCGGCACGGCTCTCTATGGAGGCGTTCCAGGGCGTTATCCGCCGCTATGCAGATCTGGCGCGGCGGATGGCAGCAGAGACGAAAGACAACGAGTGGCGGCAGGCACTGCAAGAAACCGCTCATATATGCGACCATATCGCCACGCAGCCGCCGCACACCCTCCGGGAAGCACTCCAACTGGTCTGGTTCATCTTCCTGTGCGTCTCCATCGAAGCGGGCGTCTCTCACCACTGCTTCGGTCCGGGGCGGATCGATCAGTACCTCTATCCTTACTACCGCCGCGAGCAGGGGATGGGGGTGCTCGACGAGCGCCAGTTGGACATTCTTATTGACCAGTTCTTCATCAAATGTAACGAATTCGATGGTCCCAGCATGAGCGCTCTGATTGTGGTGCTGGGGGGACGAAAGCCGGATGGCAGTGACGCCACTAACGAGCTGTCTTACCGGTTCTTAGAAGCCGCCGACCGGGTGCGCATGTATTTCCCCGGAATAGACATCTCCTGGCACAATGATATCGCCCCAGCGTTCATGCGCCGGGCGGTCCGATTGCTGCGCAATGGCAAGGGGCAGCCGGCCTTTTTTAACAGCGGCGTGATTGTGAAGGGGCTGGTGCGCTACGGAATCCCCTTCGCGCACGCGGTGGACCACTTGCCCAGCACCTGCACCGAGACTTCCATTATGGGGCGTAGCAACCCGTGGGTGGCGTGGCCCTACGTGAACATCCCGATGTGCTTGCTCTATGCCCTCTTCGACGGGCGGCACCCCATCCGCGACACTCAAGACCGGCCCGCTACCGGCGTGCCGCACACTTACCAGGAGCTGAAAGATGCTTTCTTCCAGCAGTTGGAATACGCTGCGCACCAGGCGATTGCCACGGGGCTGCGTGACCAACTGCTGGAGGCGTGGCACCGCCCCTTCCCGCTGCTCTCTTGCTTCATCCAGGACTGCCTCGGGCGAGGAAAGGATATCTCGCACGGGGGAGCGCTTTACAACTTCCTCCAACCTGAAGCGGTGGGCATCTCCAATGTGGTGGATGGGCTTGTCGCCATCAAGACGCTGGTGGAAGAGCAAGAGCGCTACCGCCTGGATGACTTCCGGAGAGCCATCCGCACTGACTTTGAGGGGGATGAGGATCTGCTCCACGCCATTCTGCGGGAATGCCCCAAGTACGGCAACGACACGGGCTGGATTAACCAGCTGTTTTCCGACGTGGCGGGTGGGTGGTGCTCGGCAATCGAAGGACATAAGAACCGGTTTGGCGGCCCGGTGTTTCCAGGCTTCCTGGGCTGGACGGTATGGATTGGGTTCGGCCGGGAAACGCCCGCGACGCCGGATGGACGCAAGGCCGGCACACCGCTGGCGAACTCACTGGCGCCGTGCACCGGTGTCGCCCTCAAAGGCACTCCGGCAACGCTGCTTTCGGCTACGGAGCTCGACCACAGCCGTGGCCTGGGTGGTATCACCTTCAACGTGCGTTTTGCCGCCAACGCGTTGGCAGGCGATGAAGGCCCGGACAGGCTGAAAGGGCTCATCGAAGCGGGTTTTGACCTCGGCATCTATCAGATTCAGGTCAACGTCGTGAGCGTCGGCGTAATGCGAGAAGCTCAAAAGTGCCCGCAAGACTATGCTGACCTTTTCGTGCGCATCGGCGGCTACCTGGTGCCCTTCACCTTGCTCCCCGCGGACGCCCAGAATGAGGTGATTGCGCGTACCGAGTTGGAGTTATGAGGAGCGCGGCGTGGGGGGCATGAAACCTAAGATACAGGAACTGCGGGCCATCCAATGTATCGTCTTCGCGATTGACCAGACGGCGACGCATGATGGCCCCGGCTTGCGGATGACGGTTTACTTGAAGGGCTGCCCGCTTCGCTGTGTTTGGTGCCACAGCCCGGAGTCGGTTTGCCCCCGGCCAGAGGTTGTCTGGTATGAGGTGCGGTGCGATCGCTGCGGAGCGTGCGTGGATGTTTGCCCGGAAGGGATCCGCACCTTCGAGCGACTTCTGCCCGAAGGGCACGACCGTGACGCCTGCCGGCGGTGCGGGTTGTGCATTCAGGCGTGCCCGAAAAACGCTCTGGAGATGAAGGGGCGCCCTGTGTCCGCCGGGGAGGTCTTCGACGAGGCGCGACGCTTGAAGCCGTTCTTTCATCGTTCGGGGGGAGGCATCACCCTGACCGGCGGCGAGCCCGCCCTGCAGGCCGAGTTCACCTACGCCATCCTCGCTCTGTGCCGCGCGGAAGGCATCCACACCGCGATGGAGACGACCGGCTTCACTACTTGGGAGCGACTGAGTCGCCTCGCTACGGTGACCGATCTATTTCTGTATGACCTCAAACACGCCGACGACGCGGCCCATCGGGAATTCACTGGGGTCCCGCTGGCGCGCATCTCCGATAACCTGCGACGGCTCGTTGAAATCGGCGCGCAGGTAATCGTGCGGGTCCCCGTCATCCCTGGGTACAACGGTTCGCCTGAGACGATGCGTCGCATCGGACGTCGAGCTCGCCAGGCGGGGGCGGTGAACATCAGCCTGCTGCCGTTCAACCCTTCCGCAAGCGGTAAGTATTCCTGGCTTCAGAAGCCCTTCCCACTGGATGGTACGAAGCGCCAGAGCGATGTGGAGATGCGCTCCCTTGAGAACCTGCTACAAGAAGAGGGGCTGACCATCGTCCCATCGTGAAGAGATGGGTCGTTCTTGCCAAAGCATCCTTGCGCATTGTACGAGAGGAACCACCTTCAGCCTGCTGCCGTTGCCTCCTTGATCGGGTGGTTGTCTGCCATGGTATGGCTGCGGCCCTGCTTCAGCAAGCGATGCTAGATCGCCCCGGCTGCGGGTCGGAGCTCTGGGTCTGGCGTGGGAAGGCCAGATCGGTTTCAGCGGGCTGGAAGCTGCGGGCGTTTGGAGAGCACCCGGGCGGACTGGATGACCACCGGGTTCACGGGCACGTCCTCCATCCCATCTGCGGTGGTGTGTGTTTCCACCCGGGCGATACGATCCACCACATCCATCCCCTGGATCACCTTCCCAAACACGGCGTAGCCCACGCCGTCGGCGGCGTGCTGGCGGTCCAGCATCTCGTTGTCTTTCAGGTTGATGAAGAACTGGCTGGTAGCGCTGTCGGGGTCACTCGTGCGCGCCATGGCAATGGTGCCGCGCTGGTTGCTGAGCCCATTGCCCGCCTCATTTTGGATGGGTTTCTGCGTGGGCTTCTCCTGCAGGTTGCGGGTGTAGCCGCCGCCCTGGATCACGAACCCGGGCACCACGCGGTGGAAGAGGGTGTTCTGGTAGTGACCCCGTTTCGCATAGCCCAGGAAGTTACGGACCGTCTCCGGGGCCTTGTCGGGGTAGAGCTCCAGGATGAGCGCGCCCTCCGTGGTCTTCAGTTCAACCCAGGCGGGGGCGGGCTTCTTCTGTGGCGCTGCGACAACCGTCCCGCCCAGAGCGGCGGCCAGGCCGATCACCAGCCACGCACGTTGCCTGCGCTTGCTCATGAGGGCTTCCTCTGCGCGACGCTCTCGTGGGCCTTCACGGACTGAATCACAACCGGTTTGACGGGCACATCATCCATACCGTTGGGGGCCGAAGCGGTTTCCACGCGGGCGATGCGGTCCACCACGCCCATCCCCCGGGTCACCTTCCCGAACACGGCGTAGCCCACGCCGTCGGCGGCGTGCTGGCGGTCCAGCATCTCGTTGTGTTTCAGGCTGATGAAGAACTGGCTGGTGGCGCTGTCGGGGTCACTCGTGCGCGCCATAGCCAGGGTACCACGCTTGTTCTCCAGTCCGTTGCCCGCTTCGTTCTGAATGGGATCGTGGGTGGGCTTCTCCCGGAGAGTCGCCGTAAAGCCACCGCCCTGGATCATAAAATCGGAGATGACCCGGTGGAAGATCGTGCCGTTATAATGGCCTTCGCGGGCATAGCGGACGAAGTTTTCCACTGTGGTCGGCGCCTTATCCGGCCACAATTCGGCTTCAATAGTCCCCATGGACGTCTGGATGGTGACGGGGATGGGGCCGGAGGCGGTCTTCTTCGGGTTCGGCTGCCCGGAATCGGTGGGAGCCGCCGGGGCGTTGTTGATCGCCGGGGCTTCGTTACCGGCCCCCGTGTCGTAGGCGGTCTCGTGCTCATCGGCGCCCGTACAACCGGACCCTAGAACGACCAGGCCGAGCAGGAGGAGAAGATACAGAAGACGTGTACGCGCCATCACGATTGGCTCCTGTGCAAAAAAGGGAAAGCGAGTGCGAGAAAGGCGAAAGCAGGGCGAAGTGGATAGGGCAAGAACCGAACGCCACGGGTAGCCAAGCGAACGTAGGAGGTGAGGAACCGAATAGACGCAGGCCCGGCCTCCCGGGAGAATTCCTACGGCGTTTTTCTACCGCGTAGTTTCCTCACTTGCTCGCATCAGTGCTGTTTCGCTGTTCACGTTTCCGGCTTGGTCCTTCGCCTTGGCCCAGGA
Organism: Armatimonadota bacterium; assembly: GCA_016199525.1. Taxonomy (GTDB): domain Bacteria; phylum Armatimonadota; class SYMT01; order SYMT01; family JACQGL01; genus JACQGL01. The sequence continues at coordinate 19,334 of JACQGL010000199.1, forward strand.
ATCAAGTCGGCGCAACGGCTCCGAAATGCTTACAAGTCTTGACGAAATAAGCGTGGCGCCAGTGCCAGCCAATGAGTTAACCAGCGCAGGAACGGGGAACGCAGCGGCGAGCACTCCCCGCCGGCCGAGGGCCGGGTGACTACCGATCTATCACACAGGAGGTATACCGGTCCCGACAGAGTCGGGATTGGCGCCGGCACCCGTCAGGACGGCACGGAGGCCGGCGCCGCGTCGGACTACCGGCTGCGGCCTCCGTGGGCGCCGCCCGAGCTGCGATCGCTGCCCCGGGATCCCCGGCCGCCATCGCCGCGGGATCCCCGGCCGCCGGATTCGCCGCCGCCGCGGTTGCCGCCGTCGGAGGAGGGCCGCCCCGAGTAACTCCCGCCGTAGGAGCGCTCCGTGCCCCCGCGGAGCACAGGCTGGCGGTCACCTCGGGGTTCGTACCGGGATCCGCCGGCGGGCTCGGAGCGGTAGCGCTCGGGCCGGGTACGCAGCCCGCCGTCGCGGCGATCCTCCGGACGCTCGAGGCGGGGGCGTAGCTCCCTCGAAGGAGTGCTTGGAACAGCACGCGGCGGGCCATTCTGCTCCTCAAAGCGCGGGATCACGTAGCGCCGGCCTGCGGCGGGCGCGTCGCCGCCCGTGCGCGGCACGGGCGGCGGATCAATCCGGCGCGGCGTATCATCCCGGCGGGGCAGCCGCTCGCGGTTCCGCAGATCCCCGGGGCGCTCGCGCTTCGGTTCGGGCAGTGGGCCTGCGCCTGGTACCGTGGCCGGGGAGTCTGCCGGCCGCGGGCGCAGGCGGGGCGATAGACGCTGTTCGCCATCACCGCGGGGGGCGGGAACGGATTCGTCCCCGTCACGACGGGCGGGGTCCCGCTGGCGCGGCGGGCGAGTGTCCAGGTAAAGGCGCGGCGTATCGGAGCGTTCGGCAGCGCCCGGGCGGCGGGGCTCGGCGTTGCGATCGCGCAGGCGGGGTCGCGGTTCCCGAGCCACGTCGAGAAACCGGATAGGCGGGACGCGGCGCTCCAGCTCGCGGGCGCGCTCCGAGGCGGGCACGCGGGTGGCAGTCTCCCGCAGACCCCGGATCGGTTCGCGCGGTGCCAGCCGCTCGATCTCCCGCGCCGGAAGTTCGCGCAGCCGGTCGCTCCGGAAGTCGCGCGCTTCAAGCAGGGGACGGATCAGCCGCTGGCGCTCCCAGGGGTGCCAGTGTCGGCGGAAGAACCGGTTGCGCGGGCAGTAGCTCCACACGAGCGGATCCACAAACCAGCCGCGGTGCCAGCGATAATAAGGGCGCGCGTAGGCGGGGCGGTCCCACGGATCCAGCGGCGCCCAGCAGAGGAAATCGTCGTAGGAGGCCCAAGAGACCCAGCTCGGGGCCCAGATGTAGCGCGGGCACCACAGCCATCCGTAGCCGGAGCGGTGATACCAGCGGCCGTAGTGAAAGGTGGTATAACCCCACGGCTCGTAGGGGATCCAGGTGGGGCCGAAGCCGAAGATATCAGTCCAGTAGCCGTCCGAGTAGGGCCGCCAATCGGAGCCGACACGAGGCTGCCAGTAGGTCACGTCGTCAACGGTCAGCCAGGTGCCGTAGTCGGCCAGCTCGCGCGCGCCGACGAGGGGGCGCTCCAGCTGGCGAGGCAGCGGCCGGTCGGCGTAGTAGGCCACGCGCTCGCTATTCCAGCGATCGAACGAGTCGCGGGCGGGATCCAGATCCTCGACTTCGCCCGGAGCGCGCCCCGGCGTCAATCGGAGCGCCTGTCCGGCGGCGACGCGTGCTGTTTGCCCCGCCTCGCCGTAGGCCAGCGCCCGTCCCCGGAGCACCGCCACGCGGGCGGTTTCCACCTCGGGGACGTCGATGCGCACCCGGCTGTCCGGTTCAACATCCACGTCTCCGGCGGGGGTGCGAACGCGTACGCCCGCTTCCAGGCTGTTGGAGAGATCCAGGTAGAGACTGCCGATCCAGAGGCGGACCTCGGGCTCGGGGGCCAGCTGGCGGATTTCGACGCGGGTGTCTTCGGCCAGCCTCAGCCAGCTATCACCGTCCAGCTCCACTTCGGCGCGGCCGCCCCGATCGGCCCACACCAGATCTCCCGGCCGCAGCACGGCGTTGCGTTCCACGTAGCTGTACTCTTCATCATCCTGGCCGCGTACCAGGAGACTACCAGAGATGTAGCTGACGCGGGCAGCAGCGGGGGATGGATCGGCGAGCGCGGGCAGAGCGACCCACAGCAACAGGGCACATGGCCAGAGACGTCGCGCGGACATGCTTCGCCTCCTTATACAGCGGGATGGGAGCGGGGAGCAATTCAAGGACGGCCGCCCCTTCCTACAGAAACAGACCCCGTCGCTGCGCGGTGGTTCCGCACACTTCGAAGATGTGTTCTGCGTCTCCCGATCGATTCCTTCCCACGAAAGGGTCTGCACAGCGCGGAGCGGGGATGGTAGAGCGCCTGAGCCAGACGAGGTGCGTCACCGGTTACGCTGCTTTACGAGGAGCGGCAGCAAGATTCGGAATACGGAGCAAGAGATCGATTGGTACGTATCTTGCCCTGCTTCGTAGTGGCGAGGAGTTGCCCCTGGGGCGCGGTCCCAGATGCGTTCGGGATCGGTCTCGGGACGTCCGGAGCAGTTGCGTGACCATCTGCTCGGCGCGGGATGGCGGGTCGCCTGTCGTGTCCAGGGAGTGCGAGGATAGGGGCAGCGCCGGCTCCTGCATCGAGAACCGGCCCAATGCCGTCTGCGGGGGGCGTTGGGCCTTTTTTTCGGCCGTCCTCGTTCCGCCGGGGAAGGTCTGGACGACGGAGCCGGTAGAACCGATCCTCGGGATGGCTGATAACACCCGGATCCCGCGAGATCGCTATGGCGCGCGTCTACGAGGTTCCCCTGCGGTTAACGCCCCCTGTTGGGTTCGCCGGCGGTCCGGTCCGCGTGGAGATGGATCTGCCGCTCCTTATCCGGCACCTCGGGGAGGAGCGGGCGCCGGACTCGCGGTCGGTGCGGCTGTGCGCGCTCGAAGGGGGTGATCTGGATGCCGCTTATCTGAGCCCCGCGGGCGGAGCGCCCGGACTGCTGGTAGCGGAGCTGCCGGCGGGTGGCGCGCGTCCCCTGCGCCTCCAGGTAGCCGCCGGGGGTATCGCGCCCTCCCGGGAGGACGAGGCCGTCTCGTTGAAGGCAGGGCAGCACGATCTGATCATCACCCTGGACGGGCAGCCGTTCGCCACCTACCGCTATAACACGCGGCAGCCGGACCTGCCGCGGCCCTATTTCCACCCCATCATCGGCCCCACGGGCCTGTCGATCACCCAGGACGGCGAGTTCCCTGGGACGCGCACCGGCCACTTCCACCACACCGGCCTGGTGATCGCCCATCAGAACTTTACAGACGGAAACAACTGGCAGATCGGTCCCCAGTTCAGCCGCATCAATCATGTTGACTTTCGCACGCTGCAGAGCGGCCGGCGAGCGGGACGGTTCGTCGAGCGGCTGGACTGGCTCAACAAGGCGGGGGACGCCCTCCTCCTGCGCGAGCACCGGAGCGTGCTGGTCTACATCCGCCCGCTCCCGTCCCGCTATGTGGATGTGGACATCCTGCTCACGGCGGCGGAGAATCCGGTTACCCTTAACGCCACTCCCTACCACCTGCTGGCGATCCGCGTTCCGGATGCGATGGTTCCCAAAGCGGATGGAGGGGGGCTGATCCTGAACTCGGAGGGACAGCGCCAGGATGCCACCGCCGGAGCCCCCGCGAAGTGGCTCGATTTCTCGGGCCCATTGGGAAACGAGACGGTGGGCGTGGCGTTGTTCAACGCCCCCACGAACTTTCGCCATCCTACACCGTTCCTGAACTTCGAGAACGAGACGGTGGGGCTGGCGCCCACTTATCGGGAACCGTACACCATTCCCGCGGGCGGGACGCTGGCCCTGCGTTACCGGGTGCTCATCCACTCGGGAGACGCGGAACGCGCTCGGGTGGCCACCGAGTACGAAGCCTACGCCATGGCCGTGAAAGCCGAGATCGGGCCGCCCACGCGGGTCGCCTGATCGAGGGCTACTCCTCGCCGAGAAACGCGCGTCCCCGAAGCGGACGGCATCGGGGAGGATCTGGTGAGGGTGGCCAGGGGGGCCAATGTGCTGGCGATAGGCGCAGCTCAATTGAGTCTTGAGTTGTCACGTTGACACGGCGGTGCCTAAGATAACCCGGGCGGTAGGCTTACCGCCGGTAGTGCCTATTCGATGAGTGCGACACTAATAACTCAGCGGGACGATCTGGTGCTGCGTGGTAACGGCGCTGGGGAGCCGGACGACGCCGATCTGCTGGACGCCTACTCCCGCGCGGTGACCCGCGTAGTGCGGGAGGTGGGGCCGGCGGTGGTGCACATTGCCGCTTATCGGCCGGTGCCCCGCGAGCACGGCCAGGCACCCGCTCTGGTCGGCGCCGGATCCGGAGTGGTGATTACTCCCGACGGCTATGTGCTTACCAACAGCCATGTGGTGGAGGGGGCGGCGCGACTGGAAGTAACCCTGGCGGACGAGCGCGTCTTCCCCGCGGAGGTGGTGGGCACGGACCCGGACACGGACCTCGCCGTCCTGCGCATCCCCGCGCACGGCCTCCCCGCAGCCACCCTGGGGGACTCTGCTCGCCTGCAGCCGGGACAGCTGGTAATCGCTATCGGCAACCCGTTCGGCTTCCAGGCGACGGTGACGGCGGGCGTGGTCAGCGCCGTCGGCCGCTCCCTGCGCAGCCAGACAGGCTGGATCATTGAGAATATCATCCAGACCGACGCGGCATTGAACCCGGGGAACTCCGGCGGCCCGCTGGTCGATTCGCGCGGCCAGGTGGTAGGGATCAATACAGCCATCATCCAGTTCGCGCAGGGAATCTGCTTTGCCGTGCCGATCAACACGGCGCGCTGGGTGGTAGGATTGCTCATCCGCGATGGCCGCGTCCGCCGTGCGTTCCTGGGAGTAACCGGCCACCGCCGCCCGCTGCCCCGGCGGCTGGTGGTGGAGCACCGCCTGCCGGAGGAGAGCGGGGTGTACCTGGTGCAGGTGAGCCCCGGCACCCCCGCGTGGATGGCCGGGCTGCGCCCGGGGGACGTCCTTCTGGCGCTGGGCGAGGAACCGATCCCCAGCGTGGACGCCCTCCAGCGCCAGCTGGCACGCCTACGGCCGGGCGAAGTGGTGAGCCTGCGCGCGCTGCGTGACGAGCGAATCCTGGAGCTGATGGCCACGCTCGAGGAAGCCCCGGCGCCTCGGCCCGTCCCAGGGGGCAGGGGAGCGGGCCGGTAGAAGGCGAACGCATCTCTGAAGGGCAAGTTCGCCCTTACCTGCGGAGGCCAGAGACATGGCAGAGACCGGCTCGCAGCGCCCCAATGTCATCGTCTTCTTCACGGACCAGCAGCGCTGGGATACCGCCGGCGTGCACGGCAACCCTCTGGACCTGACGCCCAACTTCGACCGGATGGCCTGGCGGGGAACGCACGTCTACCACTCATTCACGTGTCAGCCGGTGTGCGGGCCAGCGCGCTCCTCCCTCCAGACGGGACTGTACGCGACCACGACAGGCTGCTTCCGCAACGGCATCCCGCTGCCGCCGCACGCCAGGACGCTCGCCCACGCCTTCCGCGAGGCGGGCTACCACACGGGCTACATCGGTAAGTGGCACCTCGCGGATGAGGAACCGGTCCCCGAACCGAAGCGCGGCGGCTACGAGTACTGGCTGGCCGCCAACGTCCTGGAGTTCACGTCCGATGCTTACCGCACTGTGGTCTACGACCACGAGAATCAGCCCGTGCATCTACCTGGCTATCGCGTGGACGCCCTCACGGACGCCGCGATCCGCATGATCGTCGCACACCGGCACCGCCCCTTCTACCTCTTCCTGTCGTTCCTCGAGCCGCACTTCCAGAACCACCTCGACGACTATCCCGCCCCCGAGGGCTACCGTGAGCGCTACACGGGAAGGTGGATTCCCCCGGATCTGGCCGCCCTGGGAGGATCCACTCACCAGCACCTGGCGGGCTATTACGGCATGGTCAAACGTCTCGATGAAGCGCTGGGCAGGCTGCTGGATGCGCTCACCAGTCTGGGCCTGCGGGACAGAACGATCCTGCTGTTTACCTCCGACCACGCCTGCCACTTCAAGACGCGCAACGAGGAATACAAGCGTTCCTGCCATGAGAGCTCGATCCGCGTGCCGACGGCCCTGCAGGGCCCGGGGTTTGATGGCGGGGGCCAGGTACAGGAACTCGTTAGCCTGATCGACCTGCCGCCCACCCTGCTGGACGCCGCAGGTCTGCCCATCCCCGAGGAGATGCAGGGGCGCTCGATCCTGCCCCTGGTGAGAGGTCAGAGGGAAGGCTGGCCGGAAGAGGTCTTTATTCAGGTCAGCGAATCCCAGGTGGGCCGCGCGGTGCGCACGCGCCGGTGGAAATACGCCGTGACCGCGCCGGACGGGAGGGGCGGGGAAGATCCTGCCTCCGACCACTATGTGGAGGACTACCTGTACGACTTGCAGGCTGACCCCTACGAGCTGACGAACCTCATCGGGCTCCAATCCCACCAGGAGGTCGCGGCGGTGATGCGGGAACGCCTGATCCGTCGTATGGTGGCAGCGGGGGAGGCAGCGCCGACCATTGCGCCGGCTCCCACGCGCCCGGGTGGACAGCGTCGTGTCTCTCCCGAGGAGGCGCGGAGCTGAAAGGGCCTGCCTTCTGGACCAGATGAACCGCAGGAGCGTGGCGGCGCCGCTGGGGCAATCGGGCGTGCCGGGCAACCTCGTGCCGGCGCGTGTCAGCGCGGGGAGATCCGGCGGAGGACGGCCGCTCATCGGGAGCGTTGTGGCCTCAGAACGATCATGAGCGCCTCTCGACCCGGGACCTCCGCCGTCCAGGAGAACCGTCTGCCGGACTGGGCCGGGAGGTCTCGCGTCCCCGCCAGGGAAATCTGCGACAGTCGCCAGCGACTCGCCCGGCCCAGGCCGTATCGATCGGCATCAAAGACGAACGTATAGGGATGGGGGCGCGTATCGGCGTTCGCCAGGAGGACGGCGGCCGAGCCGTTCCGCCCGCGCCAGAGGGCGGCGTGCACAGCCTTCAGGCGCACGGGCTGGTTGCCCTTCCAGGTGTCCCACGTGCCGGTAAGATCGGGGATGTCGTTCTCCGGGCGCAGGACATCGAGCAGCTCGCCGTAAACCAGGTAATCCACCGCGGGGGAACGCATGCGCGCCAGTCGGGACAGGTATTCCAATTTCGCGGCGTGCTCCGGCTCGAGAATGGCGGTGCCTTCCCAGCCTAACTGCGTGCCCCAGACAAAATCTCTCGCCTGGAGAAGGCAGTACGACTCGTCTCCGGACGACAGGGCGTGATTGCTAGCAAAGTAGAGCGTGTAGCCGCTGTACACGGCGGTGGTCATCGGTATCTCGCGCTCTTCTCGCGGCGTCCAGATGAGGAAGCCGTTTATGTTGTCCATGTAGGGTTCGGCGTCATTCTCGGTGGTCAGGCTGATCTGCCGCCCGTGAGACGTGCTCCATTCCCTGATCGGGTTCAGCATGTCGCGATAGCCATCCGCCCACCAGCCGCCGGATCCCAGCGGATGCCGGTGGCTTCTGTCGAAGCAGAGTCTGGGGCCGGCAGAGGCGATCTGGTCCAGATAGACGGCGTTGACGCCGCCTTCTTCGCCGAGGCGCCGGACAATCTCGAACACCTTCTCCTGCCAGAAGGGCTGCGTGGGGCACATCACCACCAGCTTGGCGCCCGAGCCATATACTTCGATCACGGGATTCCCCTGCTCGTCTTTGACACTGAAAGGTCTGGCCTGCGGGAAATCCTTATTGGCACTATCCCACAGCCGGGCGTTGATGTAGGGCATTACCACCACATCCTCTCGCTTCATCTCGGCGACTGCCTCCGCGAAGCGCGGCCGGGCGGGGAAGTAGGCGGGGTAATCGGTATCGAAGGGAATCTCGTGCCAGTTGTACCAGTGGACACCCACAGGCGCGCCGATTGCCTGCGCAAAGCGGCGCACCGCGGGCACCACCGTTTCGCCGGGCCCGTCGCCCAGGACCCACGCGGTTACCTTCTTGATGGCCTCTGGAACATCGGCGCGCTGGGTGAGGGGGCCTCTCTGCGTCCAGGGGGCTTCTTTGAGGGCCCAGGCGCGGTAGCGCTTGCACCCGACCATCCAGTTGCCCCGATACACACCCAGGGCGAAGGGGTAGGGGGCGGTCCAGTTGTTGCCCGGAATCCCCATATCCTCCGCCCAGGTATGGACGCGGAATTCGCCGCCCGGGTGCAGTTCAAAGACCTTTGCTCTGGCCTGGGGATCGTGGGCCGCCAGGTAGAGGCCATCTTGCCCCTCGTGGAGCAACATCAACTGCATCGGCATGTTATGAGAGGGGTAATTGCCTGAAATACTCTCCTGAGCCTTCTCGTACAGCTCTCCCCAGTTGCCGCGTCCGATGGCAATGTCGGCGGATCCGGGTTCTGCCAGCGGAGAGATCAGGGGGAAGTGAACGCTCCAGAGACCGAAGGCTTTGCTTCTGTGCCGCACCCATAGACGAAGCAGCGCGGTATCAGCACCTGGTTTCAACTGGCAGGTAACCCGGACGTCGAGGGCGCCGCTTTCGCCTGGTAGATCGACACGGTTCCAGCGCAGAGAGCGGCCGCGGGCCGTCGTTTCGATTACCGGCGGGGCGGCGTGTGCGTTATCGATGCCGACCTCTTTGCCCGTCTGATCGTGGAAGATGAGACGCCACAGGAGCGGCCGGTCCGCGGCACGGCGGATGAATTCGTGCCGTCCGGCAACCGTGCTAATGCCGGAGATGCCTCCCGTATCCGGGCTGAAGCGAATGGATAGTTGAGTGCTCGACATAACACTTGCCTCTGCCGCCGCAATCTGCGCGTGCGGCGTCCATGCCAGTAGAGCCAGACAGACGGCCCACATAGGGAACATCGCCGTCCTCCGCACAGGTTCGACGCCTGCGAGGTGAAGTGTCATAGGTAGATGAGGCGGCCTATCAAGTCGCGTGGGAAGGGCTATGGTAGCACGGGAGCATCACGCTCCCAATAGCTGTTTCTTCCGTTCCCAGTAGTAGAGGAAGTTCTCATAGGGCACGTCGGGCGGAACGGAGTGGTCGATCGTGGGGATGTAGCCGCCTTGTTCCACAACGGGCATGATGCGTGCCAGTTCGGCATCAATGGCGCGCTTGCCCTGCGCCAGCGCGCGTTTATCGAAGCCGCCCGTCATCAGCAAGTCCCGGCCGTACTCTCGGCGATAGGCGGCGACATCGTTTCCCGCCTGCACCTCCATTGGATAGACGAGGTTGACGCCGCCCTCCAGCCAGAGGGGAACCAGCTCGCTCACGTTCCCGTCGCTATCCACGCCGATGATATCCACACCGTGGCTGCGGACGAATTCGGTCACCTTCTGGTAGCGCGGCACCATAAACTCGCGGAACATCTTTGGGGAGATCAGGCTGCCGTGACGACACGCCATATCCTCCCAGAAGATCACCCAGTCGATCTTGGCCTCCTCCAGCGCGCGGCGCAGCACGCCGATGAAGAAGTCGGCGAGGAACTCCATCATCTCGTGGACCAGCAGCGGATCCTCTTTCATCACCACCATCAGCGCCTCCGGTCCCCAGCGTTCGCGCAAGGGACCGAAGAAGCCCATATTGCGATCGCCCATAAGATGAACCACCACGCCGTTCTGCTGCCAGCGTACCCGCCGCGTATCCCAGTCGGCGGGGTAGCGTTCCGGCGAGCTAGGATTAAAGCGAGATGTCAGTGCCTCCCACTCCGCGCGGTTGTGAACGGGGTAGTCCAGGAACAGCGGCATGGACAGTTCCCATTCGTGAAGGTTCTTGAGGGTCTGGCCGATCTCATTGATGTAGGTAACGCCCCGCTCATCCTCTGCCAGCACCTGCTTTTCAAAGCGCGGCACAGGGGCAAAGTCTACGCCGCAATCCTCGCGTGGATCACACTCTGCGAGTTGGGGGACGCCCTCCTCGGCAGTTAGCCCCTCCTGCCGCCAGCGGCGCAACGTCTGGGACCACGGCCCCCAATCCCACAGCGGCGCACGATCAACAGGCTGGAAGTGCATGGTGCGCTGAAAACGCTCGCGGGGCGTCATACGTCTACCTCCTCGGCTCGATGAGCGGGCATAGGGTCTGATGTCATGTTGGGCGAATGGGCCTGAATGAAGTGGCACGAGCCATACAACGTTCAGCGCTGCCAGGCGTGTTCTTGCTTCTACTCTTTCTCCAGGCGCCCAGGCACGCGAGCAGAAGTACGGGTAGGAAACAAGCGGCCCGAAAGCTTTCAGGGCCGGATCATTCAGTCGTGCAAAGACACACTCAAGCACAGCCCGCGTGGGGAGAGCGTGCCGCGCAGCAGCTCCAGTTCCTCCGCCGTTAACCCACCGGTGATAATCAATGGCTTGTGCTTGTTCAACCTCCTGAAGAGGGGCAGCAGGTCTACCAGCGGCGGCCCTGCCGGATAGTCCAGGACTACCTGAACAGCGCGCAGCGGTTCCTCAGCCAGCAACGCGTCCGCCATTATGTGCAGCACCCCTGAGTGGGTGTGGATGAACGGATAGTCAAAGGCAGCGCAGATGCGCTCATCGAACGGCTTGAGGAAGTCGTGGTAGTCCTGCGGCGAGAGTAGCGCGGCGTTGTCCGCCTGGGTGCGCAGGACCGTCCCCGAAGCCCAGATGCCATAGGCGCAGCAGCCGCCGTGGCACACCTCCGCCGCCGCCATCCAGGCCTGTGCGACCGTGATGAAGTTATCGGTGCAAACCTCCAGCAGACGACGAAAGCGGTCGGGATCGTCCTTCATCAGCAAACAGGCCGGCCCATCACCTAACACCGCCGTGGCAATGTCAATCGGCCCGCGCAGGAGCGGCTGCACGATAGGGTAGTGCCCTTGCGCCCGCTCCACCAGCAGGCGCGTCAGCGTCAGCAACCTGGCGAGCCACGCATTGTCAGGCGCAACGCGCAGCCGCTCCAGGTCGTCCCACGCAGACCATCCTCCGGGCTCCGACCAAACCTGCCCCGCCCTCCAGTAGAGCGGGCAGCCGGTGGTGGCTTCCATCCAGCACAGGTCATAGAGCGCGACGCCGTGAATGAAGTCGCCTGCGAACGGCGTGGATGGCTCGGCGTGAATCCCAACCAGCCGCCGGGGGTCAATCGAGTCCGGGGTCAGGCGCATGCCCTCGGTTGCCGTCGTGCCATCGGCCAGGGGTATCGGCGGGCGCGACGCCAGCGGCTGGTAGCGTCCCACGCTCAGTAGCGGCGCGTCCACCTCTGCCATCGCCCAGAATGCGGCGTGGCGCGCCTTCAACCTCTCAAGCGTCTCATCACCCATTCATTCACCCTCTGACCGGCGCTGATAGCCGTGGGAATTTTCAGTGCTCTGCCCTTCCGTCCGGTAGCTCAACGCGAATTCCCGCCGTGGACCCCGTGACCGGCGCCAGCGTCTCTGCGATTTACCGGCTCACTCAGGCCCTGATTGCAAGATCTAACTAATAGCTGCCGAACTCTTGGAGCGTCTCTCGCATGGCAAGGATATTCTCGGGCGGCACGTCGGCCTGGATGTTATGCACCGTGTTGAACACAAAGCCACCGCCCGGCGCGAAGTCGGCAACGCGGCGCTTGACTTCGTCCCGGACCTGCTGCGGTGTCCCGCAGGGAAGGATACGCTGCGTATCCACGCCACCGCCCCAGAAGGTCAGACTGTCACCGAATTCCCGCTTGAGCCGATCGCTCCTCATGTTGGCGCAAGCAACCTGCACGGGGTTCAGGATGTCCACGCCCGCTTCAATCAGGCCGGGGAGTATCTCGTAGATGCTGCCGCAGGAGTGGAAGAAGACGAACACGTGCGGGGCGCACTGCTTGATGTGGCCGATCAGTTGACACAGCCGGGGCTTGAAGAGTTCCCGCCACAGCTGAGGTGAGACAAGCAGATCGTGCTGCCCGCCGTAGTCGTCCCCTTCCTGCACTACATCCACCACATCTCCCACTAAAGCCAGCGCCTTCTCCCAGTAGCGCATCTTCAGCTCGATGATCTTGTCGCACAGGGCTTCTGCCAGGGGACGATTGCCGCCCAGGTCGCAGAAGAAGTTCTCAAACCCGCGGAGCCACAGCCCCATCTCCAGCATCCCGGCGCTGATGCCGCCCAGCACAAACAGCTGCCCTGCCGCCCGCGTTCGCTCTGCTCGATCTCGCAGGCCGATGAACCGGCTCTCGTGGATGGGATCGGGAAAGGGCCAGCGCTGGACGTCGGCAGGACTTTCGACATTGACCATCGGGGAAGCGCAGATATCAAAGTAGTAACCGTCCTGCTTCTGCCTGCGCCGTGTGATGCCCCACTCGTCGGTGTAGTAGAAGAAATAGGCGTCTTCGGTAATCTCGGGCGTCTCCGAGGACGGCCCGTCGGGGCGCAGGCCTCTGGCATCCGTTTGCAGTGCGTCGTGTACGTCCTCGTCCACCCACGCCAGCTGCTGCATCAAGTGCCAGATGAACGGCTCCCGGTCGGGAAGACCCAATGCCTTGCGGAGCCTGCGGTAGGCGATGTGGTGGATGCCCGTGACGGGGCTGGACGACAGGTCATAGGGAACACGGTCAGGCTCCTGGTGCCGCAGCGTGGTTAGCAATCGCTCGCGAGAGGTCATGATCGTCCCCTTTCTTGGCGAATGGGATCGTTGGGCAGCGCTCTGCCGCGTTGGGTTGCGCCGCCTGGAGAAGCCGCACGTGAAGGCTGATGGATACCTGACTTATCTTTTGTGATACGCTCCGTGCTCCCGCACGAGTTGGATGACCTTTGTGTAGCGCGTCAGACTCACGGTGGGCGGGATGGAATGATCGCTGTGGTAAATATAGCCGCCTCCCTCCTTCGCTACTGTTACCTTGGCTGCAATCTCTGCTTCGATCTCCGCATCGCTACCGTACGCCATCACGTCGGCGCTGATGTTGCCGAAGAAGACGATGCGCGTGCCGTACAATCGCTTCAATTCCCGCACGTCATTCCCGCACCGCGCTTCTAGAGGCTGGACGCAGTCGAAGCCCGCCTCGATGAGCAGGGGGAGGAACTGGCGCATATCCCCATCGCAATGCAGGATCAAGGGAATGTTTTGCGCCTCACACCATGCCTTGATTTTGCGATGGCAGGACAGGAGGAGCTCACGATAACACCTCGGCGAAAAAAGCATGCCATTCTTGTAGCACAGGTCGGAAAAGAACCAGAGCCCGTCGAAGGTTATCCCTTCGTCCACGCACAGCTGGCACATCCCGAGGACAAAGTCGGTGTAGGTGTTCAGGATATCCGCCGCCAGGTCGGGCTGCTCTATGAGCAACGGCAGGCCCACCTTATAGCCGGTCAGACCCTCAATCAGAAACCACATCGGCTCGGTGGGGGCCACAACCACAAAACGGTCCTCTTTTCGCCAGTCGAAGTAGGTCTGCACCGCCGGCTCGCTAAGCCGGTGCGGGCTGACGCGCAGGCGATCCTTCACCCTGAGCCAATCATCCCACGTCTTGACCAGACAATCGAGCCGCACCGGCGGGGCGTAGCTCACCGTCCAGTCGCGCCACTCTTTGGTAACCACGCCATTGGCATCACGGCGCACGCGCCACTGCTCGGTCTCTTCCAGCACCTGTGTCGGCAGGCAAAGCGAGCCATCGAACGTGAGCCGTTCGATGCGGTCCAGTGCGAAGTAATCATCAGGCTCCACACCGGTAGGCATACCTTCCTGACGCCACCGGTACAGCGTTTCTGGCCAGAAGGTGACATCCACAATCGGCACGCGGTCCGGCAAACTGCGGCTCAACGTCAACCGCAGCCGTTCTCTTGATGTCACGCTGTCCCTCCTTCGGTGAACACAGGTGGGCAGGCGGCACCGATGCTCCGATCAGAACGTTCCCGGCGAAAGTGCTAATGGCGACCTGTGTGAATGTAGATGATCTTGTCCCGGTCGGTTCCGGTAGACCGGCGGCAGGCTCACCGGCTTACCTGGCCATCTCCTGCGCCACGTCCACCAGCGCCACGAAATTGCGCGCTGCCCGCTCCGTATAGGTTCCTGATGCCGTGCCGCCCAGGACGAAGCCGCGGGCGCCTGCCTCCTCAATACGCCGTCGCCCCAGCTCTTTCACCGCCACAGCATCCCACTGCTCCAGCACCTCCATATCGTCCAGGTTGCCCACCAGGCACACACGCTCACCGATGAGTCGCCTGGCCTCCCGCAAGTCGCCATCGCCCCAGGGCGGCGCTTCCAGCGGATCTAGCGCATCCACCCCCAGGTCGGCAATCGGTGCCAGCCAGCGCATAATCGGGCCGTGATTGTGATAGTAAGTCACTGCGTGATAGCGCCGCATCAGTTGGCAGAGCTGCGTGTCGAACGGTGTGATGAGTGCCTCGAAGGCCTTTGGCCCCAGCTGGCAGGTAACGTACTCGCCTCCCACAATCCGAAAAGCATCCACACCTGCCTGGCACAGGCGCTCCACGTAGGTATTCAGCCGACGGGCGCCTATCTCGGTCATTTGCGCCATCACGTCCGGCGCGTCCGCCCACAGTAGGCAGAAATCCTCGGGGGCGAGCATCGTGGCCGGAAAGCAGACGGCGTTGCCGATGCCCACCATTACCAGCGCCTCCTCGCCGACCCGCTCACGCCACTGCGAGAAATCGCCCAGGTCCAGATCGGGAGGTTCGTACGGCAGCGAGAGCAGCCTCTCCACGTCCTGAGCGCCCTTACAGGGGAACTCCACCGTTGCCGACGTCACCGCCGTGCGCTGGTGACGTCGCACCAGATCGCCTTTCGGCGTGTGAATCAGGGTGATCGTTTCGGCATCATTCTGGCGCGTCGTCGTGGGCACGCTCTTTCCCAGGAACGGATCGCCGCCGGCGCCGACGGAGATAAATGGGTCCGTCCTGGAAATCAGTTCCCTGCCCGTTTCGGTGTCGGGGTCTACCTTGCCTAACCCGAACGGGGCGACGGGCACTCGATCCGGCGTACCGCCCCGGAGTGCCGTTAGTAGCCGCTGTCGGGAGGTCACGAATCTTTCCTCCGGATTGGCCCCAGTCGCTCCCCCAGGAAGTAATTCAAGGGCCTCTCACAGGAGTATCAGCCAGACAATACGGTGTGCCGCCGCGTGCGGTAACTCTGCCATAGCTACGAGTTGGCACCTTCCCCTGCCACTGACTGTTCCCGTGGAGAATTGGCAACTCCCTCTCCCCGTCGGTTTTCCCTGGTGATTGCCTACGGGCGAATGTCGCTGCTGTTCCTCTCCGGAGATCAGGGAATGGGCCCCTCGATCGGCCGGCGGCCTCGCGGCTTCTGCCTACGGCCGCGTCACGGCTGTCTCAGCGAGGACGTGTGCGGCGGTGCAGTGCGGGATGGGATACCGTCCGTACGTCCGGCACGCCTCGTAGAATGCCAGGATGTTCTCCGCCGGTGTAGCCGGAGTGATCTCGGACGACGAGCCGATGAACAAGCCCCCGCCGGGCGCGGCGACCTGCATTGCCTCGCGTACTGCCTCTTGAATCTGCGCCGGAGTCCCCAGCGGCAGCAGTTGGGAGCAGTCTATTCCCCCTACCAGGATCAGCCGATTGCCGTATCGCTTTCTCAGCGCGGCCAGCGTCATCCCTGCCAGAGGCTCGATGGGGTTCAGCCCGTCGATGCCTGCATCCAGCAAGTCGTCCATAATCTCCCACAGGCAACCATCGGAGTGGTAAACGACTTTGACGCCCGCCGCGTGCAGCGGCTCAATGCAGCGGCGCAACATCGGGATAAAGGTGCGCCGCAGGAAGGTGGGCGAGAACATCAGCTTCCCCTTGTAGGCGATGTCATCGCCAATGAAATACAGCGGGCCGAGTTCTTCCTCCGCCGCCACCTTCGCATAGCGCGCCGCCGTTTCCCCGAACGCTTCCAGCAGCTGGTAGACTGCATCGGGCGCATCGTAAATGGCGTAGCAGAACCGCATTTGCCCCATCAGGCCGTAGGCCCCGTGGAATCCGCAGCCGTAGCCAGGGACGTACATCGTGTAGGGGGCGAACCGCTGCTGTTGCTCCCGCACCTGGGGCACCCAGTGGGCGCGGATCTCATCCAGGGAGGGCGGTTCGTGGCGGTAGGCGCGCAGCTCGTCCAGGCTCTCGATCTCATAGGACACTTTCCAGGCGGTTCGCCCTGAGATCCGGTGCGACCCCTTGCCTTCTCCGCGCACCTCGCCCTCACGTTCCTCTTCGAACGAACCCCCGTAGCCCCGGCACAGGTCAATCCCCAAACTGTGATAGACGCGGACCATTGTCTCGTGGTAGTCGTCGCCGTCCTGGGCGAAGTAAGGGATGATATTCCGATTGTCAAGGTAATCCCAAATGGGCGCCCGATCGCCTTCCTCGAAGTTCATAGACCGGTGGATGCGCTCCCCGACGGTTCCATCCAGCTCCGCTCCGTAGCCGGGACTCGGACGAACCCGGCGCTGATCGGCGCCCGGCGTAGAAAGGGCTGGCGGTTCATTACTGTTCATGGCGGTGACTAACCTCACTCATAGCGTCCGTAGCGGTGCACCAGCTCGATGACCCGGCGATAGCCTGACAAGCTGACATCTTTGGGGATGGAATGGTCGCTGTGGTAGATGTAGCCCCCTCCCTCCCTGGCGGCGGAGACCTTGGTGCGGATTTCCTCCTCGATCACTTCGGGGTCGGGGTCCGCCATCTTGCGCACATCAATATTGCCAAACAGCACCAGCCGGCTCCCGTATTGCTTTTTCAGCGCTTGCACGTCCAGACCTGCCTTCACTTCCAGCGGGTGCAGCGCCACAAACCCCGCGTCCAGAAAGTGAGGGATAAGGGGTGCCACATTGCCGTCTGAATGCAGCATCGTCTTAAGCCCTTGCTCGGCAAAGAAATCGCACAGGCGTTTGTGGTGAGGAAAGACCAGCTCCCGGTACATCCGGGGCGAGATCAGGGGTGCTCGCCGCCAGCCCAGATCGTCGTAGAGCCACGCGGCATCAAACTCCAGCCCGGCGCGCCGCATCCCCTGGTAAAGATCAATCATCAGCTGGGCGTGCGCGGCGAACAGGTCGGAGATGAAATCGGGATCCTCCGCTAGCCACATCAGCTCGTTTTCCATACCGATCTTCGCCCACGTGGGATGGAAGCAAGCGTGCCCCGCGTAGACGGTGAACTTGCCCTGCTCCCGGGCGTGGCGGTAGGTCTTCAGCACTGACTCGGGGATACGGGAATCGCTGAAGGCCGTTCGGTGCCGGTGCTTGAACCAGTCTTCCTTGCTCTTAATGGTGAAGTCCAGCCACTGCGGCGTCCAACCGTCCGGCGTCCGCAGGTCCCGGCGCAGCGCTCCGTTACTATCCCAGTAGGTGCGAGCGCGATCGTTCTCCTCAACGAGGCGCTCGGGGAGCTGCAGCGTGTAATCGCCGGTAATGCAGACGATTTCCGTCTGGAAGTAATCGTGCGGCGAGACGCCGTATGGCAGACCTTCGCGCCACCAGCGTTGCACAGTCGTTTCCCAATAGGTGTCGTGAATGGGTACCCGATCGGGGACGCCACCCGACAACACGATGGCAATGCGCTCTTGTGGGGTCATACCGGTAGCCTCTCAGTTCGGATGGGATAGCTGGCCCGTTCTGCCACCATCTGGGTGATGCGCCGAATGCGCTCGATCTTCGCGCCCGGCATCACGTTGTCTGCCACCCCCAGGATGAACGCGTCCCCTGGCGCAATGGTACGGAACAGCTGTTCCATGTAGGCTTCAAACGCCTCCTCGGTGTAGAGATCTTCCAGGATTGTGGATGGCACGCCGCCCCAGATAATGACCCGGTTTCCCCACGCGGCGCGGACTTCTTCCAACGTTGTGGGGACCATAGGGTGCGTCACCAAGCACTCCACCATTCCGTAGCCTGCCCACTCGATGTGACGCAGAATCCGCCCCGTATCGTTGTCGCCATGCAAACAGAGTGTCTTGCCACGTGCGCGGAGCAATGGGGATAGCTCCTGGTAGTAGGGCAGGATAAACCGTTCGAACACGGGCGGGGGAGTCATCTGGCTGGAGAAGTGGACGCCGTGCAGAATCAGCCGCGCGGGGGAGTCGGCGATCACCTTCCAGATAATCTCCCGGTCCCGCTGGGTCATCAACGAAACCAGCCGCTCGACCTCGTTGGGGTAATCGTGCAGGTGGTAATAGGCATTCTCATAGCCCACCAGCGCTCGCATCCAGTGATGGAATGGGCAGTCGCCACACTCTACCATTGGATAGCCATCGTCGCCCACCTCGCGCTCGTAGGCGTCATACTCGTCATAAGTAGGAATGTAATCCGTGTGCTCGATAATGTATTCGACGGCGGGGTAGTCCTCTCGCCGCTTCAGCATATACTCAACCTGCAAGTCCTGGATGCCGTGGCGACGCAACACCTCACTGCCGCGAAACAGCGTGGTAACCGTGCCGACGGGCGTAACGTACTCAGTGAGCAACTCCATCTCATTCAGCCAGCGTTTGCGAACCTCGACGCCGTGAAGCCTGGTCTCGAAGATGCGACCGTCTCTTGCTGGGGCGCCCAGACCCAAATCGCGTTCGATATCCTGCAAGCTCCAGGGCGATCCATTCGCGCTGCGGTAGCGCTCTGGCAGCGTTCCCGCTATTCTGTGCGCGTTGTACCAGAGCAGCAGACGGGGGATCCAGGGGATTCTGTCCGGCGGTTTGCCCGACATAATGGCGAGCAGGCGTTCACGGTTGGTCATCACGCTTCCTCCTCACGGCCACGGCGAACTCTTCCCATAAGGCTATATCAACTGCAAGGGCCTCATCCCCCTCCGGAGAATCGCCCGCAGGGCACGTTGCACCCCCTGCTGTTCGGATGCCCGTCCATCGCGAGGAGGCGGGCCATTGCGGGCGTGTCTCAGATCGGACTGGGACAGGTAGGTGAAGGTGCTGTGCTCAGGGCGACGACGGCGTTCCGCCCCCGCGTTAGGCGCCTTTCGCCCCGGCAGGCATCTGCCGCGCCAACCGGGGAAAGGAACGCCGCAGCGCGCTGATCCGACAGGCGCGGCGCGCGCCGCGAGTTGCCGGGAAAAGAAAGCGTGCTGGGGCCGGGCGCTGTGGAACCTTCGCGGCTCGTTCGGCATCCCCGACAGCAACCGGGCAAACGTGAGGGATGAACAATTTCGCGATCATGCGCTGGATCGTGAGATGCTTCGTCTCCGGCGGGCATACTGAATAGGGGAGCTGAGCAACGGCCGCCGGCGCAGGCGTTCGGCTCCTTCCGCGCGCCGACGTCCACTGCGCGGCGCAGATTCCTCCCACATGTGCTGGAAGACCCGGCCCCTTACCACACGGGCTGATGATCGAGCGAGCAGCGAGGAGGTTCGAGATGGCAAGCGATATCCTGCGAGTCACAGATGAGCGAACGGGCAAAGTGTATGAGATCCCTATCGTCCATGGCGCCATCAGGGCAATGGATGTGCGTAAGATCAAAGTCTCCGAAGAGGACTTTGGTCTCATCAGTTATGATCCGGCGTTTATGAACACCGCGTCGTGCCAGAGCAAGATCACGCTGATCGATGGCGATAAAGGGATCCTGCGCTATCGGGGTTATCCCATCGAGCAGCTGGCGGAGAGATGTACCTATCTGGAGGTGGCCTACCTGATTCTCTACGGCGAGCTGCCTACCCGGTCCCAACTGGATGAGTGGACGAACCGGATTACCCATCACACGATGCTGCACGAGAACACGAAGAAGCTAATGGAGGGTTTCCATCACGACGCCCATCCGATGGGGATGCTGGTCAGCACGGTCGCCGCTCTCTCCACCTTCTATCCGGAAGCGAAGAACATCCTGGATCCTGAATCACGCCGGCTGCAGATCTACCGGCTCATCGGCAAGATGCCGACCATCGCCGCCTACGCTTACCGCCATAATCTGGGCCTGCCCTACGTCTACCCCGACAACGAGCTGAGCTACACGGGCAACCTGCTGAATATGATATTCAGGATGGCGGAGGTAAAGTACAAACCGCATCCCGTGCTGGAGAATGCCCTGGACGTGCTGTTCATTCTGCACGCCGACCA
>JACQGL010000189.1 GCA_016199525.1 Armatimonadota bacterium
ACTTGCGCCCGCGGCTGGTGCCCAGCGAGGAGCCGCCGGCGGCAGCGGTGGCGGAGCGTATCGTGCGGATGAGGGCTGAGGAGCTGGGGGAGCTGGGGCAGCGCGTGCGCGAGCAGTGAGCGCACGGCGAAAAAGGGAGGCAAGGAAGGCGCGTCAGGCGGCCACGGAAAAAACTCTACGGGTAGATTTTCGCTTAAGCACCTGGCGACAGCGTGCGGAACTGTATCGGTCCTCAAGCTGTGCTCCTGGGTCTGACACGCCGCCTCTGGGCAGCAGGGTGGGGACGGGACGGAGGGGACCGCAGGCCAGCGGTGGCCGCCCTTGCGCACACGCTGCGCCACCCCGCCATGGCTGGATCCGGCTGGCTCTGCGCCTACAGGGCGCGGAGCTGGTGCGCCAGGAAAGCCACAGGGCCGGGGTCGGTGGACACAAAGGCGAGCTCTTCGACCGAAAAAGTGTCGGCGGTGGGCAAGGCATCCAAGTCGCGGAGGACGCGGCGGATGCCGTCGGCAAACAGGGGGAGTGGCACCCGCAGACTGGGGAACGCGATCGAACGCAGGTGGGGGGCAAAGGCCCGGTCACTCTCCGTCTTTGGGGCGGGGAGATGTGGCCCCCAAGAGCGTCCGCAGTGTGCGGCCCGCACGCTGGAGGTCCGTCACGGCGGCCGCCAGCGTCTCGGCGCTGACCGGCTGATCGTTCAGGAACAACGTCATTGCCAGCTCCTGGGCGAGACCGACAAGCCGGCGCAGCACCGGCTCGAACTCCTCGTCATCCGTACCTGTTCCAATGCGGATCGTCAGCCAGGGCACCTCGAACGCCCCGTCTTTGGGCGGCTTCTCGACCAGATCCAGCGTGCCGCGATCGAACAGGAAAGAGACGAGCCTCGGATCATAGGCCGGGTCTTCAGGCCGCCGCGACAGCCAGCGCTGCTGATCGAGCACTCTGCTGAGCGCTTCTCGATCGGGCAGATACTCATCTCGACGGCGCGCAATCTCCAGCCAGTGACCCATCGTCGCTCCTTGTCTCAGGACTCGGCCCGCCGTCGCAGTCCGCTCGAGACACTCACCGGAAGAGGACCGCCCTCAACACACGTCCAGGGCCCCCGCTCCCGTTTTGGTCCAGCAGCTGCTGCCCGAGAGCCAGCCGCTCTTGTGGTGGCCCACAAAGCCGCAATCCCCCTCTGCTTTCCTCAGCCGCCCTGCCCGAGGCCTGCGCCCCGTGGGACAGTACGCCCTATCCTACCCCGTCCTCCGGCGCGTGTCCAGCATCAGAGGCGCCGGGGCGCTCCGGCGGGGCTGCCGCGCGGCGCTGGGCGCGCGGGAAGAGCCGTGGGCGATGTCGAGTTCCTCAGTGCGCCGTACCCCAGTCTGAAGAGGCCAGCGGGCTAGCAGTGCGCGGACCTCGTCCCGCGCTCGGCAGCCGTACGAGCCGCCTGGAGCTAGCCCTGGGCTGCGGGAGCGCGCCCTATGCTGTCGGCCGCCCTTACCACAAGGACCGCTTCCACCAGGGCACGTGCGGGGGTTCAGGCCGCGGAAAAAACCGTTGGGTGAAGGCCATGACGGTCTCAAAGACGGCCATGACCACGGGGGCCACGACAGAGCGGTGGAGGACGAACAGGCCCGACACGCCGCCATAGGTGTGAAGGCCCCACACGCATGCCCCGGCCAGGAGGGTCCCCGTGAACAGGCCCAGCCCCAGGCCCAGCAGCGGGTTGCCCAACCCTAGACGGCTGCGCGGCACCGCCCCGTGGAGCACGCGCCCCACAAAGCCATAGACCACCACACCACAAAAGCCGGCCAGCAGGGGGAGAAACAGCTTCCCCGCCGGGTGCGTGCCCAGGCGCGTCGACAGCTCGGGGTAGGCGTGGACGAGGGTCAGCACGGCCATGAGCACGGCCAGGGGCCCCGCCACGCGGAGGGCCCCTGCTACGTAGCCCCAGAGCCCACCGACGAGCACTAGCCCCAGGAGCCCCGCATCGAGTAGGGTGAGTTCCATAGCGCTCCTCCTCACAGGGCTCGACCAGACGCCTGGTCTCCCCCGGTCTGCCGCTGGTCGAGCGGAAACATACTGTCCGGCCCCGGCTCCACATGGGTCCAGGGCTGGAGGGCGGGGGACGGCTCACTGGCCGTGCCACTGGCCGCGTCCCGCGGTGGCTGGGCGAGGCGGAAGGCCACCCAGGCGCCAGCGAGACACGCCAGCACCAGCACGCCGATCAGCACTATCATAGCGTCTCCTCCCTCGCGGGCTCGCGGCCGTCGGGGGCTGGCCGCTCGTGCGTCGCCGCCGGCGGTGGGAACAGGACGGGATAGATGCTCTGCCCTTCCCGCGCCTGGACCGTGGCAAAGGCCGCCTCGATGTCCTCCCAGCCCTTCTGCGCCTCCAGGGCATAGCCGTAGACCAGGCCGATGAGAGTCAGCGCGGTGGGGTCCGCGGCCTGGTCGATAGTGACCCCCACCCCCGCGCCGCCCCACGCTTGGAGGATCTCCTGGGCCAGCGCCGAGGTCTGGGGATCCTCGACCTCGACCAGCAGATGTACCTGCGGCGGTTTGCCCGCATTGGCGGCGAAATCGAGGGCAAGGAAGGCCTCGCCAGGGGTGGGACCGATCGCCGCGTCCCGCAGGTTCTGCAGGAACAGCAGCCGGTCCGCCTTCTGCGGGTAGAGCCGGGAGATCTCGGCTTCGGCCCGGACCGCGCGCAGGAAGGCAAACGCCTGCCGGGCGTCGCGCTCCATGGCGTCCCACGCCGGCGCCGCCTGGAGGCCCGCCAGCTGCTGGCGCCACTCCCGCCTGGGCACCTGCGCCATGCCCTGCCGGTACCATGCGGTCAGCATCGCCTCGTGCAGCAACACCCGGATCGTTGGGGGCGCCTCGAAGAGCGTCGCCTGCAGCGCCTCGCGGCGCCCGCTCAGCTCCGTACACCGCGCCTCGGTGCGCGCCAGCCGCGCCTCGTAGGCGGTCTGGAGCTGCTCGAGGTGCTGCCGCAGGGTCTCGGGGTAGTCCACCTCCAGGCGCTTGGCCATCTCGTCGAGATTCCGCAGCGAGGCTGTCCGGTAGGCCATCACGAGGGCGGCGGCGATGACGGTCGTCCGCCGGGTGAGGCGCAGGCGGCGCCACAGCGGCCGCGCCGTGCGTAACGCCAGGAGGACAAACACCACGAGCGTGACCAGGCCGACGAGGCTCGTGGCCGGGATGTCCAGCAACCACAGAGCCACGCCGGCGAGCAGTACGCTCCCGGCCAGCAGGAGGAAACGGCGCGCCACCTCCCCCACCTCCTCCGCCTCGCTGCTCAGTAGGGTGAGCCAATCCTCCTTGCGCTGGCCCAGCGCCTCCTGGTGGCGCTGCGTGCGCCCGGCATACGTGGCGAGATCCCGGCCAAGGCGCTGGCGGGTCGCGGTGCAGGCCGCCTTGAGGGTCTCTAGCCAGCGCACGGTGGCGGGCAGCCCCTGCTCCGTGGCCAGGCGGGTGGCGTCTGCCGCGAGCAGCTCGGCCTTGCGCTGCGCCCGGTCGGTGAAGAGCTGCGCTGCCCGCGTCTGCACCGCGTCGCCGAGCTTCTGCTCGGCCGCTGTCCAGGTGGTGTCCAGACGCGCCAGCAGCTGGGTCGGGGGGATGGCGTCGGGGTTCTCGACGAGGGGCTGCCAGAGGCTCAAGACCTCGCCCCGCACCGTGTCAGCGTAGTTGATCTTCCCCAGGTCGGGCTCGCGGGTCTCTGCGAGGCTGGGGCCGACCGGCTCCGCCTCGTCCAAGGCGGACTCCAGCACCTCGAGCTGGGCCCGTGTGGCCAGGAGTGCCTCGAGCTTCCGCGCCGGGACCTGGACCCCCGCAATGCCAAACGTGATGAGATGATCGAACGTCTCAGTCGGCATGGTGTGCCTCCTGTGCGTCAGGGTTGAGATTGCCGATCAGACCCAGGAGTCGCTCGCCGATCGGCCCCACGGCGACCTGGTACAGGAACAGGGCGACCAACTCGGCCAGGTCGTCTGTGGTGAGGGTCGTGCGTCCTCCCATTATCGAACCGTCGACCAGAAACAACTGGTCGAAGGGCTCCTCGTGGAGGTTAATGCGGTGGCCATTGACACCATAGGGCTGATCGAACTCATGACCGTCGTAGATGGCCAGCAGCTGCGTCAGGGTGGCGCGGAAGATCGCCCGGCCCTTGACCTGGTGGTGCGTCGTCTTGTCACGGTACGCGGCGGGCGTGAACACGACGGCAAACAGGTTGGTCTGGGGTGGTTTGAGGCTCTTGAGCTCGCAGAGCATAGGAATCAGCCCCGTGGGCCCCGTGGTCGACCCGCCGCCAGCGATGACCCAGATGGCCGAACGCGGCGACGCCACCAGGCCCTGGCGCTCCAGCTGCCCTTGCGCGTGCGGCGCGGGATGCAACTGCTGGAGTTTGCTGGTGAGGTCGGGGAGTACGTGGTGTTCCCAGACCAGGCGCCAGGCCAGATTGCCGCTTTGGACGAAGAGATTGAGGCCCGGGGCCTCCACCGCCTGCACGTGCGCGAAGTCCACATAGGGCGTGAAGCGCTGCAGGAAGGCGTGTGTCTGCTGATGCTTCCCGCGCATCTTGCGGGCAAAGTCCAGCAGCGGCTTCTTCGGCAGGGCCCGGAGGTAGGGCTGCGTCGAAAAGCCCTGGCCGTCGACGGTCACCTCCGCCTGGGCTTCGTCGAAGTCGAAGATGCTCATGGGCAAGCAGTCGGGCCGCACGCCGTAGTGCTGCTGGAAGTGCGCGTCGAGCCGCGGGAAGACGGCCTTCGCGTAGCCCCCAAGACCGATATAGGCGCTGGGCATGACACGGAGGGTGCCCTCCGGAGGTATCACTGGGGCAAAGTCATTATGGGGCATCAGTGGTCTCCTCTCCTTCATCAATCATTATGCGTACGCTGTCGCGCACCTTGAGCTGGTCGCCAGGGCCCACGGGCGTCCTGCTGGTGACGGACCGCCCGTTCACCGTCATAGTGTCCTGGGGCGTCAGCCACAGCCGCCCCAGGCTCCAGCGCAGCGCGCCGACGACGGCTGGCAGCTCTGGATGGCCCTCCAGGGGGATATCCCCACGCGGCCCAAGGGTTTTCTTCTCCCCCTCGCCCAGGACGAGTGGGACCCGCTTGGCGTCCCCGGTCTCCTCCTGCACCTCGAGGACGAACGCGGCCCGCGGCTTCCCCGCGACGCGGCGGGGCACGAGCAGGCAGCCCCCGACAACCGCGAGGAGGAGGGCACCCAGCACCCAGAGCAGCGTCGAGAAGGGGGAAGGGGGCACCTCTATCGCCTGCATGAGGGGAGGGGACACCTCGGGTTGCCGCGGCAGCGCTGGCGGCTCCGGGACCTCAGGCGGGGGCGCAGGGGCTGGTTCCGGCACGCTCTGCAAGGGGGGTAGCGGCGGAGGCGGCACGAAGGGGAGCGCGTCGTTTTTAACACGATTGGGCACCACTTTGATCAGGTCGCGGGAGAAGTCCTTAATAGCAATGCCCTTAATATGTGGCGCTTCCGGGGCCAGAACCAGCTCTATGTCCAGGGGCTGGGTCTGGAACAGGCCGGCAATGTCGTCGGGCAGCCCCACGAGGTACACCGCCCACGCCAGCGTTTGCGGAATCATCTCGGCAATCCCCTTGAGGTCGAGCTTGCTATGATCAGGAGACGGGTCGCTCAGGCCATCGCTCAAGATCAGGATCTTGCGCGCCCCTGGCGCCCGTTCTTCCAGTAGGAACGCCTTGGCGGCCTGGAGGGGCTCATCGAGATTCGTATAGCGCCCTTTGGCCTTGAGGACCTGGATCTTGGCCAGGAGCTGCTCCTTGGCTTCGGGGCTCCCGTCCTCCCCCACGTCGAGGCGGCCGATCGGGTAGTCGTTACTGTCGAACGCAATGACATAGATGACGTCCCCAGGCTGGGTCTCGCGGATTTGCTGGGCCAACAGGCTTTTGGCGGCCTCGAACCGCCCCTGCTTCTGCATGCTGCCCGAGGTGTCGAGGCAAAAGACCAGCACGTCTGCCGCCACCACGGCGGGCGGGAGCAGAGCGGCCAGCAGGACCGCGAGCATGACGGGGATGAACGGTTTCACAGGCATGTGCGAACCTCCATGTAGGGATGACGTGGTCTGTGAGCGTGGGGCCCCAGCACGGGGCTCTCCCATCACGAGGAGCGCCGCGGGCGCCGCCGCCGCATCACGCTGGGGAGACGCCGACAGCGAAAGGTGGTCAGGACCGCCCCATCGCGGGCGACCACCGCCACCGTGCCCTCCAGGCGCGCGGCGTCGGCCGGCGCCAGCGCGGCGGGCAGGTGCCGCCGGCCCAGAAAGAAGACCGTGGCCCCGTTTTGCTCAATGCGTGCGCCCCAGCGCAGCACGGCGTCAAGCGCCGCGTGGGAAATCGTGCGCTGCTGCATGCGCCGGGTAGCGTGCGGGGTCAGGTGGTCAAGAGTCTGTGCGTGCATCGCTTTTCTCCAGGTCGCTTCTTTAATGTTTTGCACCGTTCTTCATCATTCCTGGCGCAAACCTCCTGGCAAATGACTCACCCTGCGAGACGCCCGGCAAAAAAAAGTGGTGCACGTAGTGAGAGGGCTCCTTGGACCACCGCCACTCCTGCGCCGGCGCCGGCCATGCGTGTTGGTGTCTGTGTGCCCTAGCCCTCTGTCGCGTCGGCGCGCGCCTCTGGAGTGGACAGAGCCTGGAAGCTCCGATGGGTGGTGCCCAGCGGGCGCCGCCTGATCTGGCGGGGGCCGCGGCGCTCGCGGCAGGTGGTAATGATCGAGCCAGCGCGAGTCACCACCGCAGCGCGCCCTGCCACCTGTTAGGATTGCCCCAGGGCGTGCGCAAAGAGCAGCTCCCGACCTCCCACGCCCCGGTGGATGCGGTCCACCTGCACGTCCAGGGTTGCGCCCAAATAGGGCGCGCCGTCGCTCACGACCAGCTTACGACCATCCCCCAGATACGCCACTCCCTGGCCCTCATGCTGGCCGAGCTTCGCAATGTGCACCGTCACGATCTCGCCCTCTCCAATGGCCTGTAGCGGGGGAAAGAGCGCCCCCAACTCCCCCGCCAAGGTCCGGAGCCGATCGTTAAGCTCCTGCATCGCCACCACCCCGATACCACTCGTCCGGGCGCGCTCCTGGAGGAGCGTATCGGCGGTCAGAATACGTCCCTGGACGGCCCGGGCGCGGTTCAGCAAGTCGTCATCCGGGTGCTTTGCGGTAGGCTCTTTGCGGTCTAACACCACCGTGACACACGGCAAGCTGTGGAGTTCGGCCAGCGTCAAGACGGCTTGCTGGCCTACCTCTTGTTTGTCAGGCGCGGGCGCCGTGCGCAAGCGCAGGCTCTCACGCACCACGCTTTTCAGCACCACTAGGTGCTGCCCGTCGAGCAGACCCAGGCGACAGGACAGACTGAGGCCCTTGTCCGCTAGCGCACACGTATCAACAAAGATGGAGGTAACCATGGGGTGTCCCTTTCTGTTTCCCGAGCGCTACGCGCTCATCGTGTTGCCGTCTCAACCTTCTTCATCATGCTTGGCGCAAACCTCCTGGCAAATGACTCATCCTGCGAGCCACCCGGCAAAAAAAAGTGGTGCACATAGTGGAGAGGGCTCCTTGGACCACTGCCA
This sequence comes from Armatimonadota bacterium, assembly GCA_016199525.1. Lineage (GTDB taxonomy): Bacteria > Armatimonadota > SYMT01 > SYMT01 > JACQGL01 > JACQGL01. The sequence continues at coordinate 7,589 of JACQGL010000189.1, forward strand.
CTCCGGCGCCGGCCATGCGTGTTGGTGTCTGTGTGCCCTAGCCCTCTGTCGCGATGGCGCGCGCACGTGGCATGTGGCATAGTAGGGGGTGACATCCGTGGGGGCAGAGCACGTGCAGCCGCGCCTCGTCCGGAGTCCCTTGAAGCCGCAGCATGCTCTGGGAGTGAGAAGGCGTTCTTGGAGGGAACCGCGTTATGGAAGAACTCATTACCTGGGATGAGTTGGAGCCTTTCATGGCGGAAGTCCGTGTAATGGCTCGCGACTTGCTACGGCAGGAGTGGCAGGCGGAGTCGCTGCAGACCACGGCGCTGGTGCTGACGGCGCTCAGACGGCTACGGCGCGCTGAGCAGGACTGGAGCGAAGTGACATGGCAGAACCGGCACTACTTTTTTGGAGCCGTGTACACAGCGATGGGGCGGGCCTTAATCGACCACGGGCGCAGGCGGATGGCGAAGAAAAGAGCCGTGTCCGTTGTCCGGCTGGAGGATCTGCAGTTGCACGACCTCCCACGCACGGTCGAGGAGGCTCCCGAGCAGGTGGTGGCGCTGGTCGAAACGTTAGAGCAGCTTAAAGAGGAGCAGCCGGAGTGGGCTGAAGTCGTTGAGCATCGGTACTTTGGGGGGCTTACGAGCACGGACACGGCGCGTGCCCTGGGGGTGAGTAAGGCCACGGTCGACAGGAGGTGGGGCAAAGCGCGGGTCTTTCTGCACGTTGAGATCCTACGGCGTTTGAATGCAGCATAGGAGCCATGGGGATGCTGAGCGAGTCGCAATGGGACCGATACTCGGCCTTGCTCAAGCGGCTGAAGGGGCTTCCGGCTGACCAACGCGAGGACGTGTTGCGCTCCATGCGAGTGAAGCCGGAGGAGGATCCGAGTGTCCTGCGTTACGTGTCGGTGTATTTCCGGCTACCACCCGAGCCAGACCGGTGCCGCACGGGCGAGCGGATCGGCCAGTTCACACTCGGCGCCCAACTCGGGTCGGGGGGGATGGGGGTGGTCTATC
>JACQGL010000190.1 GCA_016199525.1 Armatimonadota bacterium
GGGAATTATCTTCTTCACCGTCTTCCTGGACCTGCTTGGCTTCGGGCTGGTTCTGCCTCTGCTACCCCAGTTTGCGAAGCAGCACGGCGCCTCGGAGGCGATCATCGGCGTGCTGGGCGCCACCTACTCGGCGTTCCAGTTCGTATTCGCGCCGCTTTGGGGACGGCTCTCCGACCGGGTCGGGCGGCGGCCGGTGCTGTTGATCAGTATCACCGGGTCGTCCCTATCCTACCTGCTGTTCGCACTGGCTCCCAATCTGGCGACCCTCTTTCTGGCGCGAGCCCTCGCCGGCGTTATGGCGGCCAACATCGGCACGGCGCAAGCCTACGTGGCGGACGTGACCTCGCCCGAGAACCGTGCCCGCGGGATGGGGCTGATTGGCGCGGCGTTCGGGCTGGGGTTCGTATTCGGCCCCGCGCTGGCGCTGGTGGTCCAGGGACAACGGGCCGTGGGGCTGCTGGCAGCCGCCCTGTCCCTGCTCGACCTGCTGCTGGCATCGGTCTGGCTTCCCGAGTCTCTGCCACGCCAGAATCGGGTCGCCCAGGCGCCGTCGGGCGCGGGCCGGCTAACACGGATGGTGGCGGCGCTCTCCTACCCCGTCGTGGGCACGGGTGTCCGCTGCTTCTTCCTGGCTACCCTGGCGTGGTCCGGTCTGGAGGTCACCCTGTCGCTGCTGCTCAAGTTGAACGCGGCGGCGCTCCTCGGTGTACCCAATGCGGACCAGGCGGCAGCGCTCGTTCAGGCCCGCACCGGCATGGTGTTCGCGTTAATGGGTCTGCTGGTCGCTACAGTCCAGGGTGGGATGATCGGTCGCCTGGCGAAGCGCTACGGCGAAGCGCGGCTGGCAGCCACCGGTGCGCTGCTGGCCTCGGCAGCGCTGCTGCTCCTACCGTGGTCTCCGTCTTCCTGGGCACTGCTCGCCGTGCTGGCGTTGCTTGCCGTGGGACAGGGTATGAACATCCCTGCCCTCTCAGCCCTGATCTCGCAGAACACCCCCTCAAGCGAGCAGGGCGGTGCGCTGGGCACCACCCAGGGCTACTCCAGCCTGGCGCGTGCGGTTGGTCCCGCGCTGGCAGGCGGGCTGTTTCACGTATCGCCCTGGCTACCGTTTGCGGCAGGGGCGGCGCTGATGGCCCTGGCCGCATTCCTGGCGGCCTGCCGTCTGATTGCCCCTGCGGCCGGGTCGCCAGTGTAGAATATCAGGTGCTCCACGCAGGGTTTGGGCCGCTCGAGGAAGAATAAGTCGGGTTGGGAAGAGACCAACGCTCTATTTCTCGCTCCCCGGCCGGGCTCCGCGAGAGAGCGAAGTGCGGTGGCCGCCTGCAGGGCCTGCCCCAAAAGCTTTCGGGGCAGGTCGGTTCCTCGCCTGTAAACACACCCTGAGAGGCGTCTAGAAACGATGTTCCGCAACCTGTCGCTGGAAGCCAGGATTTTGCTTCTCATTTGTTCCCTGGATGCAGTGACCTCTGCCATCCTGTTCGCCTCCAATATGGCGGTGGAAGCCAATCCGCTCTTGCGACCTTATGCGGAAGCAGGCCCGGTGCCGTTCCTGCTTGCCAAGCTGCTCACCTACATCCCCACCATCCTCCTGGCGGAGAAATTCGCCCAGCGCCGCCCTCGACTGGTTCGCCCTTTGATGCGCGCCACGATTGTGGCCTACCTCGGGATCTACTGCTACTCCGTGGGGGCTCAGTTTCTGGTGGGGTAGGTCTGCAAGAGAGGCGCCGTTGGGTAGGCTCCCCGGTGCGCTGGCAGTTGGTAGCGCGGCCATCAGGCAATAGGACTTCCCCGTGAGCGACGGAACCCCCTCCTCAACCGCCGGGAGCTTCGGTGGCGGGTCCTGCGGCAGTCGGGACCCCCGCCAGAAGCATCCGTTGCGAAAGGCCCACCCCTTATGTCAGAAGCGTCTCACGTGAATCGCTGCCAGATGTCCGACTGCCGCGCCCGGAACTACGGCCTGCCCGCCAGCCCGCTTCTAGGGCATCGCGCCCGACCAGCGTTACTTCACTTGCCGATGAGAACCTCGGTGGCCTTGATCAGCGCCGTCACCTGATCTCCCCGCTGCAGCTGCAAGCGCTCCGCCGAAGCGCGGGTGATGGCGGCCACCAGCTCCTGCCCGCCGATGTCCACTGCCACTTCGGCCATCACGGCCCCCAGCTTCACGTCCTTCACCGTCCCGCAGAATTGATTCCGCGCGCTGAGTTGCACAGCTTGCCTCCTTCGTAGTGTCACGCCAGCGGCGCGACCGCGGACCGGAAACGCGCGTGCTCGCTCCCATGCGCGCCTCCCGCTGAAGAGCGAACGGAGTCGCGAGACACGGCCGCTGGTCCCTTTTCGAAGGTGATACCCGCATTGCCCGCCGGCCGGGCAGGCGGGTAACCAATCGGGGCAGAGGACGGCCTAGAGAAGAGCGTACCTCCTCGGGGGAGTAGCGCCATCCCGCATGGATGGGAATGGGAGGAGAGTGGAGGGAAGAAGGCGGCGAGCGGAATCGAACCGCTGATCAGAGTTTTGCAGACTCTTGCCTTACCACTTGGCCACGCCGCCAGAGCGGGAGAAGGGACTTGAACCCGCAGCATTAGCTCGGGACGCTGACATTGCGGAGGTCACTTCGCCCGGTAAACCCTGACTTCCCCGCACCCGACCGCCGAACTGGTGAGGCTGCATACGGCCTTGCCCCGCTGACGGGCCAGGTTTGGGTTGCACCCAAGTATACCCGCCGCGTGTGTGCGTGTCAATGGTCGTGTAGCCGTGGACGGGGCTTCTCTAAGGCGGTGGCGATGCGGGAGGCGTCGTGCATCCGGGAAGAGGTGGTTTACCGCCTGGCGCGCCACGCCACCGCCCTCCGAATCGAGGAGGAGGCGCCTCCCCAACGCCGGCAGCAGCGCTCGCCGGCAATGGCCGCCGAGTTGACGAATCACATCGGGGCCATTTGCGAGCTGCGTACGATAAGACCAGTCCCGGTCGCTCATAACTCTTAGCCGAAAGGCCACCTGGTTTGTGGCTTTTTGGTTGGCCTTCGGCGGAAGAGGAGAAATCGGAGGCCAGGATCGGTGGCCGACCGTCCGCCGGGGGTGTGGGCGTCCACGAGGAGCAACGGACGATCGCGGGCAACGACCATGTGGGCCCGCCCGCTGCCGCCGAGGGCATAGAGGGCCGGGGAGAACAAGGGGTATGCGGAATACGGGCGTCTGGGAAATAGAGGAATAGGGATGGATGCTTTCTCCCGCTCCTTTACCCCTCCCCTTTCACTCCCATACTTCCGTACTCTCATAATACCAGGCCCCTACCCCCCGATCCCTGCGGCGAGCTGATATCCCGCGTGCGGACGTCGCGGGATCGAGTGGAAGGCTGGATCTCATGTCGCTGGACCTTATCCTGGCCATCGTGTCCCGCTGGCTCCACGTTGCCGCCGCTGTGGTGGCTGTAGGTGGAACTGCCTTCGTCTATTTCGTGCTCGTGCCAGCGGAGACAAGCGAGGTTCCCGCAGCGTTTCTCGATCGCGTTCGCCAGCGCTTTAGACGCGTGATCCACATTGCCATCGGCCTCTTGCTGCTCACCGGCCTCTATAATTACCTGGTGGTGGCCATTCCCGCGGTGCAGAACTGGGAACCGGCGGCACGAAGGGCGCTGTATCATGCGCTGATAGGCAGCAAGATCACCCTGGCACTGGCGCTCTTCTTAATTGCGATCCTGCTGCTGAAGCCCCTGCCCGCGATGCAGTCCCATCGGAAGATGTGGTTGGGGGTGAATCTGGTGCTGGGCGCGCTGATCCTGCTGCTGGGCGCCCTCCTCCGGCGGCTGTGGGCAGCGCCGACGCTGTAAGGGGAGAGACTCGGAGGTCCTGGATGTCTGAACAGACCCAAGCCGATGCGCAAGTGGCCGCGTGCGAGAGGGAAGAGGTGCCCGCTGCGCCGCGCCACCCGATCTGCAAGTATCTGCGCGGCAAGCGGCTGTACACCGCGGTGGATGTGAGCGAGGTGACGGTAGACGACCTGCTGGAGGGCGGCTTCCAGGGCTACTGGTGCCTCCATACATTCACGGATAGCGGCCCCGATGGCGGCTACGTGGAGTACACCCGCTGCGGCTCGCGCCGCAGCTGCTACGTGGCACGTGATGCGTAGTCGCGTACGCTGGAGTGGCGAACGGGCTGGCCGCCGGGATGGCTTCCCCTTCCCCTTGCCGCCTGTCCGCCGACCTGCCCCGAACGCTTTCGGGGCCTGTCCTCCCCCACAGTTTTCCGGTTAATCTATGGACACAATCTTCCGGGATATCGCCCAACTGCTGCGCACCTGCACGCCCTGCGCGCTGGCGACGGTGGTGCACACGGCAGGAAGCACGCCGCAGAAGGAGGGCGCACGCGCGGTCTTCCTGGCCGATGGCCGCGTGCTGGGCACGTTGGGCGGCGGTTGCATGGAAGCGGAAGCACGCCGCAAGGGCCTGATGCTGCTGCGCGGCGGCGCGCCCGACCTGCTGGCGCTGCACCTGGATGACGACTTCGGCTGGGATGATGGCCTTATCTGCGGCGGCACGGCCAGCATCTTCCTCCAGCCTGCCGACCGCGATGCCGCGGAGGTGTACGAGGCCGCCCTCGCCCTGCAGGAGGCACGCGCGCGTGGCGTGTTCGCGCTGATCGTGGCCGCAAACAATCCCGATCTGGTCGGCCGCGCGTGCCTCTATCGGGAAGGGGCGGGCACGGTGACGCCCCTTCCCGACACTGCCCTCCAGGCGGCACTGGCAGAGGCGGCAGCGGGGCTCCTCCGCGAGGGACGCGAGGATCCCCAGCGCGTGGCCCTCCCCACGGCGGGCGCGACGGCCTACCTGGAGCCGATCCTGCCCGCACCCGCCCTGTTCATCGCGGGGGCGGGCCACGTGGGCGCGGCGCTGTGCCACTACGCGGCGCGCGCGGGGTTTCGCGTGGTGGTGTGTGATGACCGGCCCTCGTTCGCCAACGCCGAGCGCCTGCCGGATGCGGCGGAGGTGATCGTAGACGACATCGTGGCCACGGTGCGCCGCTGGCCTAAGCACCCGGACACCTACTTCGTGCTCGTTACACGCGGCCACCGGCACGATGCCGTCGCCCTGCGGGAGATCATCCACACACCGGTCGCCTACATCGGCATGATCGGCAGCCGGCGCAAGGTGCTGACGGTCTACGATCAGTTCCTGAAGGACGGCCTGGCCACCCCCGAGCAGCTGGTGCGCGTGCACGCGCCGGTCGGCCTGAACATCGGCGCGCGCACGGTGGATGAGATCGCCATCAGCATCGTCGCCGAGCTGATCTGGGTGCGACGGAAGGGACGGACGGATGGTCACAGCGATCCTGTTAGCGGCGGGGGAATCGCGGCGGATGGGTGCGCTGAAGCCGCTGCTGCCGCTCGGGCCGAGAAGCGTGATCGAGCATGTCGTCCGCTCTCTGAAACGCTGCCCGATCGACGCGCTCCTCGTGGTGCTGGGGCACCGGCACGAGGAGATTGAGCCGGTTCTGGCGCCGCTGGACGTGCACATCGTCCTCAACCCCGACTACGCCCGCGGGATGCTCTCTTCCGTACAGGCAGGGGTGACCGCCGCGCCGCCAGAGACAGCCTGGTTCCTCATTCATCCCGTCGATCACCCCCACGTGGACGCGGAGGTCGTGCGCCGGCTGCTGGCGGCAGCGCGGGCGGGGCAGGGGTCGATCGTGGTGCCATCCTACCAGCGGCGGCGCGGCCACCCGCTGCTGCTGAGCGCGCGCTATCGGGACGAGATCGCCACCCTCTCCCCCGAGGTGGGCCTGCGAGAGCTGCTCCGCCACCACCCAGAGGAGGTCACTCACCTGGAAGTCGATACGGACGCGGTGCTGCGGGACATGGATACCCCGGACGACTACCGCCGCGAGCGGCCGCAGTTCGACGACCGGGCGTGATTCTGGACGGCGACTCCGGGAGCGATGGACCGCAACCCGGCACCTCCTCTGGCGTTGTAAAAGTGGTGGCGAATCGTTTGTCGCTGCCTCACGGAGGGCTACTATGGGACCGCGCTGTCGTCGCGTGTTCCTGCTGCTCCTCTGCCTGCCGACCGGGGGCGCATTCCCCGCGGCGGCGCAGGGAGCGAAGCCAAAAACCCCTCTCTTACGCCAGCTGTTTCCGGAGCTTACGGGCAGGAACGGCTACGAAGAGTTCGTGGCCGCCGCGGACCTGATCGACAACGAGGACCGAGCGATCCGCGCAGCCTCCCAGCCGAGTGCCATGCTGGCGCAGAAGCACGCCCTGCTTGCCGACGCGCGGTGCGCACAGGCCCTGTACCTGCTGCGCCGTGGGCTGAGGAAGCCGATCGCCTCCCCGCGGGAGAGCCTCTCTCCGGAGACGCTGTTCCCTGAAGCAGGCGCGTTTCGCGACCTGGCGCGCCTGCTTCAGGTGGAACAGTACGTGCTGCTCGCGGACGGGCGCACGCGCGACGCCATCCAGAGTCTCCGTGACGGGCTGCGCTTCGGGGATGCGATCCAGACCGACGCACTTATCAGCGGGCTGGTAGGCATCGCGTGCAGCACGATCATTCTGCAGCAGTTCGGGGAGCATCTGGACCAGCTTTCGGCGACGGACTGCGAACTTCTCTTCAACGTCTGTCGCGAATGGTTGGCAGAACCAGGCCCGCTACACAGGGTGCTGCGCGCGGAGTGGCGGATAGGCCGCGAAGCGCTGTCTCACCTGGCGAAGCAGCTTGAGCTTCCGACGGACCCGCCCGGCGGCAGGCCGGATGAAGGCACGCCCGAGGAGCGCTTACCCCGCGACTTCGCCGAGATGGCGCGTCGGCGCACGGCGTTTCTGACAGAACTGGAGCGCGCCGGGCACCTCTATGACGACTATTTCGCGCGGTTACTTCAGCAGCTGGGTCGGCCTGCGTGGGAACGTAGCCTACCGGACATGGGCGCCGATGATTCCGCGAGCGCGCGTCTGGTGGAGACGTTATCTGTGCCAGTACAGCGAACGTTGGACAGCTACACACGCGAGCGGGCGCTGGTGCAGCTGCTGGCGTGCCACGCGGCCATCCGGCGGTACCACTGGGAGTTCGGTCGCCTGCCGGCGTCCCTGGGGGAGCTGCGCCTGGGCGATCTGGCCGTGGATCCGTTCACGGGCCAGCCGCTGCACTACGTGGGGCGCGGTAGGGAGTACGATCTAAGCAGCGTGGGACCGCAGGTGGGGGAGGACAACCCCAACGCGGTGAATGGGCGGCTACCCGTGGTTCTAGGGCGTTAGGAGTGCGGGATGGCGCGCACGGAAGGCGGAGGCCTGTAGCCCGTAGCTTGATGGCGGTCAGCCATCATCTGATGGCTGACCGCGGAACGCTCCCGGCTCCACGACACCCGGCGCTTTTCAGGATCAGGTTACGTCACAAAGGAAGAGGGGCGGGCAACGATAGACGCTGATCGACGGGTTGCGGCCCACGGTGTCTTGCGCCATTTCGATTGCTTCGTCAAGGCTGGCGGCGGCATCCCAGCCGAGGCGTTGGGCCGCCTTCTGGCTCTCCGGCGCAACGCAGATCACCCGACCCAGGTACTGCTGGGCATAGCACCCCCAGTACCACATGTAGAACGGGTGGACGCCGTGGTAGGCGTACGATCTGCGATAGAGCTCGATGTAGCGCGGGTTATAGGCGTAGGATTCCTCGAACCGGCGTCCGATTTCCGCCGCGTCGCGCGTTTCCGACAGCACCTCTTCAAAGAAGTCGATGTACGAGGGGTGATGGACGGGATGGAACCGGTTGTAGAGTGGGTGGAGCAAGATCATCACCCCGCCACGGCGGACCAGCGGCTTGTTCCGATACAGGTTGAACATGTATCCCAATCCCAGACACCAGACCAGAATGGGGTTCATGATCGAGTTGACGTTGTAGGGGCTGAGGTAGGGAAGACCCACGATCATGACGTCGCTCTGGCCGGCGACCGGCACCGCCTGCTGCCGGTAGACGTGCGCCAGCGTGCGCTCGTGCACCGCGCTTGTTTTGCCTGCCTGGATGCTCGTCAGCCCGTATGGCGCCCGCATACTGTGGAAGATGGCGTTCTTGAGCCAGAATGGCATCCAATCCAGCGCGTGGCGGTTCGCGTGGAAGTTGATCCGATCCAGCGGGCTGAACTCCACCTCTTGCTTTTCCAGGAAGCGGAGCAGAGATGGGAAGGTGGCGCTGTTCAACGTCGTTTCGATGTGGAACACGCGGCAGTGCTCATTAACAACGCGGCCCATCCGATCGCATACGTGGTGCAGCGCTGAGCGGGGCGGGTCCATATAGGATTCGCAGCGCAGCAGGGTGGGAACGTTGTGGTGCCACCGGACGCTCTTGTAAGTGCCCAGGCCCACGGGAATGGATTTGTGGCCGCCATCCATAGACGCCAGATTGATGTTCACGTAAATGAGCAGGTCCGACTCGGCGGCGCGGCGGTTCAGCTCCACTTCCTCTCCGTTCTCCGTGACGCCCAGGGAAACGATGTGCTCCGGGTCTTCCGCATCGTGATTATAGAGCCGGTGTGGGAAAAACACGTTGAAGATGCGCGCGCCGAGGATGCGCCGCAGCTCGCCGGGCGTCATCCGGCGGTGGAGGGAGAGAGCCGCGATCAGGTGGATATCGTCTATGCCGGCGTCCGTAAGGATTTGGAGAAGGCGTTCGATGATGCGCTGCCGGAGGTCCGGCGTCTGCATCGGCGGCAGCGGCAGGCTGATATCGTCAAAGGCGATGGTTACCTTCATCCCGGGCCGCAGCTGCGCTGCCAGGGGATCACTGTCGAGCGGGTTCGCCAGGGCGTGGTCGATAGCTTGGTGCACATCGCGGATGGGTGGCAGCGGCTGGGGTGGGTAGATCACGCGGGTTCCTTCCGGCAGGCGCGTGTAGACAAACCCTTCCCCGCGGTGCAAGAGGAACTTCTGCTTGCCGTCCGCGTAGCGGACGAGGGGCAACCCATTCATTGGCGCGTTTCCTTAACCACAACCGTTCCCGGGTGAACGCTTACCGCGCGGACTTCGCCGGCCATCGGAGCGTCACGCGATGGGTTCGAAGACGAATACCGTCTTGGCTACGCCGGAGCGACCGGTGTGCAGGGCGGTATCAATGGCGGTGCGATAATCGGAGAGCCGAAATCGCGCGCCGACGAGTGTGGCGAAGCGGTCCGGCTCCGCGAGCAGCAGCCGTTCCGCCAGCGTGAAGGTGGACAGTCGCTCCCCCTGATACTCCTCCATCCCGTACGTGTAAGCGCCCAGCACGCGGATTTCCTTGTGCCAGAGCGGCGTGCCGTCAATCCGGTTCAGTTCTCCTGGCATACCCACCAGCACGACCGCCCCCTGCGACCGGCAGAGGCGCAGTGCGTCATCCAGCGTGTTACTGCTGCCGACGCAGTCAAACACCAGGTCCATCCCGCCCAGTACCACCGGCTTGCCGAGTTCCGGCCGCAGCATACGCGCTTTTGTCAGGCGGCACGTTTCTTCGTACAGGTTGGCCGAGGGGCCCCAGACGAGATCCGCGCCCAGGGAGTTCGCCAGGCGCTCCTGGTGCGGGTAGCGGGCCGCGGCAGCAATGCGCACCCGGGGAAACAGGCGGCGCAGCGCGGCGATCGTGAGTAAGCCTATGGTGCCGCAACCCAGGACCAGTGCCGTTTGCCCATCCGCGGGCCGGGCCCGCAACAGGGCGTGGATGGCGCAGGCGAGCGGTTCCAGGAGCACGGCGGTCTCATCGGGCAGCGTGTCCGGCAGCGGGTAAACCTGCTCCTCATGAGCAACAAAGCGGGGACTCCAGCCGCCGCCCGTATCCCGGCAGTAACCCGTCTGGATTCCTGGCGATAGTGTTCCCTGCATCACGTGCTCGCAGGCGCCGAAATGCCCGGCGGCGCACGCCTGGCAGCAGGGCACTTCCCGCACCGCACAGCATAGTGACGGCTGTATGGCCACCCGCTGCCCGACACGCCCGCGGGTGACCGCGCTGCCAATTTCTGCGACAACGCCAACATTCTCATGGCCCAGGACGAACGGCGCCGATGTGAGTGGCGAGAAATAGGGCGTCCCCTTGGCCGTAATGGCGGCAAGGTCGGAGCCGCAGATACCACTCATCCGCGTGGCGATGCGGACCCAGCGCGGTCCCGGTAGCGACGGCTCCGGCACCTCGGCGAGACGAATGCAGGCGGTGGGGCCGGTGTACAGCGCCGGCCAGCGCTTGCCGAGCAGCCGGGTGGTCAGCCAGCGGGGAATACTCTTCACGTACTGGATAGCCTGCATGCGCCGCCTCTGAGGCTGGCCTACCGGAGCCGGGGTTGCCAGCGATCGATTTGCCAACCGCGGCGCTCTGCCTCCCGGCGCAGAGCAGCCGTGGGATTAACGGCCACCGGGCGACCTACGGCGGCGAGCATCGGGATGTCCCCCGCGCTGTCGCCGTAGGCGTAACTGGCGGATAGATCAATCCCGTGGTGTATGGCGTATTCACGCAGGCGTCGGGCCCGCTCGGTGCCGTTCAGCGGGGGACCGTCCAGCTCGCCGGTGATGAATCCGCCCCGAGCCACCAGCTCCTGGCAGATGAGTGCCTCCGCCCCCAGGTGGCGGGCGAGGGGCTCCAGCACGAATCGCAGGGAGGCGGACAGGATGACGACTTTCCGTCCCGCCGTGCCGTGCGCGCGCACTGTCTCTTCTCCCTGCCGATGGAGGCGGGGCCGAACCACCTCCTGAAAGAGCGCCTCCTGCAGGGCAGCCAGCTCGGCCTGCCGGTAACCCGCATAATTCCGGTAAAAGGCGCGCAGGAAGTGGTCGCGCCCGCGACGATCCAGCCACCAGTAACGGGGTAATTGCGTGGCCAGCGCGGCGATGCGGAGGGCGCGGGCGGGCCAGGGGAGGGACCGGGTTACCAGCCACACGTAGTACTGAATGACGGTTCCCTGAACCAGCGTCCCATCGACGTCGAAAAACGCGGCGGCGCGCGGCTCCCCTCCCATTACCGTTTGCACCCTTCGTCCCGCAGCGCCTCTATCCGCACGCGCAGGTCGTCTACGATCTCACGATACAGCCGGTGATTAGAGACCGAGCCCCGTCGCTGCTCAAAGGGCGCTACCTGAAGCGGAGGGCCGAAGCGGATGGTAAGCGGACGGCGACGGGGCCAGCAGGCGCCCTTCGGCAGCGCCTCAAAGGCGCCCTCGATGCAAGCGGGCACGATCGGGACGCCGGTCTCCAACGCCAGCATGCCGATGCCGGGCTTGAACGGCTGCAGCTTACCGGTGACGGAGCGTGTGCCTTCCGGGAACATCACCAGGATGTTGCCGGACTGGAGCGCCTGGCGGCACAACTGCAGACTTTCCACGAAGTTCCCATATCGGTCGAAGGGGAGCACGTTGAGCGTTCCGAAGAGCGCCGCGCGGAAGGGCGTATTGAAGAAGTAGTCCCTGGCTCCGAGCGCGAAGGCGCGGTTGGGCGGCGCGCCGGTGGCGGCGAACAGGGCGCCGTAATCGAGATGGCTGGTGTGATTGGCGGCGATCAGGAACGGGCCGGAAGCGGGCAGATGTTGCCTTCCCACCACCTTGAGCCTGAACCAGCCGCGAAAGACGATCTGGTTCAGGCCCCAGGCAATGGGCCGCAGCGCGCTCTGCAGCCAGGTGTGGCGGGGCAGGGCGGATTCGGCTGCTTCATTGGACACCAGCGTGCGCCGTCCGCAGCTGGCCATCTCCTTGCGAGATGGGAGCCGCCGCTCCCGTGCGGCATGGGTTGCAACCATCTTCGCCAGGTCCGCCAGCGTCTCCACGCGCGTCAGGTACTCGTCCTCCAGTTCGACAGCGAGCGCCTCCTGCAGAGCCACGGCGATTTCGACGCCCAGGATCGAATCGATGTCCAGATCCTCGCGCAGGCGGCTGGAGGGGCTCAGGAGAGCCGGATCCTTGCCGAGGATCCGCGCCACGACGGCCACGACCGGCGCGGTCGCCGGCGTTTCGTCCGGATCGCCGCCTGGGAGTTCACCGGTCCCCAGGCTGTCTTTCAGTCGCCGGCAGAATTCGTCCTTAAGGCGCTCTCGATCGATCGACAGGGTGGGCGTGCGTGGTAACTCCCGATCCCAGAGATGGATCTTCTGAATCCGCTGATGGCTGCGCAGTTCGGTGGCACGTTCCTGAATTGCAGCCGTGACCAGACGGAGCACCATCCCTGCATCCGCGCTGGCGGGCAGAGCATCGCGATCCGGCACCACGACCGCCTGGACTTCTTCTCCGCCGCGGGCGCCGTTGGGCACACCCAGGACGCACATCTCGCGCACGTAGCGGGCGGAGCCGCAGCAGGCTTCCACCTCGGCGGGATAGACGTTCTTACCGGCGGGCGTGACGATCACGTCTTTCTTGCGGCCGGTGATGTGCAGGTAGCCATCGACGCTCAGGTAGCCCAGATCGCCCGTGTAGAACCAGCCATCGCGGAACACCTGCGCGTTCGCCTGTGGGTTTCGGTAATAGCCCGGCATCACGTTGGGGCCGCGCACGACGATTTCGCCGATACCGGCAGCGTCCGGGCGGTCGATCCGCAGCTCGACACCGGGGATGGGCAGGCCGACGGATCCGCGCTGAGGCCGGTGCATGGGGTTGATGGTGAGGATGGGTGCGGTTTCTGTAAGGCCATAGCCTTCGCACACGCGGAAGCCGAGCGCCGTGAGCTGATCGAACAGCGCCGGATCCAGGGCCGCTCCGCCGCTGATGATGACCCGCAATTGCCCGCCGAGAAGCTGGTGTATCCGCTTGAACAGTAAGCGACCGGCGTTACGTCCGGTCAACCGGTGAATGAGACGGCTGAAGGCCAGAGTGGCGCGGAACAGCCACCACGCTGGTAATCCTCTGGTCGATACTTGTTTTTCAATGCCGCTGTGGAACAGCTGCAGGAGACGCGGCACGGCAATGAGGGCCGTGGTACCGGTCTGTCGCATGGTGTCGAGCAGGTCGCGTGAGTTCAGGCTATCCAGGTAGGTAATGGTAGCGCCGGCGTACAGAGCCGATAGGAAGCCGCCCGTAAACTCCTGCGCGTGGTAGAGCGGCAGCACGGAGAGGAACGAATCGGACTCCAGAGATTGCATCACCGACAGGACGCCGAGGAGGTCGGCGATGAAATTGCCGTGCGTCAACATCGCCGCGCGCGGATCTACCGTGGTATCCGAGGTGAACAGGATAGAAGCGACTGTATTGGGCAGTACGGGTGGCCATTCGTCGGGGATTTCCTCCGGCGGCAGTTGGGCGCAGAGCTCCTGGATATCGAGGACGGGGACGCCGGGAGGTCCGGCGCCTTCCCGCCCGAGGCGACCGGCGCAACCGGGCTCGGTGAGGATGACCTTGGCTTCGGTGAAGCCTAGCGCCCCCAGAACGCCGGCAGAGCGCGTCTGTCGGTCCAGCGCCACCACCGCGGCACCCAGGCGCACGGCGCCCAGGTAAGCGATCCCCCACTCCGGCTGGTTCCCGGCGTAGAGGATGACCCGGTCACCGAGCGCCACCCCGAGATCCCGCAGCTGTCTGGCAATCTGGAGCGCCTGGGATCGCACTTGCGCGTACGTGAAGCGGATCCACTCGCCCTTCCGCTGTGTCTGAAACGCCACTTCATGGGGGAACCGTGCTGCAGCGCGGTCCAGCAAGTCATTGATCGTCCGCAGGCTCTCCGTGGATTCGATTTCGATGACTGGTTGGCCTTCGTCATCATCCAGTTTCAGGACGTGCCGCAGCAGGCCGGGAATATGCACGTCTTGGATGTAATGGCGCCAGTCGATACGGGAGACGTCGAATGGGAAGAGTTCCTGCTCATCCGGAGGTAGTGAGCAGAACAGCTGGCGGGTATTGGCTGCCTCAAACTGTACATTGAGGCGCACATAAGGGCCGTAGATACGAGAGTAATACTCCAATCGATCCAACCCCGACTGCGCGGCTGCGAGACGCGCTCGCAGGCTGCGTGTGCCCGGCAGCTTCTGAAGGATGGCTTGCAGCGCCGCGGTTTGGCGGCGACGGCGGCGGAGTTCCTGGGCGAACCGTTCCAATGGCATAAACGGCCAGTGTCGTACGCGGATGGGCTGGTCGTTCTTATCCCGCATGGGGTTACGCGTGAAATAGTCATGGCCGTACTCGACGAGGCGGTGGAAGGAGAGCGGGTTCTCGCTACTGGTGGCCACGTGGAAAATCTGGAGGCCGTTCCCGCTGTCCGCCTGGATTAGCGCGCCGAGTAATGCGTTCACGACGACGTCAAGCGGCACGAAGTCTATGGCGATGTTTGGATCCGCGGGGAACGCGCTGAGGAGGCGCCGGCCATAAGCGATAATCAGGGGATCTGCCATACGGAAGCCATCGATCCAGCCCGGTAGCGGCTCCCGAAGGCTGCTTTCGATGATCGCCGGACGCAGAATCACCGTGGGTAGCGTGCCACGACGTTCGATAATCAGGTGCTCCCCTAATGCCTTGGTAAAGGTATAGGTATCGTTCCAACCATGCATGCGGGCGCACGCCATGCCCTCGTCCACCAGTCGCTGTCGGACCTGGCGGTCCAGACGGGCCCGGCCACGGCCATTGCCATTCGCTTCCTGCTCGATCTCCGCGGTGACTTGCCGGCTCTTTTTGCGGAGCTGCTGGATGGTGCCGGAAATATCGGCAGGCAACATGGGCAGGCTGCTGTTCGCCGACTCGCCGGGCGCCCTGGTGGGGACCGGGGCTGCCGGCACGCTACCACTGCGGCGCCCGCACGTATAGGCGGTGGAAACGTGCAGGAACACACACGCCCGGCCCGCGTGTGCGAGTTCCAAAAGACGCGCCGGACCCAACGAATTCAACTCCAGAGCCATGTCCAGTCGCTCGTCGAACACGACCGTAGCGGCGGAGTTGATGATCACTTCCACCTCGTTGGCGAGGCGGTCCCACCACGCGTCCGAGAGCCCTAGTCGCTCCAGGGACAGGTCGCCCGGTACGGCGACCAGCTTCTCGCGGACGAAAGGATCAAACTGCTCCCCCAATTGCTGTCGCAGGGGATCGAACAGGCTCATGGCGAGGATCTCGCGTTCGAGGCGGGTGACGACTGAGCTTTCCGGGGAGACGCATCCAGACTTGGGACGGATGAGCAAGAAAATCTGGCCGACCTCGGGACAGCACCGGAGTATCTTTTCGATAACGGCTTTGCCGAGGAAGCCAGTGGCCCCGGTAACTAACAAGACGCGACCATCCAGAAACCGCCTGATCGAACGCTCCATGCACGCCTCTCGATCGACCACAAGTAGGAGAGACCCAAACGAGGAAAAAGCGCGAACGCCCCACAAGGCCGCAGGGAGTTCGTCGACGAAGCTACCCATTAGAAGATTGGCGCCGTGACCGCCTCATATCCTTCCTGAGGCGAGTATCATTCATGGCAAGCAAGTGTGCCTTGAGTCGCTTGGCAAGAACTCCTGGTGAGGGCAGCGAACCTTCGCTTGGGGACGAATCCCCTTCCGGAGGTTCGCCATGTTCACATCCGACCGCCAACGCCATATCGATGCGCTCGTTGAACGCTACCGCAGACTCCTGGAGCAATGCTGGCCTGACAACAAGGCGACCCTCGATCAGATCGAGCCGGCCGTCGAGGAGTTAGGCCAGGAAATGGAGCGCGTATTAGGGCGTATCTGGCAACTATGAGCGAACCCAGACCATTATTGCGGTCCCGAAAGCTTTCGGGACGGCGTAGTTCAAGGCTCGCTTCTCGTAGCGGGCATACGCCCGCCCGTAGGGGCGAGTTGCCACTCTTCGCCACTGCTCGAGCCGGTTCACACACCGTTCCGCCAGGTTGCGCAGCCGGTACTTCTCCCGATCAAAGCGCGGCGGCCGACCCCCATCACTATCTCGCCTGGCGCGCGCCCACTTCTGGTCCTTCCGCTCGGGTCCCGAAAGCTTTCGGGA
>JACQGL010000181.1 GCA_016199525.1 Armatimonadota bacterium
ACCCCGCCCATCGCATAGATGTCGCTCAGCGAGTTCGCCGCCGCGATCTGGCCATACTCGAACGGGTCGTCCACAATGGGGGTGAAAAAGTCGAGCGTCTGGATCAGCGCGCGCTCCTCGTCCAGCAGATAGACGCCCGCGTCGTCGGATGTCTCCGGGCCGATGAGCACTCGCTCGCTTGTCACTTTAGGCAGGTGGCCCAGCACGTGGGCCAGGTCCAGTGAGGACGCTTTGGACGCTCACCCACCGCAGCGGACGGTTTCGGTCAGTCGCATCGTAGTCACCGTATTCATCCCCCTTCTGTTAATTGAGCACCTTGAGACGTACGGACCGCTCAAAGTAGTTGCCGAGCATGCCTTCCTTGGGCTTGCCTTTCACGGACTCCCCGCGGGTGAGCATGACTTGAAGCACGATGGTAGCGTCACGCGCGTCGTCCAAGGGCCGGATGGTCATGGGTAGGGCGGTAATGGTCGCCCCCTCGTACCCTTTCACCGTGTCGCCGACAATGCGGCAGGACATGGGCAGGTTCACCGCCCAGCCAGGCGCGAACTTGGCAAGGGACGAGGTCTCGATCTGCATCGGATCGATGTAAAGCCAGGCATTCCGGTAGGGAGGAGTCGCCGTGTCCCCCTTCGCCCGCCCGATCACCGTCAAGACGGTGCGCGTCTGTCCCCGCTTCGCCTCGATTAGGAAACTCCCGTCCGCCTGGCGCAGGGACTGGCCGCTCTCCTTGTCGAGGATGTCGATAAGGGTCTTTGCCCCGTCCGTCCAGGGGCCGTTGTTGACATGGCAGGACAGGCACGTCTTCGAGTTGCCCAAGATGCCGACTGCGGGAGGGTAAGCCCGCAGTGGGGCCGCCATGGCCATCACTCCCAGGACCGCGATCGCTACCGCAAAGGGTTTCATTTCCATATCTCCCGTGCTTGAACTCTCGCAGACGCTACTCTCTCGATCAGAACGCCCGCCGCAGCGTGAAATAGATGTTCTCGTTCCCACGGAACTGGCCATACAGCGTGTGCCGGAACTTGCCGCCGAAGAGATTGACGCCGAGGGCGTACCAGGTGCCCGGCGTCAGGTCTTGCTCATACTCGGCCTTCACGAAGAAATCCTGGTCGTCCAGGTTGTAGAGCAGGAAGACGGTGGGCCGGAAGGTGTCCCGCCGCAGTGAGTCTCGTAGGCGGAGCGTGACGGTCTTACGCAGTTGCCGCTGCCTGGGGAAGCCCGTGGGGAGGCTGGCCTCATAGCGTCCGTGGTGCAGCATATCGCCGAAGAAGAGCTGCACGGAGGCGGTGCGCTTGTCTCGCAGCACCCGCTCGGCCGCCAGCAATAGATTGAGCGAGGGATTGGCGATCTCCGGGTCTGTGCCGGCCGAGTCCTCGGTGTCATAGTAGGCAAACTCGCCGCTGAGCAGAGTCCCCCGCAGGTCCCCTTGCGCGCTGGCCCCAACCATGTTCAGGCGGTGGGGCCGCACCGTCACCGTCGTGGTCGCGGGATCGAAATGGAAGGACGGCATGGGGTCGGTCCCCCGGAACAGATAAAGCGAGGTGCTGTAGCCGCCGATCATCCTCGACGCGCGCAGGGCCAGTTCCGCGTTGGCAAGTGTTCTCGGGGGGAGGACGAGCCGGCTCGCCGTGGCCTCGGGGAAGGGTACGAAGTGAGTCAGCTTCTCTCCGATGGGGAAAGTGTCCCGCTGGAAGGTCGGGATGAAAATGGCCTCCAGCGACCAGTCGTCCAGGTAATAGTTGGCCTTCACCGCAGTGGAGCCTTTCTTTAGGTACTCGATGGGCGCGCCGGTGATGAAGGAGACCCAGTCCTTGGGGAAGAGGTCGGTGAGGAAGATCAGATCCCCGACTCCCCAGGTGATGATTTGCTTCCCAATCCGCAAGTCAAGGCTGCGGCCATGCCAGGTAAGATAGCCCTCCCGCAGGTCCACGTGGGCACTGCTGCCCTGGACGGCCGCAGGGTCGTAGACGAAGTCCGTCTTGGCGAGAAACCCCCATCGCGGCGCCTTTTGGGAGAGATCAAGCTGCAGGCGGCTCTCCACCTTGAGCAGTTGCACCGGGCGGGTGGCCCGCAGGCTGGAGTTCTGCTGAAGGAAGCCGTGGATCAGCAACGAGGGCTTCTTCTCTGGGGTACCCTCGGCATCCGCCACGGCCTCCTTCGGGGTCTGTCTGGCAGCCGACGGCACGGGAGGCTCTCCCGGCGCCTCCGCGAAGCCACGGCCTGGCGAAAGAGCGAGCGCAAGTGTGCAAACCAGGGCGGCCCTTGTTCTCATGCGGGTGGCCTCGCCAGATAGCGCTCCGTGAAGACCTCGTCCTTCAGCCCCAGATTGTATTGGACCTGGTCGTAGGTCACCTCGGAGCGGTGGCCAGTCTGGAGATTGCGCATGGTCATCTTGCGGACCGTGGGGATGCCCTGGATGACCTCCAGTCGGTCCACGGTGAACAGCTTGAGGTCCTCGCCCCGCTTGTCGGCGTAGCGTTCCTGGATCACCACGAAGTTGTCCTTGCGCACCCACGACAGCTTGGAGGAAAACTCCGCCGAGCGATTGTCTTTGGGCACACTCTTCACTACGTAGCAATCTTGGCCGCCCAGTGCCTCGCTGCGCAGAAGGGTATGGGTGTCCTGGCCCACATCACGGCCAGCCACGTCTTCGTAGACGAAGTCCGAGCCCACGAAACTACTACGCTTGTCGGCAGCGGCGATGCGGCGCACCATGTTGAGGGCGGGCAGAAAGAGCCAGCGGTCATCGTCCTTGCCGGGATGCCGCCACACCAGGAAACCTACGCCTCGCACGTCCGCCGGGGACAGGAAGTGGATCAGCACCTTCTTGCGGTCGGCCTTCCCCTGGCGCTGGAGGAGGAGCTTTCGCTCACGCCGCTGTCCCTCTTTGGTGATGAGCGTCAGCGTCACCTGGGATCGCTCGTCCTTGCCAATCTCCCGTTGCTCGACGCGCGTCATGATCTCCAGGCCGGACAGCTCCACGGCTCCGGAGGGGCTGGGGGTGAGGGCAGCGGCGATCACCACAGCGATGGCGATGGCGGCACGTTTTGTCATGTCAACTTACCTCCCGAATCAGGCAGGCTTCAGCGATTTGCTCTTGGCGACGGGTTTTCGACACCTGGTTGATTGCTCACCGCTGGAAGCGGCGGGCTGTCTCCAGGGGTGGGACTGCGTGCGAGTGAGGGAAACATCCTCACCAGGGCCGGCAAGTAGAGTAACGTAGCCACGGACGACAGCAGCATGATGGCGGCGACGAAGGCTCCCACCGTGATGTAAGGGGTGAGATCGGCGAAGACCATCACGGAGAAGCCCAGCGCGAAGAGCCCCGCGTTGCGCACAATGCCCCGCCCGGGCCGCACCACCGTCCACAGCAGAGCGCGCTCCAGGTCCGGGTCCTGCCGGTAGCGCTGCTGGAAGCGCCGCACGAAATGGATCGCGAAATCCACCGCCAGCCCCAGGGAAAGGGTGGAAAGCACCGAGATGGGCATGTCAAAGTCCTTGCCCACAAAGCCCACGAACCCATAAATGAGCAGAATGGTGAAGATCAGGGGGATGAAGGCGACCGCACCCCAGCGCAGGGAGCGGAAATCCGCCACCATAAGAAAGAAAACCAGCACCAGGGAAAGCAGGAACCCGTGCACCATCCCCCAGAGCACTTCGTCGTTCCACACCTTGTTGAAGTAGGCGATCCCGGCCGGCTTGAACTCGACCCCGGGCAGGGGGTGGGTTCTGGTATAAGCCCCGACGCGATCCATCACCGCCCCCATCGCCACCGCATCCCAGGTCTTAAGCTGTAACCAGATGTTGGCCTGCTGGGCCGAGTAGTCCACCAGGCTGTTCAGGTCGCTGGGCTTGGCGGCCATACTGAGCAGCAGAAGATACTGGGCAACCGCCCGGTCGGAGTCGGGGATTGCCTCGAAGCGCGGGTCGTTCCGGTGCATCACCCGGTTGATGCGCTTCACCAGGTTGGCCAGGGAAGTGGTCTTGCCCACCTCTGGCAGACCCTCCAGGTCGCGCTGGAGCCCCTCCAGATAGCGCAGCACCTCGGGGCGGTTCATCGCATCTGCATCCCTGGCGACGGCGACCAGGTAGGCGGTAGCGGTGCCGCCCAACAAGTCGTTCATGATCCGGTCCGCCTCACGGAGCTCACTGTGGGGCTTGAACCAAGTGACCATGTTGTTGTTCACGCGGATGAGGGTGATGCCCCAGATTGCCAGCACCACCAGGATCAGCCCCCCTGCCATCACCGCCCGGTGGCCGTGGATGGCAACCCGTCCCAAGGACTGCAGCCAGCGCACAGTGGGGCCCTGGGTGCGTTCCTCCTTGCCAAGAAGCCCGCTAAGTTTCTCCTCCTTCATCAGTGCCATCACTGCGGGTACCAGGGTAAAGGACATGAGCAGGATGGCGAGGGTGCCGAAAGCCACGAAAAGGCCGAAGACCCGTACCGGGATGATGTGACCGGCGGCTAGAGAGGCGAAGCCAGCAGCGGTGGTCAGGTCCGTGAGAATCACGGGGGAGGCGACCACCCGCATGGTCTGGAGGATCGCGGACCGCTTCTCCTGGGTCTCCGGGAAGCGGAAGAAGAACTCGTTGAAAATATGGACGGTGTCCGTGGAGATCGCCATCAGGAAGACCGGGATCATGGAGGACATGATATGCACCGGCAAGCCGAGCCCGATCAGCGCCCCCATACTCCAGATCACACTCGCCATGGCCACCGCCATATATGTGCCCACCACCGTCAGGCTGCGGAACATCAGTAGCAGGGCGAGGAACATCACCAATCCTGCGATGGGAGAGAAGAGGGCCATCTGCCGGAACATCTCCGCCCCAAAGGTGTCCCGAGCCACCGGGTCGCCGGCCAAATAGTAGCGTTCAGGACCGTGCTCCGTGGCGATGACGGCGCGGATGCGGTCCGCGATCTCCCTACCGTTGGCCGTCGCCTCGATCGGGATATAGATGGCGGTGGCGGTGCCATCCTTCGAGATCAGCCGCTCCACGAGCATCGGGTTCTCGTAGAGGGCCTTGCGGAACGCAGCGAGTTGCGCCGGGGTCCGCGGCACTTCCTCCATCAAGTGCCGGGCGTAGAGGCTGTCCCCCCGCGCGAGCACGTCGTCGCTGGTCGTGAAGGAGGCCACGTCGCGGGCGATGACGCCCTGGATGCGGAGGACTTGATCGGTGATGCGGGCCACCCGCTCCAGGGTAGCGGGGTTCAGCACGCCGTCACGGTTCACAATGCCGAGGACGATCACGTTGGCATGCAGCCCGAACCAGGCCTCCATCTTGTCGTTGTAGACGCGCACCGGGGAGGTCGCCGGCAGCATGTGCTTGGGGTCAGTGTCCGACTTCATCTTCGGGAGTTGGATGCCGAAGGCGAGCGTCACCAGCGCCAGCGCCGCCAGTGTTACTCTCGGGCGCTTGATGGCAAATCCCACGATACGTTCCCGCATCTTCGCCTCCCGCGGGCATTTAGCCGTGGGTGAGGAGATCCGCCCAAATCCTGACGGCAGTACCCAGAACCAGGACTGCCAGTCCGGTGCGGAGCGCCGCTGTTGGCAGCCGATGGCTGATCAACGCCCCGACCTGTCCCCCGATGACCGCGCCGGCGGCCAGCCCGAGAGCGGGCCCGGGGGGAATCTGGGCCGTGGCCGCCTTTCCGGCCACGCCGGCCAGCGCGGCCAGGAACACGATGCCGAGCGAGCTTCCCAGCGCCACACGCGTTGGGATCTTCAAAACACGCAGCAGGATCGGCACGATGATGAACGCCCCGCTCTGGCCCACCAGGCCGCCCAGCAGCCCTACCGCAGCCAGGCAGGCCACACCCAGTCGGCGGTTCCACTGCCGTTCCTCGCCCCAGTCTCTCTCCGCGTGCGGATCCGGGGCCAGTAACAGCACTGCTGCCACTAACGCAAGCATCGTAAAGAGTAGCAGAAGGGTCCGGCTGGAGGCCCACCGGGATAAATACGCCCCCACGAAAGTGGCGATGGCGGCGGTCGAGCCCAGCCAAACGACGAGCGAGCCGTCCACACACCGTCGCCGGCGGTGGGCCAGTACCCCGGAGGCGGTAGCGGCCAGGCTCTGGAACATCGTAAGTCCTGCCACAGATCGCATGTCGAACGATCCTGCGTGCACCAGGGGAGGCACGTAGAGCAGGAGCGGCGCCATCACGATGCCGCCGCCGATCCCGAGAGTGCCGGCGATCACGCCGCCCACCAGACCCAGCCCCAGGCATACCACCAGCAATGGGTCCACGTACCTACTCCTCCGGCATATAGGATAGCCTGGCCGGATATAATCAACCAGAGATCTTTGTTGGCCTCTGGATAACCATTAGGTTATGATATGGACATCACGATCCACCATCTGCGCGTGTTCGCCGAGGTAGCCCGCCAGGGCAGCTTTACGCGCGCCGCCGAAGCGCTCTACGTCTCCCAACCGGCAGTCAGCAAGAGCGTCCGGGACCTGGAGCGGCAGTTGAGGACCCCTCTTTTCGAGCAGATCGGACGCCGGGTACACCTGACCGAGGGAGGCAGGACGCTCCTAGCCCACGCCAGTCGCGTCATAGCGGAACTGGCGGATGCGGAGCGGGCCCTGGCCGGGCTCCACGAGGCGGAGTTGGGCAGGCTGTCCATCGGCGCCAGCAACACCCCGGGCACCTACCTGCTTCCCGGGCCGCTGGGGGCTTTCCGGCAAGCGCACCCGGGGGTGGAGGTGGTGCTGCAGATCGGGGCCACGCGTGAGGTGCTGGACAGGCTGATCGCAGGCGAGGTCGACCTGGCCGTAGTGGGTGAGGCCCAGTTCCCGGCCGCGCTCATTGCGGAGCCCTACGTGCAGGACACGCTGGCGCTCATCCTCGCGCCGTCCCATCCCCTGGCGACCCGCCCGCATGTGGATCTGGCAGCGCTCGCCGGCGAGCCGTTCGTGCTGCGCCCACCTGGCTCGAGCACCCGTGAGGTGCTGGAGCGCGCGCTGGCCGGGCGCCAGTTCCGACCCCGGGTGGTGATGGAGCTGGGGAGCACGGAAGCGGTGAAGAAGGCTGTAGGCGCGGGGTTGGGGATTTCGTTCCTCTCCCAGTACGCGGTGGAGCTGGAGCTGCAGGCGGGTGCGCTCGTCACGCGGCCGGTAGCGGGGCTCGATCTGTGCCGCGGCATCTATACCGTGAGGCGGGCGAGCCTGCCTCTCGTACCCCTCTACGGCCACTTCCTGGCGGCATTGCGCCGCGGCACTACCAGGGGAAATGACCCGCGGTAGGAGGAGAGGCCACGGAGCGGTGCTTCTCGCCCGGCATCGCGGCTGATTCCGTGCGTCAGCCTTGGGGATGGTTCTCTGTCTATCGAACGTCTTGCTCCACCTGTCGGCGCGGGCTGGGAACCCCGCCAGGGCAGGAAGCACGTATTCTCAGGAAAGCGTGCTATTCCTCTCCCCCAACTGCGGAGGTGCTCGATGCTCACCGGTGTGGAACGACTGGAAGACCTTATCGGCCCGCAGGCGTCTGGCCTTACGGGGGCGGTGCTGGAGGAGGTCCAGGGGTGGGTGTGCGCAGACGACACGGCTTCTCTGGCGCGCACCGACGGCCACTTCGCCGTCGTGGCGCGGGACAGGCAGACGGTGCGCCTGGCCCGCACCATCGGGATCCCGCTGCGCTACTTCGTCGCCAAGCTGTTCCACGGGCCGTTTCTGATCGTCGCGGACCGAATCGACACTCTCTACCGGTGGTGCCAGGAGCGAAAGATCGGGTGGCAGTTCGACCCGCTCTACACACGCATGATCCCCGCGCACTATCTGGTAGAGATCGACCAGATCGGCTGCCCCGATCCAAACCCGCGCTACCGGCGCTTCTTCGAGCCCTCCATCGGCCAGGCGCCGGCGGACATCGAGGCTATGGGCGAGGCCTACGCCCGCGCCACGCTGGAGGCGCTGGCCCGATGGCTGGCTGATGTGCCCGAGGCAGAGCCGATGGCGGTCTCTTTCTCGGGCGGTATCGACAGCACGGCCGTCTTCCTGCTCGCACGCCACGCGCTGCGGCGGCTCGGCCGCGATGGACGGCAGCTGCGTGCCTTCACCCTCGACCTGGGAGCTGGCGAAGACGCGGCTCAGGCCGAGGCTACCGCTCATGCGCTCGGGTTCGCAGAGCAGTGGGAGGCGATCCGGCCCACGCCGCGCCCGCTGGATCTGGTGGAAGCCATCCGCACGATCGAGGACTACCATCCTCTGGACGTCGAGTGCGCGGCGGCCGGTCTCTGCCTGCTGCGCGGCATCCACGAACGCTATCCCACCCTCCGCTACCTGCTGGACGGCGACGGCGGGGACGAGAACCTGAAGTCCTACCCGCTGGAAGATTCCGATCTGACCCTTTCCAGCGTGCTCAAGAACCCGCTGCTATACCACGAAGGCTGGGGCGTGGACGCCATCAGGCACAGCCTCACCTGCTCCGGCGGCCTCTCTCGCTCCTACGTGCGCACCTACGCTCCCGCCCGCCGCTACGGGTTCGCGGCGTTCTCGCCCTTTACGGTGCGCAGCGTGGTCGCTGCCGCTCTGGCGATCCCCTTCGAGACGCTGGTGCGCGGCGAAGTGAACCGGCTTTACGCCCTCAAGGGCGAGGTCGTGAAAGCGGGCGTGCGGGCCGTCACCGGGGAGGAGATGCCGGTGCGGCCCAAGCGCCGGTTCCAGGAGGGCGTGGGCGGCGATCCGTACCGCAAGTGGCGGGTGAGTAAGGTGTGGTGCCGCCAGGTCTGGCTGCGGCAGTGGGAAGAGCGGCTGCGCGAAGCCTGGAACAGCGACGCGGAGCGCCGTTCCGGCAATGCCGTGCCCGGCGCGCTCGTCTCCCGGGCGCCGTGACCGGGAGGCAGCGGTGATCCCGGAGTATCCTGTCGCTCCTCGCCAGCGGGATCGCTGGATCCGCAACCGGCGGCCGCCGAAGAACCCTGTCGATCCCTGGCGGCCGGTAGGTTACTTCCTCGAACAGGAACCGGATGGCACCGGCGCGGTGGTAGACGTAGCCACGATCCTCCTGGCGAACCGGGAGTGCCCCTTTCGCTGCCTGATGTGCGATCTGTGGCGGAACACGCTGGATGATACGGTTCCGCCCGGGGCGATCCCAGCGCAGATCCTCTATGCGCTGGACCGGCTGCCCGCTGCCCGCTGGGTGAAGCTCTACAACGCGGGCAGCTTCTTCGATCCCCGAGCCATCCCGCCGGAGGACGACGCGGAGATCGCGCGGCTGGTGGGCGGATTCGAACGCGTCATCGTGGAGGCCCACCCGGCGCTCATCGGCGAGCGGTGCCGGCGGTTTCAAGACCTCCTTTCCAGCCGGTTGGAGGTCGCCATAGGGCTGGAGACAGCCCATCCTGCGGTGCTGGCGCGCCTGAACAAACGGATGACGCGGGACGGTTTCCGCGCCGCCGCGGAGTACCTGGCCCGGCACGACGTGGACCTGCGCGCCTTCATCCTCGTCCGGCCGCCGTTCATGACGGAGGCCGAAGGGCTGGAGTGGGCGTGCCGATCGCTCGACTTCGCCTTCGACCGCGGGGCGGTGGTCTGTTCGCTCATTCCTACGCGCGGCGGCAACGGGGCACTGGAGGCTCTACAGGCGCGCGGGGAGTTTGCGCCGCCGTCGCTGGCCAGTATCGAGCCGGCGTCCGAGTACGGCTTAGCCCTGCAGCGCGGCCGCGTGCTCCTGGACCTGTGGGATATCGACCGCTTCCGCGCCTGTGCGGCTTGCTGGAACGACCGGGTGGCGCGGCTGGCGCAGATGAATCGGATGCAGCAGATCCTGCCACCTGTGCACTGTGCATGTGTGGCAGCACGGGCGCTGCCGAACCGGCCCCAGGGTGGCTGGGTTTCCGGATCACGGGCGGGTGAGGGCGCCCGCCCGAAGGAATGGGCTACCTCGGCATACAATCCCTGGGTGAGTATACTGCGGAATGAGGAGAAGCCGAGGAGGCAAAGTATGAAGGGCTGTGAAGAGATCATCGCGCGACTGAACTCCCGCCTTAGCGAGGAGCTGGCAGGCATCAACCAGTACATAGTGCATTCCGAGATGTGCGCCAACTGGGGCTACGACCGCCTCCACAAGGCGGTTGAGAAGCGGGCCATCCAGGAGATGAAGCACGCTGAGAAGCTCATCCAGCGCATCCTCTTTCTGGAAGAACGGCCTGTCGTCGGCCCGTTGGGTGAGGTTCACATCGGCTCCGATGTCGTGGGGCAGTACCAGACTGACCTGGCGGCTGAAGAAGCGGCGGTAAAGGCGTACAATGACGACGTTCGCGTGGCCGCTGAGATGGGGGACAACGGGACGCGGGAACTGCTGGAGTCCATTCTGAAAGACGAGGAGGAGCACGTCGACTGGCTGGAGACACAGCTGGATCAGATCGAGCAGATAGGCATCCAGAACTACCTCGCGGCGCAGGTTGAGTAGAACGTCGGTAACCTGGTAGGCCGCCACGTCGGCCGGCAGTGCCTGGTGCTGCCGGGCCAGGGCGTGTCTGGTAAAGGTCAGTGGCGGTGGGTAAGTTCCTCCGTGGAGGAGGAATGCCATACGCCGCTATGAGCTCACCGATGAACAGTGGCAGCGGATCGCCCCGCTCTTGCCCTCTTCTGCGGGGAAGCAAGGCCGACCCTACCAGGATCACCGGCGGGTCCCGACTGGCGTCGGGATCTTGTGGATCGCCCGCACAGGCGCTCCGTGGTCCCGAAAGCTATCGGGACCACGGAGCGGAAGGACCAGTGGTTGTTACTTCTGCATGTAGAAGGAACGCTTTCTTTCTTCTTGACTTTCAGTCCCCTACGCAGCGGGGAAGTGGTTGTTACTCAGTCCAGACCCCCGCATCCTTCCACCGGTGGCGTCTTTCAGTCCCCTACGTAGCGGGGAAGTGGTTG